>JAFSMW010000014.1 GCA_017447745.1 Thermoguttaceae bacterium
CGGCACGGACGGTCAGAAGATGTCCAAGAGTTACAACAACACGATTCAGGTCTTTGAAGAGCAAAAGCAGCTGCGAAAGAAGATCATGCGAATTCAAACGGACTCTCGACCCATGGAAGAGCCGAAAAATCCGGACGAATGCCCGCTGTTCCAGCTGTACCAGCTTTTCGGAGACGAGCAGGGAATCGCAGAGCTTCGGGAAATCTACGCCAAAGGCGGATTCGGCTACGGCATGGTCAAAGGGCTTGTCGCCGATGCTGCGGAAAAGGTCTTCGGTCCGGCGCGAGAACGCCGCGCGGAATGGGCGTCAAAACCGAAAGAAGTCCGGGAAATCCTCGACGCCGGAGCTGCCAACGCCCGAAAGAAAGCGAAAGAAGTTCTCCTCCGCGCTCAGGAAAACTGTGGCATTTTCCCGCCGAAGTAAAACTGAACGGAATTATTGCGCTGTTACAACGTCAGACGCGCGAAGGAACGACATCCGTTTTTACTATATAAACGCAATTATCAATGCAAGGACTCCTGTTTGACAATTTCGTCCGTTACGCGTCAATATCCAGCAGACGTTATTTAGGAAATAAATATCGTCTGCTGCAGTTTATTGATTCCGTTATTTCTCCGTACCGAGAGAATATCCGGTCGGTTGCGGACGTCTTTGCTGGAACGGGCGCGGTTTCGTCTTTGTTTACCGATAAACAGATAATTACAAACGATATTTTATACAGTAATTATCTGTGTCATATCGCCTGGTTTGGAGGCGAAGCGTATTCAGAATCCAAAATCATTGAACTGATTCAGCAATACAATCAAACAGACGTTGAAGAATCCAATTATATGTCTGAGAATTTCAGTAACACGTACTTTACTGAATGCGTTTGTAAAAAAATCGGTTATATTCGTGAGGACATAGAGTCGTTATTCAACGCTAAAAAGATAAACTTTCGCGAGCGGGCGTTTTTGGTCGCTTCCCTGCTCTATGCAATGGATAAAATCGCCAATACGTGCGGACATTATGACGCGTTTCGTCAAGGCGTTAAAAACCTGGCTCAACTGGAATTGAAAATTCCGGAAATAACCTGGGTCAATAATCCGGAAAACCAATGCTTTAATGAGGACGCGAATGCGCTGGTTCGGAAGATTCAGCCCGATTTGGTTTATATAGATCCGCCGTATAATTCCCGGCAGTATTGCGATTCCTATCACGTTTTGGAAAACGTCGCCCGTTGGGAAAAGCCGGAAGTCTTCGGCGTGGCGCGTAAAATGAATCGAGATTCGTTAAAAAGTCGGTATTGCACTCGCAGCGCGCCAGAGGCGTTTCAAGATTTAATAAACAACATTTCTGCCCGTTATATTCTCGTTTCCTATAACAATATGGGAGAGGAGGGCGACGGGCGATCTAACGCCAAGATTTCCGACACGGAAATTTTGGATATTCTCGCCGCTCGCGGGAAGGTGGAAGTTTTTTCTTCCAAGTATAAAGCGTTTTCCGCTGGAAAATCCAATCGACCGCAAAATGAAGAGAGACTGTTTTTTGTCGTTGTTCGATGATATTGACAATGGTCAATTTCCAGAAAAGTACAATGTAATATCATTGACAACGCCAATCGCATCGCCGCTGAATTATACCGGAGGAAAGTTTAAACTTTTGCCTCAGATACTTCCGCTGTTTCCCAAACAGGTCGAGACGTTTGTCGATTTATTTTGCGGCGGCTGCAATGTGGGCTGCAATGCTGCGGCAAATCGCGTCGTATTCAACGACAATAACGAAATTCTTATAGGTCTGCTTGAATGGTTTCAGCAAACGGACAGCGAAACTCTTTTTAATTCGATTGAGAGCGTAATTCAAAAATATGAATTGTCCAATTCCATGAAATATGGATATGAATATTATAACGCCAACGGTTCAGACGGACTGGCAAACGCCAATCGAGAGGGGTTCCAGAAGCTGCGCGATGAATTTAACGGGTTGGATATTCGTAATTCCTATTATTACTTGTTGCTTTACGTTTTAATTATTTTCTCTTTTAATAACCAAATCCGATTTAACAGGAACGACAAGTTCAATTTGCCTGTTGGCAAAAGAGATTTTAATTCAAAAATGCGAAACAAACTCTGGCAGTTTATTAATAGAATTCAGTCGATTGATTGCCAGTTTCAGTGCATGGATTTCAATAGTATTAATATTGACGAATTGTCGCCGCAGGACTTTGTCTATGCCGACCCGCCCTATTTGATTACCTGTGCAACGTACAATGAACAAAACGGCTGGAATGAAGATAACGAGCGTTGTTTGTTGAACTTCCTGGACGAGCTTCACGAGAGTAATATTCGCTTTGCGTTATCAAATGTTTTGAAAAGCAAGGGAAAGACAAATACAATATTAAGCGACTGGGTTAATCAACGAAAAGACCGTTATTTCGTGGAATATTTAAATTTTAATTACGCCAATTCAAACTATCATACAAAAGACAAGTCTGATTCCGCGGAAGAAGTTTTAATCAGGAATTATCGATAGGAGAACTCCCAATGTCAAAGAAATTATGGAGCATGTCGACAACCGTCCGAAACCCATATCGAATTCGGGATTTCTTGACTGTGTTAAGCGCTTTGGACGGTCAAAGATGGGACAAAGCGTCGCAAGTTCGATTTCAGATACTGTTAATTCAAAATCGAATCTATGTTCCTGAAGACAATAATCTTTCAGAAGAACAGATCGCTCTTTTAAATGATCCGGAAATTTCTTTGACGTATCAGCAGGCGGAGGAGATATTCAATGCAAAGCAGTATGAAGACCCGCCTATGCGAGGGCGAAACTCCTATAAACCAATAGAAAAAGCCGGGTTGTGTTTTATTATCGATAAAAAAGTTCATATTACCGCTTTGGGCTGGCGTTTAATTAATGGCGAAATTGAAATCGAGGATTTCTATTTTCGCAGCATGATTCAATGGCAGTACCCGAACCCGCGTTCAAAGGACTTTTCAGCTGAAGACGGCTATAATACAAAACCGTTTATTTCAACGCTGTTGTTGATTCAACGCGTTAATCAGCTGTGCCGTGAGGAAGGACTGAAAGAAAAGGGAATCTCCAAAGACGAGTTTGGCATTTTCGCCTTGTCGCTGATTAATTACCAAGATATTGACAAGACGGCAAAGGCTCTGTTACAATATAGAATTCAAAAAGAGAAATTCAAAGAGTATCAGGAGAGAACCGCGTTTCAAAAAGAGTTTGCGTCCGAGTATTTGAAAGATTATGTCAATTATTCGGAATCGAATTTGAGAGATTATACAGATAACGCGATTCGCTATTTTCGAATAACTCGATACATTTACGTTCGCGGCGGCGGGTATTACGTCGATTTGGAACCACGGCGTCAAATTGAACTGAATAAACTCTTTGAACAGGAAAACGGAAGCGTCAAGGAGTTTGAATCCGACAAGGATTTTATCGACTTCATGTGCGATCCTTCGACGTACGATTTGCCGTGGGAAAACACCGCAGAATTACGGTTGATTGCTCAACAGATCGTTACGGAAATTTCCAGCCTGGAGCAATCGCTGCAATTGTCTCATACAGAGCGTTCTCTGGGGAACACAAAACAGGAACTCGAAAAGCAAATCATTGAATTGCGCCAGATTCGCTCTGATTTACAATTTCAATTATCAAAGCGAGAGCTGGCGGACATTCCCAGAATTGAGGAGATTATTTACAAACTGGAAAACATCTCTCATCTGCCGGAAAAGCCCAGCATTGCATTGGAAAAATATGCTGCTATCGCGTTGAATATTATTAATGACGCCATTCGAATTCAGAATAACGCGCCTTTGGGAGACGACAACGACCTGCTTTTTACAGCTGCCGCCAACGTGCCGGATATAGAGTACGAATATCAGCTTTTCCGAGGCATTTGTGAAGTTACCATGCTTACCGGTCGCAATCAATGGTATGCGGAAGGTCAGCCGGTGATGCGGCATTTACGCGACTACGAAAACCGCTTTTCTGACAAGCCGTCGTATTGTCTGTTTATCTCGCCAAAGCTGCATCAGGATACCGCCAATACTTTTTGGATTGCCTCCAAATACGAATACGAAGGTCAGCGACAGAGAATTGTCCCCCTGTCGATCAGTCAACTGTTAGAGATTCTGAAAATGATTGTTTTCCTCAAACAGAAAGGAAAACGATTTGAACACAGAACTCTTTTAACCCTGTACGACGCTATTGTCAATACGCAAAGCGCCTCAGATTCAAAACATTGGATTGATTCTATTTCAACGTCAATCGACAGCTGGATAGAATCCGTCAAGTCCGCAGCTTAACCCCGTAAACGTCATGAGAATAGGTAACGTTCAACTTGAAACGCCGTTGATTCAGGCTCCCATGGCGGGGTTTAGCGGTTATGCGTTTCGGGAGATGATCCGTCTGTGCGGCGGGTGCGGATTGACAACGACCGAAATGGTCAACGCCCGCTCTTTTATTCAGATTGAAAAGAATCTGCGGCATTCCCCGCCCCGGCTGTGGGGAATTCCAACGGAAACGCGGCCGGTCGCCGTTCAGATTTGGGACAACGTCCCGGAGAATCTGGCGGAAGTCGGGCGGGTTCTGGCGCAAATCTGGAACGTCTCTGTTGTCGACATCAACTTTGGCTGTCCGTCGCCGACGGTGGCGCAGCGATCTCAAAGCGGGTCGTATCTGCTCGATTTCCCGGAGCAGGTTGAAAAGATTGTTCGTCTTACGGTAGACGCGTGCGCTCCAACGCCTGTTACAGTGAAAATGCGGCTGGGAACGAAGCCAAATCGAATTACCGCCTGCGAGGTCGCTCAGGCGGCGGAATCGGCGGGCGCGGCGGCGGTTTACGTTCACGGTCGGACGGCGGCGCAGGGCTATTCCGGAACGGCAAACTGGGACGAAATCGCAAAAGTCAAAGCCGTTTTGAAGAATATCCCTCTGGTTGGCAACGGCGATATCAGAACGGTCGACGACGCGCTCAACCGTCTGAACAACTATCCCGTCGACGGCATTATGATCGGTCGCGGGTGCCTGGGAAAGCCTTGGATTTTTCGTAACATCGCCCTCGCGATGGGGCTGATGGTTGAGTCCGAAATTGCCGACGCAAACCGTCTGGAACTGGTTCGTCGGCACTTTGAACTGACACTCGAATCGCTCAACGAACGCGACGCCGTTGTCAACATGAGAAAAATCGTCTGCCGGTACGCAGACGGAATGCCGAACTCGCACGACTTCCGGAACTCTATTGCCAAAGTCGAAACGAAAGCCGAGTTCCTGTCCCTTTGCGAGCAGTTCTTTACCGGAACGCAGGAAGAATAGGGTTACAGGGGATTAGTTTTCGTAAAATTCCTTTATAAATAAAGCAGATTTTTCACTTCCTTGCGCCGCGGCGTTACGAAGCCATTTCAAGGCTTCTGTATAGTCTTTTTCCACGCCTACGCCATTGTAATAAAGCACGCCAAGATTATGCTGCGCTTCCAAGTCGCCTTGCTCTGCCGCTTTGCGAAACAATCTTACAGCCTCGGCGTCATCCTGAGCAACGCCTTTGCCTGATAAATAGCAAAGAGCCAGACAGTATTGCGCTTCTGGATAGCCTTGTTCTGCCGCTTTGCGAAACCATTTCACCGCTTCGGCGTTATCTTGACTAACGCCTGACCCCTCTTGATAATAAAGCCCAAGACTGTATTGCGCTTCTACACAACCCTGCTCCGCCGCTTTACGACACCATTTTACAGCTTCTGAAAAATCCCGAGAAACCCCTTCGCCTGCAAAATAGCAAGCTCCAAGATTGTTCTGCGCTTGCGCATTTCCCTGCTCCGCCGCTTTACGATACCATTTCACGGCTTCAGCTTTATCTTGAGTAACTCCTTTGCCATTAAACAAACAAAAGCCAAGATTGCATTGAGCGCCTGCATGACCTTGCTCAGCCGCTTTACGAAACCATTTGACGGCTTCTTCCAAATTCTTTTCAACTCCTGCGCCTTCATAATAGCGAGCAGCCAGACTAAACTGGGCTTTTACGCATCCCTGCTCTGCGGATTTGCGCCACCATTCTATTGCTTTTTCCAAATCTTGAGCGATCCCTTCGCCAAAATGATAGCAGTATGCAAGCCTGTGTTGAGACGGGGCGTGTCCCATTTCCGCAGCCTTCTTCCAGCAGTTAAACGCTTCCTCTTTGTTTATGGGCGTTCCGTTGTCGCCTTGAAAATAGTCGTTGCCGCGTTCGTATAAGGCTTCCGCTTCCGGGTTAGCGCCCAGCTGTTCCGCTCTCGCTCCGCAGGCGATAAAAAGAACGGCAAACAACAGGGCGAACGCTGAGATATTTCGAGTTGTCATGATTTCGGTTTCTTGTTTTATGTTGGATTACGCAATTCTATAAAACTACCAATTATTATATTTGTTCTCTCCCGGTTTGCAAGATGTAAGATACAGACAACGACAGACGGACTGGATTAGTCTATGTAAAACGCTTTTATAGCGTTACTGGCGTCTTCGTCTCCCTGATCTGCCGCTTTGCGAAGCCATTTCAAGCCTTCAGTTTTATCTTGAGTTACGTCAATACCCTTGGTATAACAAATGCCAAGATTGTATTGAGCTTGCGCGTTTCCCTGCTCAGCCGCTTTGCGAAACCATTTTACACCTTCGGTATAATCTTGATCAACGCCAATGCCCATACAATAACATGCGCCAAGACTCGCTTGTGATTCAGCATCTCCCTGATCCGCCGCTTTGCGGAACCATTTCACCGCTTCGGCTTTATCTTGACCAATGCCTAAACCTTCAAGATAATGAATGCCAAGATTGTGTTGAGCTTGAACTTCTCCCTGATCCGCAGCGCTGCGATACCATTTTACAGCTTCTTCATCGTTCTTTTCAACGCCTGTTCCCTGATTATAACAAAAGCCCAAACCCAATTGTGCTTTCATATTTCCTTGCTCAGCCGCTTTTCGAAACCATTTCACGGCTTCTGTATAGTCTTTAACCACGCCTAAACCTTTGTAATAACAAGAACCAAGACCGTATTGTGAGTCTGCATCTCCTTGTTCTGCCGCTTTGCGAAACCATTTGACGGCTTCTACGCTATCTTGAGCAATGCCAATTCCCTTAGAATAACACATAGCCAGATTAAATTGCGCTTTTACGCATCCCTGCTCTGCGGATTTGCGCCACCATTCTATTGACTTATCCAAATCTTGAGCGATCCCTTCGCCAAAAAGATAGCAGTATGCAAGCCTGTGTTGAGACGGGGCGTGTCCCATTTCCGCCGCCTTCTTCCAGCAGTTAAACGCTTCCTCTTTGTTTATGGGCGTTCCGTTGTCGCCCTGAAAATAGTCGTTGCCGCGTTCGTATAAGGCTTCCGCTTCCGGGTTAGCGCCCAGCTGTTCCGCTCTCGCTCCGCAGGCGATAAAAAGAACGGCAAACAACAGGGCAAATGCTGAGATGTTTCGAGTTGACATGGTTTTAATCCTCGGTTGTCTTTGAATTGAATACAATAATTATATATTTTTTCGCGGTGTGGAGCAAGAGGAAAATGGGGGGGGGAGGGTTCCTCATAGCTTTAGCTGTGAGGAACGACTTATAATCAAAATCGTAGCCCACGCCTTTAGGCGTGGGATTAAATACGGCATAAAAGAATAATATAACGCGCTAATTCCTGTCCCCTCCTCGCCACTAACGGGGCGAGGAGGGGACAGGGAGGGAAGCGTTTGGGGAGGGACGTTTGCCTAGTCCCCCAGATAAATCTGGGGGCTACGTTTTTTGAATTGTTTTTCTCTCCCACGTCTAAAGACGTGGGGATAGGAACAGAGAGCTCAATTACCGCCTTTCATTTCTTTGCGGACTTCGCGGACTTTGCGTGAGGTTCCCTTCGGCGGGCGATACGCCCGCGAACCGGGCTCAACTCAATATCTCCGTCTACCGCTTGCTTTTTGATTCTCGCTATGTTAAAATCTGTACAATAGACATATAGATGCAAGAAGCGTCTGTTTCGTTGTCCTCAAATATTCAGAAAGGTTATATTATGAATTCGTTTAAGGTCCATTTGTTTGCAGCGCTGCTTATAGCGACAGCGTTCTTCCCGGTTTCCGTTCAGGCGGAGACGTCGACCGGGTGGGAGAAGTATTCTGGCAACCCGGTTTTGGGCGGAAAACTCGGAACGTGTTTCGACATCTGCGTTCTGCAGGAAGGCGATACGTTCAAGATGTGGTTTTCCTGGCGTCCGAAAAAGTCGATCGGGTATACGGAAAGCAAAGACGGAATTCATTGGTCTGAGCCTAAAATCGTTCTCTCGCCTGCCGGCGGCTGGGAAGGGATTGTCAATCGGATTGGCGTCGTGTTCAAAGACGGTAAATATCACATGTGGTACACCGGGCAGGTGCTCAAAGGGAATATCGGGTCGAAGATTGGGTACGCGGTCAGTCCGGACGGCGTCAACTGGACGCGGGTTCAAAGCGAGCCGGTTCTTGTCTCTCAACTGCCATGGGAAGGCGTTGCGGTAATGTGTCCTCACGTTCTTTGGGACGAGTCGGAAAAGACGTTCAAAATGTGGTATTCAGCCGGCGAGCAGTACGAGCCTAACGCCCTGGGGTACGCGACAAGTCCGGACGGCGTCCATTGGACGAAACATCCCGACAATCCAATTTTCAAGGCGAATAAAAACGTCAAATGGGAACAGCATAAAGTAACCGCCGCTCAGGTGTTTCCCTATAAGGGCATGTACTATATGTTCTATATTGGTTTTGAAAACGAACATCTGGCGCGAATCGGGATTGCGCGTTCCAAAGACGGCGTAACAGGCTGGGAAGAGCTGCCGACCAATCCGATTATCGGTCCGGACGCGGGAACGTGGGACGCCAGCGCGTGTTACAAGCCGTTCGCCATTTACGACAAACAGGCGGATCTGTGGCGCTTGTGGTACAACGGACGCAACGGCGGCGTGGAACAGATTGGGCTGGCGATTCACAAGGGGGAAGACCTCGGGTTCCCGGAATCGGCAGAGACGGATTCACAACCCTGATTCTAATTTCCGATGAAGCTTGTTTGACAGACAATTGTCAGGAAAAATAAAATTTTTCTTAAAAAATCCAAAAAATCGAATTTTTCGCGTTATTTATGGACTACAATTTCGTATAATACAGATAGAGGAGTTAAAAAAGAGTAATACCAACAGCAAAATGAAAGGATAACGCAATGTCAGACTTGAATTTTTGGAATTTGACGGAAATCCAAATGCAGATGATTCTCTGGGGTACAATTGCCGTCTTGGCGGCGATTGTGGAACTTAACACGTTTGCCCTGGTTTCTCTGTGGTTTGTTATTGGAGGAATTGCCTCGTTTGTCGCGGCGTATTTTAACGTTCCTTTCCTTTGGCAGTTTGCAATTTTCGTTTTGACGTCGGGCATTATCGGAATTATCATGATTCCGTATGTCAAAAAACGCAACAGCAACTACACTCCCACCAATACCGACAGCCTGATTGGACGCGAAGGGATGACGGAATCCGAGCTGAACGTCGTTACAGGTTCTGGCAGAGTGATGCTGGACGGTCAGTCGTGGGCGGCAAAATCCGTAACGGGCGTTAACGTTCCCGCCAAAACGGTTGTCGTTGTTGAAAGAATTGAAGGCGTAACGCTGTTCGTTAGACCGAAATAACAAGCATTTTAGAATGAAAGCCGTTTCGAGAGTTTTTTGGAGGTTTTCAAAACTTAAATAACCCTTTTTACATTTTGGAGGAAACAAATGGGTACAAGTTTATTGTATACAGTATTGGGTCTTATTCTGGTGCTGATGATTATCGCGATTCTGTACTGCGTCCGCATTGTCCCGCAGGCAAGCGAATTCGTCGTCGAACGCCTTGGCACTTACCGCGCTTCGTGGAAAGCCGGACTTCACCTTTTGGTCCCGTTCATTGACAGAGTTGCCAAAGTTGTATCAGTTAAGGAACAGGTTTATGATTTCAATCCTCAACCGGTAATTACCAAAGACAACGTTACCATTCAGATTGACACAGTTGTCTTCTGTGTTGTAACAGACTCCAAGCTCTACACTTACGGCGTAGAAAATCCGTACAAGGCGATTGAAAATCTGACGGCGACCACGTTGCGAAACATCATCGGCGAAATGGAACTCGACCAGACGCTTACCTCTCGCGACGTGATCAACTCCAAGATTACCGAAACCCTTGACCGCGCTACTGACCGATGGGGCATCAAAGTCAACCGAGTTGAACTGAAAAACATCGAACCGCCGCAGCAGATTCGCGAAGCGATGGAAAAGCAGATGAGAGCCGAACGAGAACGTCGTGAAGCCATTCTTCAGGCTGAAGGTAAGAAGAAGAGCGACATCCTTGTTGCCGAAGGCGAAAAGCAGGCGCGAATCCTCAACGCCGAAGCTGAAAAGCAGACAATGATTCTCCAGGCGGAAGCCCAGAGAGAAAAGGAAATCCGCGAAGCGGAAGGTCAGGCGCAGGCTATCCTGCTGGTTCAGCAGGCGTTGGCGGACGGTATCCGACTGCTCAACGAGTCCAACCCGTCTGACAAGGTTATTACCCTCAAGAGCCTGGAAGCCTTCCAGAAGGCTGCTGACGGTCAGGCGACCAAGATCATCATCCCGAGCCAGATTCAGGGTATTGCCGGACTGGCGACCTCTGTCCAGGAACTGCTCAAATAATTAAAGAGCGTTAACGGATTTACTTGTAGTACAACGCCGACGGGGAGCGAAAGCTCCCCCATTGTTTTTGAAACCCTTTAGAGTCAAATTAATCTGTTTAATTATTTTATTCTTTTTTAAACTTTTTTATAAATTTTTGTTGACGATTTTGAAAATCCATGTTAAAATATACTAGAATCGATATTGTATTAATATATCGATAGAAGACAAATTGATTAAACCTGTTTTCCATAAATATCAATCATGAAAACGTACCAGACAATTGTTTTGAGTCTTTTGGCTCTCGTGTGTGCAGCCTCCCTTGCTCAGGCAGATGTGATTTACGCCGTTCGCGTAAACGCGCTGGATGGCGCGGGCAACAACAGTTACTACACGAACTACAACATGAGTTACTCTTCAGGGCAATGGTGTACTCAAGCCAACAATACGCCGTACAACGGAACGACCCCGGTTATGCTTTGCGATTTGGGCGCCGTTGAGACGATTAACAGTATTAAGCTTGACAAGTACAGCGCGGCTGGCAATAATGTCAAGGCAATGACGCTGGAATTTTACGATACGCCCGCTCTTTCCGGAACGCCGGTTTATACACAGACGTTTACCAATATTTCTCAAAGCGGCGATACTTTGACTCTCACAACTCCAACGAATGCCAGATTTGTCAAGTTTACCATGACAGAGAATTACGGCGGCGACCGCTATGGCATTGGCAATATCTCGTTTGACGTCAGTTCTACTGTAACGCCGACCTCGGGAACGTGTACGGTTGCCAACCTTAGCGGCTACAATGTGAGCAATCTATTTGACAAGAATGCTGGTTCAACATGGTGTTCAAACGCCGCTGATACAGCCAATGGTTATTTTAACGGCTCTAATCCCGATCCTGTATTCACGTTTGAATTAGGCGCAGCCAAAAATCTTACCGGCATTACCGTTCAGGCGTACAACGTTACCGGCAACTCCATTAAGAATTTTAATCTGGAATTTCTGGATGCAAGTGGAAATACAATTGCCGTTCAAGACGCATCCAAGTACAGCTTTAAGATGTGGGATTCAACCAACGGAGTTCAAAACTATTTTTCGTTCCCTGAAGTTGACGGCGTGAAGCAGGTGAAAATGACTGTAACAAGCAACTTCAAAGGCGTGGGGTCTGGCGGCGACAGAATTGGTTTTTCGGAAGTTTATTTCAATACGATTGATACAGCCGCGGCGACAACCCCTGAGATGTACAATCAACCAATGCATGCAGACAATATCGTTCGTCCTGTGTCCGCATCGTTTGTTACAGAAGGGGCGACTCGCGGGTCTGACCGCCCTATAACCAATCTGTTTGACGGAACAGGAACTGGCATGGGCGAAGTCTGGTATTCCAAAGGCAGCGGCTCCGACTACCTCAACCAGGGTTATTCGTCAGTAATTGATTTTAACATGCCGTCAGAAAGCATTAGGTGTGACAGCTTTTCTGTTGGCGGTTACGGCTCCGTTGGCAACCAGATGACCAATTTCATTTTGGAACTGTTTGACAGTTCCGGCAAGGTAATTTTTGCTGACGAGTTCAAAACAACTCAATCCATTAACGCCAGTCAGTACGCGACATTCTCTTTGGGAGACAACTATTCGTTCAGCAAAGCGAGAATGACGATTCTGGACAACGCTTATTATTGGTACGGAACCAGCGGCGGCGACCGAGTCGGGTTTGCTGAAATTTTCTTTACTGGCGAACCGAAATACTTTGTCAATTCACCTGTTATTACCGACGAGAATTGGACTATCAACGGAGGAAACAGACAGGGCGTTTCGTTTACCGACGGCGATTTCCAGACGGCTGCGTTTGCCAACCCGGTAACGCTCAACGCTAATGGCGCTTTTGAAATCGGCGAAGGAAGAACTCTAAATCTTGACGGCGTCGTTTCCGGCGAATATGGATTGGAAAAGATCGGCGATGGTACGCTGACGCTTTCCGGAAATAATACTTATTCCGGCGACACGACCGTTTCTGCCGGTAAGCTTGTACTGACTGGCGACGCTGTCAAGGCTAACAGTTCAATTGGAATTACTGGCGACGCAACGTTGGAATATAACGTTCCCTCTGGCGAAGCCATGTTGGACTTTACAGCCGCTAATACAACCGTGTCTGGCGGAAAAGTTCTCAAGACGGGAGAGGGTACTCTGAAGATTTACGCAACAGACGATATGTTCCAGTCAGACGTTTTTGAGGTTCAAGCTGGCGAACTGGACTTCAAAGGTCAGCTCAATGGCGATCTTATTGTTATGAACGGTACGGTTTTCTCTCCTGGTAATTCCGTTGGCGAAGCGATTATAGAGGGCGCGTTTAAGCTTGAAGACGGTACGCTGTTGTTGGAACAGGATGACAGCGGCATGGATAAGCTTATTGCCAAGTCTTTTGTTTTTGATGATGACAATGCTATAATTGAATTGGCAATAGGCGCGCTTATTCCCGGCGCAACGTACGATATTATCGCTCAATCAGAGGGAACGTTTACTGACGAACAACTTAATGAATCGTACTGGACAAATCTCATTGACGGCGGACTTCCGTTTTATATGGGACTGTCTGTTGTTGACGGCAGCATTGTTCGTGTAAATATCGACGCCAACGCCATTCCGGAACCGTCGACATGGGCGCTGCTCATTCTCGGCGCTGCGGGATTGATGCTTGTTCGTAAAAGAAAATAATCGTAAACGAAAATAAGATTGTATAAATTTACGGAGGGTCGGCTAAATGCCGACCCTCTTTGCATTTGATACTTAGTCCAGGAATCCTCTGAGCTGGGTTAAACGCTGCGGATTCTGAAGCTTTTCCAGAGCCTTGGTTTCGATCTGACGAACGCGTTCTCGAGTAACGCGGAAAATGCGTCCGATTTCTTCCAGCGTATAGGCGTACGACGCGCCGATGCCGTAACGGTATCGAATGACGTCGCGTTCTCGCGGGGTAAGAGTTTTGAGCAGGTCTTCCAGTTTTTGACGAAGCATTTCGTTTACCGCGCAGCGTTCCGGTCTGTCAACCGTGTTGTCAATGATAAATTCGCTGATGCTGTTGTCCTCGTTTTCCCCGACGTTGCGGTCAATGCTGACAGTTGGCGAGGTCAAGGGGATGAGTCTGGCGATTTTTTTCGGCGTTAAGTCAACTCGCATGCCGGCTTCCATCATAGACGGTTCGCGTCCGGTTTCCTGAAGCATTCGATTTGACTCGGCGCGAATGCGTCCCATGGCTTCGATCATGTGAACGGGAATGCGAATCGTTCTGCCGTGGTCGGCGATGGCGCGGGTAATCGACTGGCGAATCCACCACGTTGCGTACGTCGAGAATTTGAATCCGCGGCGGTACTCGTACTTGTCGACCGCTCTCATCAATCCGGTTGATCCTTCCTGAATAAGATCAAGGAAGCTCATGCCGCGGTTGCGATATTTTTTTGCGACCGAGACGACTAGACGCAGGTTGCTGTTGGTAAGCTGTTTTTTGAGTTCTTCGTACTGAGTCAGCTGGGCGTTGATTCTTTGCAGGCGTCTGGCAAGAGTTTGGGGACCTTCCAGAGTCGTCATCATCAAGGAATGAAGCTCTCTGCGGAGGGCTTTTCGCGTTTCTTCGGGCAGGTAAGAGCTTTTGAGCTCCTGAGAGATTTCCGTCATTCGCTGTGACATGTTCGTCAGCTGTTTGAGCATGCTTTTAACGCGGCGGGAGCGAAGAGAGAGTTCTTCTGCCAGACAGATCATCTTTTTACTGTTGCGGCGATTTTGTTTGAGCAGTTCTTTTCTATTTTCTTCGTCAATATTGACGTCAATAAGCGTATGGAAGTTTTTTCGCTGACGCGCGAGCATCTTTTCCAGCGTCTTGAGGTTTGGTTCCAGACGTTGACGAATCTTGGTTTTTGTCAGCCGTTCGGAAAGGGAAATGCGGATGTTGCGGTCAAAGGCAATGGTTCCGTTTTGAACTTTTTTGAGCATGTTGAACGCGTAACGCATGACGGTGTACGAACCTAACAGTGAGGCGCGAAAACCGCGGCGAGCTTTTTCGATCTTTTTTGCAAGCTCGACTTCTTCTTCACGAGTCAGCAGAGGCAGCTTTGCCAGTTGGTTCATGTAGACTTTTACCGGGTCGGAGTTCCATCGACCTGTTTCGGGTTCGTTCAGTTCCTCCTCTGGAGCAGACGACTCTTCTTCGGAAACGAGCGCTTCAGACCAAAGCTCTGATTCGTTGTCGGAAGAATCAAAAAGGGAAAGATTTTTTTCAGACGGGTTTTCCAGAACTGCGTTTCCGGAATTCGAAAAAGACGAATTTAAACCTTCAGAATAAAATGCTGACATACCGACGCATCCTCCATGACGCTTCAGGGGTGAATTCCGAAAAACCAGCGCTTTTACTAAAGATTTTTGATTGCCGTGACGAAAAGTCAAATGCAAGAGTTTGGCAAACGATAATCTTTAAAAAGGCGGATTGTTTTCCGGATCGTCGTCGCGGTCGGTCCCGTCCGTGGGATCGCTTATGCCGTGACGCGTTCTCAAATTGTGAAGAATCTGGTTCCAGGGAATCTCAGCCTGTCCGGGGTCGGAATCCTGAATTTGTCCCAGAATCTCCTGTTTTTGCCGGTCAATTCGATAGTTTCTGAAATTAACCAGCAGTTCGTTTAACGGCGCGAACGGGTCAGCAACCGGGTTTTGGCTGCCGACGTCGAGCCGCTGAACGACCCACGCTTTCATACGCGGGTCTGCAAGGTTGTCCAACAGGAACTCAACAGTGAATTCATTTCCTTGGTCAGTCCACAGTTGGATGAGTTGATAAGCCTGTCGAGCGGGCGCAAAGCGCAAGTCCTCTGCCATAACGCTTTGATGAACCACCGACCATGTTTGCGGATAGTTCAAGAGCAGCTCGAACAGTTCGCGTTCAAAAGGCGATTGTGTCCCCCATTCGGAAGGATATTCGCCGTTAAGAACGGCTTCAATGCTCTTTTCCTGCGTTGTCTGATCCGACTCGTCCGACTCGTCGTCGTAGTCGTCCCAGTTGCGGCGCGGGTTAGCTTTGAGCTTCTGACGAAAATCTTTCAAACGAGCGATTACGTCCGACGGCTCCATGCGAAACCGCCACGCCAAATTGTGCAGGATTTGATGTTCTCTGAATTGCGGGTCTGCGCCGCGCGTTTGCGGTTCGACCGGAATTTTGGACATGAGTTCCAAAATTTTGTCCAACGCCTGCTGCGCCCCGTGAATGTCGTTGTGCAGGTCTACGCCTCGCGTGTAAAAGTCAACGGCGTGATCCAGCGCGCTTTTGCCTTTGGTCTGGATAAGCTCTTCCAGCTTGTCCTTTCCCCACGCTAAGAGGTATTCCGCCGGATCTTTGGGAATCGACCCGTCCGGCGCTTGCTCTTGCGGAAGCGTTACAACCTGCAAGTCCATGTTTTGGGAAATGAACAGTTCCAAAACCTCGCTGGTTCGCTTCTGCCCGGCGGCGTCGCCGTCCAACATTAAAATGACTTTGTCAACGTAATGCCGAAGCGTTTCAATATGCTTTGATCCTAACGCTGTGCCGAGTACCGCGACTGTGTCGGTAAACCCGAACTGATGGCAGACGATACAGTCCATGTACCCTTCCACCACCAGGGCGCGCCGACTGCGCGTCATTGACGTTTTGGCAATGTCCAGCCCATAAAGCTGTTTTCTTTTTGAAAACAGAGCCGTTTCCGGCGAGTTGATGTATTTTGCTTTGCTGACGACCGTCGTGTCGTCCATCATTCGTCCGCCAAAGGCGATGCACTGACCCATGGCGTTGTGAATCGGGAACATGACGCGATCGCGGAATCGATCGTACATGCCGCCGTAATTCCCGGACGATAAAATACCCGCTTCAGTCAGGAGCCGAATTCGGCGCGGAACGTTGTTGACCTTGCCGACCAGCCAGTTCGGCGGTTCCGGACAGTATCCCAAGTGAAACTTCTCGATGCTTTCGTCCGTAATTCCGCGATTGCGAAGGTAATTCCGGGCGCGTTCTCCCATCGGGTCGTATAGCAAACTTTCGTGATACTGCTTTTCAACCCAGGAAAGGACTTTGAAAAGCGTTTGACGCGATGTGGATTTCTTTTCAGGGGGAGGCGGCGCAGGCTCTGGAGACGTAAAATCAGGCTCCAGAGGGAGGGGGGGGTCGGTCAGGGGGGCGTTGTCTGAGGTGACGTTTGCGGGGGTTGACGAATCGTTGTCTGCCGACGTTGGTTTGGAACTTAACAGTGGACCGTTGAGTTCTTCCGGGCTGGGTTCGTAGGCGTCGGCTTCTTCCGGGGCTTCGGACGGGTCAAAATGACGATGGCTAAATCCGCCCGACGATTTATGATACTCCGGCAGTTCGATGCCAGCCATTTCCGCAAGGATTCTCTTGGCTTCGGGGAAATCGCAGCCTTCCATCTTCATGACGAAGGAGAAAATATCCCCGCCGATGTCGCAGACCCAGCATTTGAACGATTGCCGTTCCGGGTTGACTTGCAAGCTCGGCTTGCGGTCGTCGTGCCACGGACAGCGCGCAACGAAAAGCCGCCCCTGACGCTGCAGGGGAAGATACTTGCCGACCAAGTCGACAATATCAATCTTTTCGCGAATCTGTTCTTTTATGTCGTCTGAATAAAGCATCGGTTACGATTCTTCCAAGCAGGCAAAGCTCAAATATACACCAAAGTTTGAAATCGTGCAATCCCAATTTTCAGAATTTTTGGAAAAATTCTGAAAATTGGGATAAGGCAGTAGGCAATAGTTTTTGTGTTGCGCTTGCGTAATTACGCATTATGCATTACGCATTAAAAATACGGATTGTAAATCTTTTCCCGCTCAACAGTTGTGCTTCTCATGTGTCCGGAATAGACAATAGTATCGTCTGGCAGCGTCAGTATTTGGGTTTTAATACTGTTGATCAGTTCTTCCGAATTGCCATCGTAAAAGTCTGAACGGCCAATACTTCCAGCAAACAGGACGTCGCCGCAGAAAAGTATTGTCTTAACCGCCCCGGAGGGTAAATTCTCTCGAAGAATATAAATGACGTGTCCGGCGGAATGCCCCGGAGTTTCTCGAACCTCGAATTCCAACCCGGCTAAAGACAAGACGTCGCCATGACGTACGGTCTTTTCAGCGGCGGGAATGGAGGTTGATTCATCGAAATCGACAGACAGGTTGCCGCGGGGGTTTTCGAACTTGTCAGCGTCTTTGGCTCCGATGTACGTGGGAACGCCCAGAAACGCCTCGCGAAGAGCGGGAACTCCTTTAATATGGTCATAATGCCCGTGAGTGCATAACAACGCAACAGGCTTGAGCTGCTGGGCTTTCAGCGTCGAAGCAATCTCTTTGCCGGACATGCCTGGATCAATAACGACGCACTCTGAAGAACCCTCCAGATTGACGATGTACGCGTTTTGATCCATTATAACGTCGGAAATAGTTTGTACTTTAATAGTCATAGTTGTTGGGGTGTTACAAGTGAATGGAAGGCGGTAACGGAGCGACCAGCGGGAGCGGAGTTACGCAGTTCGCCTGACGGCGAATGCGTAATTCCGTTCGCTTCGCTCACTTCATTACCGCCTTTCAATATCTCGTTTTTCAAATTTAACTTCTTTAATAACTGTGTCATCGCTCATCTTATAAACGCGAATCACCAATTCGCCGTCTTCAACGGTTCCGCTGATAACAGTGGCGACGTCGCCGCGGTTGGCTAACGAATGTCCGCCGCCGACAAATTGCGCCCACGGGCGATCTTCGGTTGGTTCGTCGTAACGGAAATGGTGCATGTGAGCGGTTATGACCGCCTGAACTCCGTACTGTTTGAACAGCGGCGACCACATTTCAGAACACGGCTTTTGCCAGTAGGCGAATCCTTCCATGATGTTGCCGGGATTCGACGTTGGGTCTTTGTCGAAAATCGGAATGTGACAGAACGCAACAACGAACGGCGCCGACTTGATTTCCGGACGTTCCAGCGTCTCTTTAAGCCATTGCGTCTGGAGTTCCCGATACGGCTCGAATTCCGCCAGCCCCTGGAAAACCGGGTGAGCGTCAGGCTTGTCCTCGCCGGTGTCCAAACCGATAAGAGCGACGTCGCCCATGCGAACGGCGAAGTTGCGGCCCAGCGACCAGTACTTGGAATCGCGTTCTTCCGGGTTCCGTTTAATGAGAACCTTGTCGATGTTTCTCACCCACGGACCGCGGAAATCATGGTTTCCGGGAACAAACAGAATGCCGTAATTTTCAGCAATGGCGCATCCGCCGGGGTTGAGCAGCGTTTGAACCGCGTACTGTTCGGAAGTCATTTCGCCCGTGTCGCCGTTCCAGAGCAGAACCGTTGGATTGAGGCATTTAACCTTTTTATCCAGAGCCTTAAACGTTGGGAAGTTGGCGTGCGTGTCGTTAATCAAGGCAAACGCCGCCTTCGCTTTGTCGCCCAGCGTGGTAAACGAATGAACGGCGCTGTATTCCGGTTCGCCAACTTTGACGTTGTATGCGTTGGGATAGTCGACTGGCAGGGTCGCAGCGCGATAGTAATACTTTGTATTCGGTTGCAGCCCGCGAATTCTAACGGACAGAACGTTGTCCTGAATGGATCGCAGCGGCGGGACGCAGGCGTAGACTCGTTTCGCGTCCGACAGGTCTTCTTTGGTGGAGTATTCGACAAATCCAGCCGCGGGACCGTTAACGCCCCAAACCGCGCCGATCGACGTCTCCGCCGGAATCTGTAACACAACCGGCGTTGTAAAGAGCGACTTCTTTTCCGGAGTCGCGTCCTGAGCGAAAAGGGGAGCCGCAATAACGGCAACAAGGGACAGGAAGGAAAGTAAGTGTTTCATGGCAATTACGGGGGAAGGATGGTTTTAATTCGGAATGCGGAATTCGGAATGCGGAATTGGCGCAAAGCGCTGATCGAAGATAACTCCTCACTCCTCACTCCTAATTCCTAACTTCAAAAACTTCGTTTACTAAATTTAACTTCATTAATAATCGAATCGTCTTCGATTCTGTAAACGCGAATTATCAGCTTGTCGTCTTCGACGGTTCCGTGAAAGACGGTTGCTGTTTTGGGACTTTTTCCTCCGCCGACGAAGTGCGCCCAGGGGCGGTTTTCCGTCGGTTCATCGCATCGATAACGGTGTTTGTGAGCGGTTATAACCGCCTGAACGCAGTGCTGACTGAACAGCTGTCCCCATTGGTACGAGGTCGCTCGGCTCCATACGTACGAAGCGCTCTGACCGGGTACGACATCATCGCGGGGAATAACCAATGGAATGTGACAGAACGCGACAATGAACGGCGCAGACTTTATATCCGGTCGTTCCAGCGTCTCTTTGAGCCATTGAGTCTGAAGCTCCCGATACGATTCGAACTCCGCCAAACCCTGCAAGTCCGGGTTGTCGTCCAATTTGCTTTCGCCGGAATCCAAGCCGATAAGGGCGACGTCGCCCTGACGAACGGCGAAGTTGCGACCCAGCTCCCAGTATTTGGAATCTCGCTCTTCCGGGTTCCGGGTCAGCAGAACCGTATCGAGATTTCTGACCCACGCTCCGCGGTAATCGTGGTTGCCGGGAACGAACAGGAAAGCGTAATTCTCCGCTATCGCTCGACCTGTCAGATTTAGAATCGAGTTGACAGTCTTATCCTCGGATTTATACTGATCTGCGGCGTCGCCGTTCCAAATGACAACCGGCGGCTGAAGCGCTTTGAGCTTTTTGTGAACCGCTTTGACGGTGTCATATTCTGAATGTGTGTCGTTGATAACGGCAAACGACGACCGCGCTTTTTCGCCCATCGTGGTAAACGAATGAACAGCGCTGAATTCCGGCTCGCCCACTTTGACGTGGTAAGCGTTGGGATAGTCTACCGACATGGTTGCAGCGCGATAGTAGTATTTTGTGTTCGGTTCCAGACCGCGAATGCGAACGGACAGAACCTTTTCCTGAATCGATCTCAGAGGCGGAACGCAGGCGTAGACTCGTTTTGCGTCCGACAGGTCTTCTTTGGTGGAATACTCGACAAATCCCGCCGCCGGTCCGTTGACACCCCAAACCGCGCCGATTGACGTCTCAGACGGAATCTGTAGAAAGACCGGCGTTGTAAACAGCGACGTCTTTTCCTCTGCGTCGTCTGCGTACAGCGGAGACGCTAAGAGGAAAAACAGGGTCAGCAGGGATAGTAAGCGATTCATAGGCGGAAATTAGTAATTAGTAATGAGTAATTAGTAATTGACGCAAAGCGCCTCAATAATTATTCGTTGCTATTTTTTGAGGTTACGACATACAGACTGTACGGAGCGAATCCATTCCGCTGACGCAGTTTCTCCCCCGTATCGGACGGCGTAATATTTCATGGCAATCTCTTTCGGTCTGATTGTCCAGTTGGCAAACTGGGGAAGCCCTTCCAGTTCCAAGGCGAATTCCAACGGCGTTTGATCCGCCCGACGGGTAAATCCTCGTCGCTGAAGAGCCTTTTCAAAGCGTCTGTAAAACTCGATGCGCACCTCAACGGCTATCAAGCTGGAACCTTTTAGCTTGAACCGAAATTGAAGCCATTTCCATAATACTTTTAACAGCTTTATAGTCCAGTATAACCCAATAAAAATTAAAATCAAGACGGTTAGAACTGTTCGGACGGAAAGATTATGAAAAACTTTTTTTATCCATCGGACAAATGAAAATTGCTGTCCTGCATTCCAAATCGGGGCGTAGACTTGAGTCTGCTGAGTTTTGGAATCCATGGTAATCATGTATTTTTCCCACTGAACGTTCATCCAGTCAAACATACTGCCAAACCAGTCGAGAAAAGCGTTGACCTGAGCGTCTTCTTCGCTGACAGAGGGCGTCGGATCCAGCCGCAGCCAACCCCCGTAACGCCAGTCGCGCTGAGGCCACGTTTTTTTATAGGAATTGAAGTTTTCGGCGGTAACGATCGACGGAACAGGAGAATCATAGTCCAAATCAAGCTGACTGGGCGGAATCCAGACGTCAACCCATGCATGAGCGCAGCTCTGTCGAACGATAAAATAATGTCCATATTTATAATACTCGTTGGTCGCATACCCGACAACCAGTTGGGCGGGGATGCCGACGCTGCGAAGAATCATCGTCAACGCAGAGGCAAAAAACTCGCAGTGCCCTGCTTTATGTTCAGAAAGAAAATCCTCCAGCGGGTCAAGATTCCGGTTTCTCGGTTGAGGGTTAAGACTGTAGACGTGCTCTCCTGAATCGCGCAGCTTTCTGCACAAATGTCGCGCAACTGCTTCTACGCCGTCTTTTTCGACAGACATCCCCGCTTCGTCCAGCCATTTCTCTGCCAGCTTTTGCGCGTTTGGAATCAAAGCGTTTCCGTCATCGTCGTAAGGAATTTGTAACAGCGGAGCGAACTCCTGTGGATACAGTTTGGGCGTAATTTCGACTTGAATTCCGTGCTGAACAGACGGCGAATAAAATTCATACGTATGAGGCTGACGCGTATAGAATTCATTGCGTTTGAGACGCTGATCCAAACCGTTGAAAGAAAAGACGATTCGATATTGAACCCGATCGCGCGGATAAAATGGCCAGACGGTAAAAGCCTCAATCCGCCCCGTTGGCTGCTGATTGTATTGAATTCGAGTTGTTAAATCCAAATCGGAAATGTTATCTTCCGTCGAGGCTTTTGTGCGAAGAGCTCCAAATTTTTTTAGAGCTGAAGTAGGCTGTGGAAATAATTCGTGACGTGAATGGTTTTGAAATCGCCATTGACGATTTTCGTATACGTTAAGGGCAACTCCTCGAAGATATAATTGCATTGGTTTGATGGCAGGGGCGTCGCTGTCTCCCTGAAACAGCTTGACCTGACAAACAATCGACTGATCTTTCTGACTGGGACCCAGCTCTCCCAATCTGACGACATCGTTAAAACCAACCGTCGGTCGAAACGCGCCGTTGCGTCCAGGAATCCCCAAAAAAGCGCCTTCGCCGAACCGGGGTGTAAAGACAAAAAATAACGCGCAAATTAAAAGAGAAAATAATCCAATGAAAACGTGCTTCCAAATCAGACGAGAACATATTGGAATCCGTTCGGAAGACGCCCTGCCTGTCTTGACGGCTGATTCCTTTCCTGCTTCGTCCCCTTCATTTGCCTGACGATAAAAGGTTAACGCAGTCAAAGAAACCAAAGCATTTGTCATAAAAAGCAGTAAAAGAAATCCAAAAATCGTATTCTGTCGAAAAGCGGAACCGACTACGACGAGAAAGAAACTCAATAAAAACAGCAGCCAGTAATTGTGAAACGTCTTCCTTCTCAAAAGAAGAACCATCTCGATTAGCGTCAACCCGTTGGCGACGCGAACTGTCAGCTGAAATGGCGAGACGTAAAATACAATATCATACAGACACCAGCAGGTTATCAAAATCGTTGCGGTGTTAATCCAGAACGAGCTAAGATGAAAAAGCTGGTATTTATCAACAACAAAAAATGAAATTAAAACCAGAGCCGCGACAACAGGCGCGCCCCAGTAAACGTCCTGCCCTGAAAAAAGCAAATAGGCGGCCAGAATAATCTGACCGCTTAACGATAGCTGCAGGAATCGTTCAATTGTCATTTAGAACGTTGTTACTTAGAGCACTTTTGAAATCTTCGCGCCAGAGCCAAACCAAAGGCGCCGAGAAGTAACAGCGCCCACGTCGACGGTTCCGGGACTGCGTTTGAGTCGACCTTACCGGAAATAACCCAGAACCCGGCATCGTTTAAGCCGTAGCTCAAATTGGAATAGTAGTAAGAGTCGATTAAGCTCAAAACGTCTACGCTGTCGCTGTTGACGGCGTCCAAAATAACTTCAAATTGAGCGTTGGGAGCGAGCGAATAACCATCTGTAAACTGTAACAGAATAGACGAATCGTCTGTCAAACTCAAGTTGCCGGAAACAAACAGCTGGTCGCTGTCAGCGGCTGTCGGACCTCCGATTTCCATTAACAGCGTTCCGCCGTTAAGAGCGAAATCGCCGTTGGTTCGCAGAGTTCCAATGGAGTTGCCCGGCGAGAGAATTCCAGCGGATTTAACGCTAATATCTCCTGTAAAGTATTCTTTGACGTCCAGCCGACCTTCGTCAACGTTGAATGCGCCAGCAACGAGGTCGCCGTTGTTGGCTCCCAGGAGTTTCAAATTGCCTTCGCCCTTCTTGGTAAGCGTTCCGGTTCCAATATTGATCTTGCCGGAATAGAAGGAGTCTTCTGCAATATTGAGAATCAAATCGTTGTTTCCGCCGGTAATCGTACCGTTAGTTCCTGTCAGGTTATTGAACTGCATGGCGTCTTCGCCGGTATAGTTCGCGAAATCAAGCGCTCCGTTGACAGCAACCGCGCGGGAGTTGAATAGATTGGCGCCGTCGCCAGTCAATTTCAAACCGGAATTCGCGTTGAGCGTTGTCGCGCCGGTATAGGACAAATCCCCAGAGAAGACGTGCGGAGTATTGCAATTCAAAACCTGAATG
This sequence comes from Thermoguttaceae bacterium, assembly GCA_017447745.1. Classification (GTDB taxonomy): domain Bacteria; phylum Planctomycetota; class Planctomycetia; order Pirellulales; family Thermoguttaceae; genus RUG11551. Next base: position 24,138 of record JAFSMW010000014.1, read on the forward strand.
CCTAACGCCGCGCCGGTTTCACCGTCTGAAATACTGCCGGAGAATTCCATTATAGCGGTGTCGCCTGTTGTCTTGAGTTGAACAGTAACTTCGCCGGTTTCAGCTCCGGAGAAGACGTCGCCTTCAACGTGATACGTAGTATTGGCGCCCCAGTCGCAGCCGATGAGCGTATCCGTCATGACGGTAATGTCGCCGCTGACTGTGTTGCTGACGCGCAATGCGCCGCGGTTTTCGCTGTTGCCCATGCCGTAGAGAATGACGTCTCCCTTGAAGTTGCCCGCTGCAAAGAGCGTTGTGTCCGGGTTGACGATAAATGTAACGCCCTCGTATGCCAGGCTGCCCGTGTTGAGTTTATTACCGTTGCGAGCGCCGCCCTGAACCAGAGAGACAACGCCGGTAAAGTTCGTTGTATTCAGATTGTCTAAATAGTTTCTATTTTCTAAAAAACATTCATTAAATAAAAGTGGAGATTTATCTCCACTTTTTTTGATTTAGCAAGAACGTCGAGCGCAATATTGTCGTATAAA
>JAFSMW010000187.1 GCA_017447745.1 Thermoguttaceae bacterium
ATTCCTTGAGTAAGGTGTATAATATTTCTAGTCATGGGGTTCCTTTCTATATGGACTTGTTGTTTTTTTTTATATTATAGAGAGAATCCCATGCTTTTTCAATACCTTTTATTGCTCAGGTACGCAGTTACCGGATGAGCCTTATTTTTGTTCACATTTTCTTGTGAACAAAGTTTTCTGATTCTTAACATTTTAACGAGGAATTTTTAATGGCAAAAATATTTCCAAAAATTGAAACTGTTTCCCTCGAAAGTGAGTTTGGAGATGAAAAAGGCTTTACTGAATGGCTTGCAAACAAGGAAACCAATGGTCTACAGTTGCTGGGCGAAGCTGTTGGGATAGAACTTGCGTTTGAAGGTTTGGAAGTATCTACAGGGCAATTTCGTATTGATATTGTCGCAAATTCAACAGATGATAATAGTAAGGTAATTATCGAAAATCAAATCGAAGCAACTAACCATAAACATCTTGGGCAATGCCTAACTTACGCTTCTGCGTTTGATGATTGTAAAACAATTATCTGGATTGCAAAGAAATTTAATGACGAACATAAAAGAGCAATCGACTGGCTTAACAAATCGTGGAGTGATACAGGGCTTTCATTTTACGCTGTCGAGGTCAAACTTATCAAAATTGGCAGCAGTGGTCCTTCTCCAGTTTTCAATGTTGTTTGTCAACCGGATAAAAGCTCTCGAGCTATTATTATTCAAGAGTCAACCAGCGAACTTGGAAAGTTTCAAATAAAATTTTGGCAGTCTTATGTTGAGGCATTGAAAAAGGCTAAAATTCATTCTGGTCATCAAATAAAAAAAGCGCCGGGCTACTGGGTTGGAATTGGTTCTAAGTGGGCTTGTCTTAATCCCCGTGTCGATAAGGATAAAGGCAAGGCAACTATTGCTATCTGGGTAAACCATCAACCAAATCCTGGGGACACAGAAAAAGTGTTAAAATTCATCGAACGTCATAAACTGGAGATTGAAACGGCAGTTGGTGAACCATTGGACTGGACGCAAAAAGAGGGTGGAAAAATCAAAGTCATTACGCTTATCAAAGATGGATTTGATTTTAACAGTGAGGAAGGTACAAAACAGGCGATCGAATGGCTTATCGATAAGACCAATAAACTTAACAAATGCCTGCGTAAGATCTTGCCGAAATTTAATGTAGGCGTTTTACAAGAGAGTGAATCGTCGGATGATAGTCCGGTTAATCCTGAATAGATAAAACATGCGGATTTTAATATTTCTGAACGAGTTAAAGCGCGCCGTTCTCGGACGCGCTTTTTTCTTTTTCCCTCTTTTTTCTACAATTTTTCGAAAATCTTGCAATAATCATTCTGGTTTTGTAATTATTAATGAACAATAACAAACTTTAAAACGAATAGTATGTTAGAGATTATGGGCGAAAAGGCGAATTGTCCGATGGAGGCGTTAAAGTTGCTGCATTTTCCCTATTTTATTGCAATTCCTTGATTTTTCCCTTGAATTATTTTCATTTTTTAGCTATAATAAAAGGTGATTAAATCGCTTCCTATGTTTCCCCAGAGGCGGGGTGAAAACCCCTGTCTCATATTTACAAACTGATATTATGAAAAGACTTATCCGAATCCTGATTTCCCTCGGAATGATAATAGCGACGATTATGCTTGTTGCGACGTTCCTTCGACCTGTTCCGGTCGAACATCGTCCGGCTCCGCCGCAGGCAATGAATACGGTTCAGACTGCGCCGGTCAAGCCGCACGAGGGCGGAATTGACTTCACCGTCGACGGGCAGGTGATTCCGTACCGCGCTTTGGATATTGCGCCGGAAGTTTCGGGGATTGTCAAGTTTAAGTCCGAAAAGGCGCGAGCGGGCAAGTTCGTCCGCAAGGGCGAAACGCTGCTGGAAATCGATCCGGTGGATTACGAGCTGTCGGTTCGTCAGCTGACGGAGGAAACGGCGCAGGCGGAGGCGTCGATTCACGAAATGGAAGTCCAAATCGAAAGTACGAAAAAGGAAATTGACATCTCGAAAAGCCAGCTGGAAATCAAGGAGAGAGAACTGGCGCGATACGAATCTGTTACAACGCCGGGCGTTTATTCCGCCAGTGAGATGGATACGGTTCGGACGTCGGTTTTGAACGGGCGCGAGTCGCTGGTCAAGCAGGAAAACGCGCTGCGGCTCTACGAGCGCCAGCTGATTCGTCTGAAGTCCGTTCACGCTCAAAAGCAGGCGAATCTGGAACAGGCGCAGCTCAATTTGAAGCGAACAAAAATCGTCGCCCCCATCGACGGCGTTGTCAAGTCGCATAATTTTGAAGTCAACACGTACGTCCAAAAGGGAACGGTGGTCGCGTCGATCCTCGACACGTCCAAGCTGGAAATTCAGTGCTTTTTGCACATGAAGCAGATGTCTTGGCTGTGGGCGTCGGGAAATAACAGCGAGAATTCCGAATCTTCAGAGCAACCGGCTATGCGCGGCTTTGATTTCGCGCCGACGGACGCTACGGTTTATTATGAACTCGACGGTCAGCGATGGAGCTGGAAGGGGCGTCTGACGACGTCCGACAGCGGGTCGTTAGATCCGAAAACCCGTATGATGCTTTGCCGCGTTACAATCGACGACCCGACGGACGTTCAGTTTGATTCCTACGTTATTCATACGACCGACACGTCTTTGGGAACGGTCGATAAAGAGGCGTTGGAGAAAGAGAAGAAAGCGAAGAAGACGCCATTGATTCAAACGCCGCCGCCGACCCTGCTGGCTGGGATGTATGTTACGATTGTCGTTCACGCCAAGCCGGAAATTCCGCTTTACAGCGCGCCGGAACGCGCGTTGCTGCCGGGCAACAAAATCTGGACGGCGACAGACGGAACGCTGCGGGAATATCGAATTCGCGTTGCGACCGTAACAGACGAAGGCGTTATTTTCTATGCGGATTCACAGGGCGTTACCGCGACTGACATGGTGGTTATTTCGCCGCTGGCGTCGCCGGCAGAAGGGGACAAGGTGAACGTCCTATGAAAAACATCTTTCGTTGGATAATTTCCAACACCCCTGCGATGAACATAGTTATGATCGTCGTTCTGGGCGTTGGAACTTACGCCGCAATGTCGTTACAGCGAGAATCGTTTCCGAACTTTGACGTCGAAACGATTATGGTTCAGGTTCCGTATCCCGGCGCGACGCCAGAGGAAGTGGAAAACGGCATCTGCCAGAAAATCGAGGAGTATTTGCAGTCGATTGAAGGCGTGAAAAAGATGACGTCGTCTGCCAGCGAGGGCATGGGCATGGTAACGCTGGAACTGCTCAACACCGTTAAAAACGTTGACCGAACGTTAAACGAAGTTCGAGAAGCGGTCGACAGAATCCCGTCGTTCCCGGAGTTGGCGGAAGACCCGGTCGTTCAGCGCGCCAAGATGCAGGAAACGATTTTCTCTATTGGGCTGATCGGTCCGGAGGGGTCTTCTGTAGAAAATACACTGGCGCTGCGAGAGTTGGCGGAAGACCTCCGTCAGGAACTCATTCAACTGCCGAGAATCTCTATGGTCAATCTGGTCGGAACGAAAGACTATCAGATTGACGTCGAAATATCCGAAAACACGCTTCGCGCTTACGGGACGTCTCTTGACAAAATAGCTCAAACCGTCAGAGCGGAAAACTGTCAAACGCCGGGCGGTACGATTCGCGCTCCGTCTGTCGAAATCAACGTCCGTACAGACAACCGGCGGTATACGGCGGAAGGCATCGAAAAGCTCCCGGTTATTACAGACGAGGCGGGCGCTGTTTTGACGCTGGAGGACATCGGATACGTTCGTGACGAGTTCACCGACGGTCCGGCGCTGGCTACGGTCTATACGCCAGAGAAGAACGCTGAAAACGCCGGAGAGAAAACCGTTCCTGTCGGGCGTCCGTGCATTGCGCTGGGCGTGCTGAGAAATTCGACCGAAGACCTCATTGCCATGGTCGACACGCTTCGCGCCTGGGTAAAAAAGAAACAGGAACCCGGCGCGCTGCCAGAAGGGTATACGATGATAACCTGGGGCGACCGTTCGGAAGAAGTCCGTTCTCGACTGGAACTGTTGGCGACCAACGGCATTCAGGGTTTGACGATTATTTTTGTCCTCCTGGCGGTTTTCCTTGACCTCAAGCTGGCGTTTTGGGTTGCAATGGGGCTGCCGTTTTCCATCTGCTTAACGTGCTTGTACATGTACGGTTGCGGGCAGACGCTGAACATGATTTCCACGTTCGGGTTTATCATGGCGCTGGGAATTGTAACAGATGACGCGATCGTTGCGGGGGAAAATATATTCCGTCATCACGACATGGGCAAGGACTGGTTCAACGCCTCGGTCGACGGCATTACAGAGGTTATTCCCAGTATTACAACGTCTTTGCTGACGACAATCGTCGCCTTTTTACCGCTGCTGTTCATTTCCGGGATCATGGGGAAGATTATTTACTCGATTCCGGTGGTAATGATTACCATGCTTTTGGCGTCGATGTTTGAATGTGTAACGATTCTGCCGTGCCACTTATCACATCGTAAAAACATCATCTTTACGTTCCTGTACTACTTCCTATATATTTTTGCATGGGTTCCGGCGGCGGTGTTAAAGTGTAACAAGTACGCCATGGGCGGATTGCAGTGGTTTGTCAAGCGCATTTACGCGCCGTGTCTGCATTGGGTGTTGCTCAACCGCAGCATTTTCTGCGCCGGTCTGATTTCCCTGCTTATTTTTACGTTTGGGCTGGTTTGGTCAGGAACGATTCCGTACGTCTTCTTCCCGAAGACTGACGGCAACGAAGTTCAGGCGACTGTTAAGTTCCCCAACGGCACGCCGGCAGAAGTTACAGACTACTGGACAAAGCTGATGGAACAGAAGTTCTGGGAGATCGCAGACGAATACGAAAAAACCAAAGAACCGATTGCAAAACGATCGTTTAGAGTTGTCGGCACGACGCTGCAGTCTCGCGGACACAACATGGGCGGCAGTTCCGGCGGCGGTACTGGTCATACCGGCGGCGTTCAGGTTGAACTCATTTCCGGAGACAATCGAACGGTGTCCAGCATGGAAATCGCCGACCGATGGCGTGAAGCCGTTGGCGTCGTCCCCGGCGCAGACGAGGTGGAATTTACTTCTCAGGCGTTTGGTCCGCCCGGCGGCGCAATTGAATTCATGCTCGTCGCGAAAGCGGAAGATTACGAAAAGCTCGAAGCCGCCGTCGAAGAAGCTAAAAAGCATCTTGCTACATACGCAGGCGTTATCGACATTACAGACTCGGACGTTCCCGGTAAATGGGAATTCCAGTTGACCATTAAGGAACACGCCAAGTCGCTGGGAATTCACCCACAGCAATTGGCAGAGACAATGCGCGCGGCGTACTACGGCGCAGAAGTAGAACGACTTCAGCGCGGACGTCACGAAGTCAAGCTGATGGTTTGCTATCCGCGAGAAGACCGGCGAAGTCTGGCGGACTTTGACGAAGTTCGCGTCCGCGGTAACGACGGCGTCGAGTATCCGATTACGGAAATTGCCGACATTGAAGTCAAGCGCGGCTACACGACCATTTCCCGCCATTCTCAAATGCGGTCAATTACCGTCTCCGCAGACGTCGAGGAAGGCAAGGCGAACGCTCAGAATATTACGTCCCAACTCAAGGCGCAGTTTTTGCCGCAATTGATGAAAGACTATCCCGGCGTAAAAGTCCGCTGGGAAGGGCGCGAGGACATGAAAAACGAGTCCATGGGCAGCATGTACGTCGGGTTTGTCGTTGCCATGTTCGCCATGTACATTATCCTGTCGCTGGAGTTCAAGTCC
>JAFSMW010000188.1 GCA_017447745.1 Thermoguttaceae bacterium
GCTCTTTTCCCCCTGCTTTTAGCTCAATTCTCAAGCAAAAATCGTTTTACAGCGAAAAAACAATACTATTCACGTTTATAATGTCATACTTTTCTCAAAAAATATCTGAAAAGAACCGTTTTAGGAAATGGAAACTAGTTAGTACGCAAGCGCTCATCTAACTTACCACTTACCACTAACTACTTACCACTCCCTGCTCCCTATATTTTCTCTATTTTTTAAAAATGTCAATAATCCATCTTTACATTTATTTAAAAATAAATCATAATAATTTTAGTTCATCCAACAAGCTGGCGCTTTGCGCTAATTGCTAATTGCTAATTGCTAATTGAATTAAACTCCATGAAAAGTATACATATTTCCGCTGCGACTGTTTTAATGTCGATGTGCGTTTTATTGATCGGCTGTCCCGGCAATAATTCCGGCGACCCCCAGTCCGATCTCCAGCCCAATGAAACGCAAAACAATCAGAGCGATCAGAGCGATCTCGATTTGGGAATTCAGGATGAAGCCCCGCTTCCCGTGTCAGCGTTAAGTCAACTGCCCACGGTTCAAGAGACGCTCGAAAAAACGATTGGAGCCTATAAAAATCTCAATTCGTATACGGATCAGGCGTACTGCAAAGCCAGCATCAGACGAGGAGGCGAGGTTTCAAACCAGTCGTCGCCGTTTTTCTTCAGCTTCATCAAGCCGAACAAATTGCGATACGTTTCCCGAACGTGCGAGATTCGCGCCGACGGCAAAACGATTTCCGTTTTTATTCCGTCCCTGCCAGGAGTGATTCTCCAAAAACCGTGTCCAAAAGAACTCCATCTGGAAGACATCCTCTTTGACCAGTCAATTGACGAGGCGGTTTTTGTTTCCCAGCCCAGCAAGTTTTCCGTCCTTCCCCTGCAATGGATCATGCTTTTCGCCGACGACCCTCTCAAAACGCTGACCTTCGGACAGAAAGAAATTCGCGTTCTGTCTCCGCTGGAAATTAAAGGGCGTCCATGCTATCGACTTCGTATTGACAGAGAAGACGGAACTACCACAATTCTGTGGATCGAACAGAAAACAGGACTCATTCTTCGCGCTCAGCTTCCACCGAACGTCGTCGAAGATTCCAGCATCGACGACGTTTCCATAACCATTGAATTCGAGTCCCAGCAAATCAACGTCCCGGTTCCAGACGCCGCCTTTGCGATAGAAATTCCTGTTGGGACAAACGTCACAGAAACCTATCTTCCTAAAACGACTCAACTCCTTGGAACAAAAGCCCCGGACTTTCAATTCAACAAACTGGATAACGCCGGATCCGTTGACAACAGCACCGTGAAGGATAAAATCACAATCATAAACTTCTGGACAACCTGGACAAAACAGCAACCGTCTATCGTTCAGCAACTCAATCAACTGCGTCAAAAATACAAAGACGACAGCGAGGTGGCGTTTCTGTCCGTTTCAATCGACGAAGCCTCTGTTTCAGACGCAGCGCTTCGCGACGCATTAAAGCAATGGGACGCCCCCCTGGATTGCGTTCGCGACAATATCGGCTATTTGTCTGAAGAACTCAAAATCAATATGGTTCCCGCCATTTTCGTCCTGAATAAAAACGGCATAATCGAATCTGCTGAAATGGGCTTCAACCCTCTGTTGGTCAACGATATTTCCAGCTGTATCGAAGAGATTAAAAACGGCAAATCGCCATATAAACAAACGCTTGAAAACAAGCTGTCCGAAATTCGCCAATATGAACAGCGCCGAAAAGAATGGCTCGAACGCGGCATCTTCGTTGACGCGGACGTTATCGAACAGACAGGAATCCCCGAAACAAAACCTGCTCAAATCAGCCAACCGCGACAGTTTGAACTCAAGCCTCTTTGGGAAACCACGGACATTCAAAACCCCGGCGGACTGATCGCAGAAGACGGCGAGGCAGACGGAAAAGTCTGGGTTATTGAAAACGGTAAAAAAGTTGTCCAAATAGATTCAACCGGACGCATTAAATCCCGTATCGATTTAGGACTCAATTCCAAAGAAATCTGTTCGTTTATCCGAAAAAGCGCAGCAACAAAGCCGGAAGACGTCCGGTTCCTTGCGTTCGCTCCCGGACAGCAACGAATTCACGTCTACGATAAAAACTGGAAAAATCTGTTCCATTATCCAGGCGCCGCTCTGGATAATTCAAGCGACGGCATTCAGGACGCCCGATTTGGCAATCTGATAAATAACGACGACGATGAAATTTATATCGGCTATCTGGGAACCAGCGGCGCTCAAGGCATCAGTCTCGACGGCTCTGTCTTATGGAGCAATCGGACGTTAGGAACCGTTTATTCTGTTGCCCCGTATCAAAGTCAAAACGACAACCTGCTTTTATGTTGCGCCAGTTCAAGCGGCACGATTACCGTTTTAACAAAAGACGGCAAAACAATGGGAGATCAAAACAACATTGGCGTTATCACGCTCAAAGACAATCAGGCGGCAATGGTCTATTCAGCAAAACTGCAAAAAGAAACCGAGCCGCAAACGTCAGTTAACGATTCTCTGTGCGCGCTATGCCCCAATCAAAATCAGAATTCCTATACGCTTGTTGGATTCAATATCCGATCTGAAATTCTCTGGACGTACGAACTGCCCCAAGGAATCCCCAAACGTCCAATTGATTACCTTACCAGCGCTAACGTCCTGCCGAACGGAGACTCCATCTGGATAGCTCTCGGTTCAGACGGATCCATTCATTTTATTGACAAAGACGGAATCCTTATCGACAGCTTTAATCACGGACAGTTCGTTTACGGTTTGACAGTCGCAAACTGGAACGGACAACGCGTTCTGATCCTCTCTGACGAACAGGGAATCAAAGCGTACCAAATCATCTGGAAGTAGTTTCACATAGACAATGTGGGAGCTTGTAGGGCTCTGGCGCCAAACAAAAAAAGCGAAGACGTTAAATCAACGTCTTCGCTTATTATCTTAAACAGCTCTAAGGAGGGGCGTTCTATATTCTATATAAAGAACGTCAAAAGCTATTTGATTTCGATTTTTATCAGTTCTCTTCAGTTGTCGCTTCAGTAGGAGCAGGTTGAGTAACAGCTGCAGCGGCTGGCGTCGGTTGCGTTGCAGTATAGACGCACGGAACCATGCGGCAAACTTTAACTGGAACCTGGCAGCAAACTACTTTCGGAACGCAAACGGTCGTCGTGTACGGAACCTTTTCGCAAATAACCTTCTTGCAGTGGACGGTCTTCTGAGTCTGGCAAGGAACCATCACCGTATAAGGAACCTGACGGCAAACGGTTTCCGGAACGCATTTGCGAACGGTGTAATTGACAACTCTCTGGTAGGTTTCCGGAACCATCTTGCAGACGCGGAAGCAAACCTGTCGAGTTACCTGGCAAGGAACCATCTTGCAGACGTTGTAGCAACGCGTGGCGGTCTTGACAACCGGGACTCTCTTGCAGACGCGATAGGTGCAAGTGCGAACTTCAGGAACCTGTTTGCAGACTTTGTAGCAAACGGTGCGAACTCGCTGTTCGGGAACCATGCGGCAGACGCGATAGCAAACGGTGCGGACGCGCTGTTCAGGAACCATGCGGCAAACCTGATACGTGCAGGTTCTTTGCTGCGGAACCATCACGCAAACGTTGTACGTGCAGGTGCGGGTTTCCGGAACCATCTTGCAGACTTTGTAGCAAACGGTGCGGACGCGCTGTTCGGGAACCATGCGGCAGACGCGATAGCAAACAGTGCGGACGCGCTGTTCGGAAACCATGCGGCAAACGCGATAGTTGACTGTCTTGTAGCAGGTCTGGGGAACCATCTTGCAAACGGTGTACGTGCAGGTGCAGGTTTCCGGAACCATCTTGCGGACGCAGTAATTAACTGTCTTGACGCAAGTCTGAGGAACCATGCGGGTAACAGTGTACGGAATTCGTTTTTCACAAACCTGAGTCTTCCAGGTTGTGCACTGATAAGGAACCTGCTTGCAAGTCGTTTCAGGGACGAGTTTGCAAACCGTATAAGGAACCGTCTTCTGAACGCATACCGGTTTATAGGTTGTGCAGGTGATGTCTTTCTGAGTTACGCAGGGAACCCAAACGCGGCACATCGTACGGCAAATCTTGCCGGTGCAAGGATCGCAGCATTCTTTGCAAACAGTCTGCCAGCATCCACCGCATTCATTAACTGTACGAGTGGTGGTAACAGGCTGGTATTCAACGCAGCTGACAACGCGCTGGCATTCTTCCTGAACTCTCTTGTAGGTTGTGCAGGTTACGGTGCGATAGCGGGTTTCGCAAACGGGGACGCAAACCGTATAACGGCAGACGCGTTCGCGGGTTTCGCAAACGGGAGTGCAGACGGTGTACTGAATCTGCTTGGAACGGGTTTCGTAAACCGGCTTGCAAACGGTGTAAGTGCGAGTGCGCTGTTCGGTAACCGGCTTGCAGACCGTGTACGGAATCTGCTTGGAGCAGGTTTCATAAACCGGCTTGCAGACCGTGTACGGAATCTGCTTGGAGCAGGTTTCATAAACCGGCTTGCAGACCGTGTACGGAATCTGCTTGGTGCGGGTTTCGTAAACCGGCTTGCAGACCGTGTAGGTTCGAGTGCGCTGCTGGGTTGTCGGGACGCAGACCGTATAGGTGCGCTGACGAGTTTCAGTTACCGGCTTGCAGACCGTATACTGAATCTGTCGGGTTCTTTCTTCCCAGACCGGCTTGCAGACCGTGTAGGGGACCTGACGAGTGCAGGTTTCCCAAACCGGTTTCATAACGGTGTATTCGCGAGTGCGATTTTCCCAAACCGGCTGATACTCGGTGTAATTGTAGGTGCAAGTGCGAGTCTCGGTTGTCGGTTTCATAACCGTGCACGTAATGTTCTTTGTGCAGGTTTCCCAAACCGGCTTGCAAACTGTATAGTTGATCGTCTTGGAACGATTTTCACATACAGTTTTGTTGACGGTATAGCTGCAGTTGCGATAACGAACTTCCGGAACCATTGTGGTGCACGTAATCGTCTTCGGCTCAATTACCGTCCTGAAACAGGTGCGATAACGGGTCTGGTTCTGCTGCTCATAAACAACCTTACGGCATGTTCGCATAACAGTTTCTTCCTGCATAACATAGTTACAGCAGGGAGTGCAGCATGCCGCACGGCAAAGTCCGCAATAACGGGCTTCAGCAACGCCGCTAATCGCAATAGCAAAAAGCGCAGCTGCCAACGGCAATAACAAAAACTTCTTCATTTCTTACGCCTCCTTAACGTACAGGGTAATCAAAGCAGGAACTACAGTAATTAATTGTGGTAGGACGTTCCCGTTTGATACCATATTAATTAATCGGGGCTATACAACCTCCGATAATTGCAGATTACATAGCAATTCATATTTTATATCGGTAAATCAAACGGATAACTAAAACTCCTGCGTCTAATTTTATAAAAAAATAAATATGTTCAATTATAATAATGAAGTCAAATCAATTATTACGATTAGGGAAAATCGACAACCTCATTACTCTAATTATCTATTTTACTTATATTGCTAATTTTGTCAATATGCTGCACAAGGCATCTTGACAAAATCAATAATATATATGTGTAAAGAAATATACGCAAAGAAACGGATATACACTCTCTGCGTACTTTACATTATAATACAAAAATAGACAATACAGCTAAAAATTTACGACTATTTCGATGATTTTTCCCATTTTAAAGCGTGAATCATCGTTAAATTCGGAAAATTTGAATTATTTAAACATTTTTTCTCGAAATTTGTAGCGTTTCCCTTTGCAAATATTTAGAAATGATGTATACTTAAAAAAACATTAACAGATACGATGATAATCGTGCGAGTATTATCAGCCCTGCCTGCATTGGCGTAAAAATGTCAGATTGTCTTGTTGTTTGTAATAACGTTTGACAATACCACATCCTAAAGCCAATACAAAAAAACTCGCATAATCAGACCACTATTTAAAAGGAGTAAATATGAAACAATTCATTCTTCGCACAACTGCTGCGCTGTTTGTTTTGTGTGGAATTTTCACCGTTTGCCAAAACTGCGATGCAGCTGCGCCCGTCAGCGCTTATTACTCAAATGCGCAGTACCAAAGAACTGCTTACGTCAATCCGGCGATCGGAGTTCAGGCTCCAACTCATTATCTTACCCCGACCCAGATGAGAACGGGGTATACTCGTCAGGAAATCCGCGCCATGCCGATGATTGCTCGTCCCAGTCGTCCAGGCCACTTTATTGGCAACACGGTTCGCCGACGCGCCGGAGTTGGCTATTGATATTTGTTTTTTCTCCTTTCCCCTAAGCGCAAAAAACGCCCCCTGTTTTTTGCGCTTTTTTTATTTCATCTGTGAGAGAGGTAACAGGATTTTGTGAGACGCTTTGCATAATTACTAATTACTAATTAACAATTACAATCCCCCGTCTATCGTTCTTTTCGCCTGCTGCGACCATTGAGAATCCGGGCATTTTTCTATGAGAAGATTGAACACTCGAAAAGCCTCATCGCGTCTATTGGCAGACAGAAGAACAGCCCCTGCTGAATAGTACGCTCTTGCCTGCAATTCGACAGGCGATTTGGAATTTGAAGCGCACTGTAAATAGTTTATAGCCGCCTTGTCCGTCTTGATTTCCTCTGCAGAGCTTCGGCTCCATAACTGAGCCAAAACAAAGCGAGGTCCAAACTGAAGCGACTTCGGCAGAGCGTCTGTTTTCATTTCCAGATTCTTAATCGTTGGCAGCGGCAACGGGGTCAAAGACAGACGATTGAGTTGTAATTGCGCCAAAGCCGCAACGTCAGAATCATCTGACTTCGTCAGAACGGCGAGCGCCGTTTGGGCTTCATTTTTCTTATCAGACGTCAATAGAAAACTGGCGCCCAACAAAGCAACATACGGATAATTCTGTTGACGAATCCAACTCTGCGCCAACTGCTGAATTTTCGGCGACAGCTCAACAGACGTCCAAACGAGAGGAACGCAATCACAAAACGCCGTGTCGGGAGCAAGGCGGACAAGCTGAACGTACCGCTGAGCGGCATCCTCTGCGCGATTTAGAGAGCTTAAACACTCTATCTGTCGAGCAAGAATCTCCTGTTTCATCCACTCCTCGGATACCATAGGCAACGACCTTTCCAGCAACGACAACGCCTGATCGAACTCTCGATTATTCATCCGCTGTTCCGCTTCGTCATACAAAGCCGGACGTTCAGCTTGAACCTCCACTATATTATCTGTTTTTATAGATAATATGTTCCCTGACGTCGTTTTCAGAGTTAGTTCATATCTACTGTAGTTCTCAATGGTTCCTGTCGATTTTGTCTGACGGCCTGTTGAAGAGTTGTAATATACGACGGTATCTTCTGCATACGCATTTATATGAACAAATGTACATATAAACATAGACAGTATTGTCGTCAATATTATTTTGGGGAGACAATTCATAATGGGCGACCTGGCGAAGTATAAACAGGCTTTGAATCGAACGTTAATCAAGTCGTTTTTGGGCTTGAAACGTTATTATTTGGCTTTTCGTCCATATTGATCTGAATTGTTGACTTAATTGCTAAATTATTTCAAATTTTTAACCGATAATTTTAATTGATACACTGAATTAAATGCATGTTTGTTTGCATTTACAGGCAATTCCCATATATTTCCAGTTAAAGGATTGAGAACCATGAAAACAGCGAAAAGATGGATCGTCAGCGCCGGCGCTTGCCTGTTAGCGTTGACAAGCATGAGCGTCAGTTTCGGTCAGATTCCGACAGCTCCAATTCCCGAACAGAACAACGATGGCTTACCGCTTCTGACAGAACCGGCTCCTATGGACGTAGCGCCCATAGATCCAGTTCAGGTTCCCGCCGAACCGGCTGACGTTCCCGCTCCAGCAGTCAATGCTGTACCGCAAGCAGTAGCGCCAACTCCGGCTCCTCGTCCGGCAACCCTTCCTCAAGCGACGCCAGTAGCTCCTGCCGCTCAGCCAGCTCCGGCGACAACGACTCAGCAGCCGTGCCAGCAGTGCAGCGACCCGTGCCAGACATGCCCCTCTGGAGCGTACTACTCTCCTACACCGTATTACGGACAGGACACAAGACCGTGGTGGTTGAACATTCGCCCGGTTCCGTACACGCCAGTTGAACATGCACGTCCTGGAATTGGAATACCCGGTAGAGTTGTTCGCGATCGTTATGGACGCTTGGCTCCGATTGAACCGCCATTCTACACGACGCGCGGTCCGCGAGATTTCTATCTCGACAATCCCCGTCCGTTAGGCTACTAAGTCTGCTTGACTGATTGTTTCTCGTGAAACAATTGTCGCTTAAAACAAAAAGACGCCTGATTATCTCAGGCGTCTTTTTTTATTGGTCAGATTCTAATTTGACAGATAAGAATCCTCTTTAATCATTCTGTCGTAAACGGGGTTACCGGCAAACCTTCTTTTGAATACAGAGTAACGCCGTCCGGATTGTTCTGCCAGGCGTAGCGGGCTTTGACCGGATTGGGAACGGCGGGGCTGGTCAGAACGACCGTGTCGGCATCGACGATTTGAGCGTCCGCCCAGGCGTACTTGCCGTCTTCTCCAGCAATGGCAAACCACTTAATCGTATTGACGTCTTTGTTCTGTTTGACTTCGCGTCCGAACAGTTTGGCTATCATCAAACCGCCGCCAACGTTGTCGAATTTCAGCGTGGCTTTGCCGTCTTCAAACTTGGCTTCCTTGAGAGTTGGCGAGGCGTACTGGCAATTCTTGCCGTATGTCTGAGCCAGAGCGTTGAGAGCCAGACGGTTCCCGACAATCCACTTGTTTTGCGGGTGAATGTCTCCCGCTTCGCCAGCGTCGATAATAACCGCCTGACCGGTTTTGGGAACTTCCAGGCAGCGGGTCTGACCGTCGCGAATTCGCGCCCAGCCGCCGTCGCAGTTGGGGTCTTCAGACGTGCCCATGAAGTTGGCGAGCTGAACCCAATAGAACGGGATGTCGCCCCAGATTTTGCGCCATTCGAGAATCATGGCTTTTTGCTTGTAATAATAGAATCCGCCTTCGCCCGCGTTCGAGCAGCCCTGATACCAGATTGCGCCGCGGACAGCGTAATTCTTCCAGGGAGCCAACATCGCATAGTACATGCCGCCAGCTGTGCGGAAATCGGCTTTGCCAGCTTTGTTGCGAGCTTCAATAAGTTTCTTGCCGGGTTCAATGGTTTCTTCGCAGTTGTTCCAGCCCTCATCCGGAATCCAGGAGTTGATATTGGATCCGCCCCAGTTGGAATCGATCAATCCGATTGGGCATCCGAGTTCTTTGTGCAGACGCATAGCGAAATGGAACCCAGCCGCGGTGCAATCTCTCTGAACGGCATTTTTGCATTCCTGCCAGCCAAAACTGTTAAAATCTTCCAGTTCGGACATGGCAGTGTTGTGATGAACGCGATTGAAACGAATGAAGCTGAAGTCGCCTGTAATCTCTTCGGTATTGCAAGCCAGACGTCCGCAGCCGTTGGGCAGCTTCTGATACCAGCTCGAAAGCGGCATTTCCATGTTGGACTGTCCGGAGCAAATCCAGACTTCGCCAACGACGACGTTCTTCAAAACGATTTCGTTTTTGCCGGTAACGACCAAATCGGCGCCCCAGTTGAGCGCGGGCATCGGTTGAAGTTCAACCATCCACTTGCCGTCATCTCCAGCTTTGGTTTTGACTTCCTGACCGTTGAACTTGACGGTTACGTCTTCGCCAGCGTCGGCGTAACCCCAAACTTTGACGGGAACGTCCCGCTGCAAAACAGCGTTGTCAGTAAACGCTTTTGTCAATCTGACGTCTGCAAAGGACGTCGCTGCAAACAAACCTGCCGCAACGGCAATCGCCATTACGGAAACTTGAAGGAGGGAAATTCTTTTCATGGATAAACAACTCGAAAAAGTAAATGAAATTGGAGATGCCAAAAACGTCCAACGTTCAAACGTCTTTTCATTCCAGAAACCCATTAATCTGAATTATAAAACTTTGAAAATCAAAAAGCAACAGGGAGAAGAGTTTTTTTTGAAAAATTTTGGAGTTAGTAGCGAGTTGCAAGTTGCGAGAAAACGCAAAGCGTCATACAAGCGCCTCTCAGAACTTGCAATATAAAACTCCTTTCCTGCACACTCTTGAAAAATAATCTAAAAGCGCTATATTGAAATAAAGTTGCAAGAAATAATCAGCAAAAAGCAAGAAACGCAAAACGCATTAATAAACTAATACTAACATTCTCTCGCAACTCGCTACTCGCAACTCGCAACTCTTATGAAACTCAAGTACGGCCTGGCGTACCCGACATGGCAAGGCATTTACCTTGGCGGGATTTTTATAGCTCTGTGCATCGCGGCGATGACGCGACAGATCAACCTGCTTTTATTCATAGCGGGGCTTATACTCGGACCGATGATTCTGTCGTGGTTCATGGTCAAGATAAAAAAGGGATGGTTCAAGGTTCAGCGCCGAATGCCAGTAACCATCCATGCAGAATCTGAGTTCGTTCTCTCCTTGGACCTAACCAACGTTTCTCGCGGAACGCTGTTTGCTCTGGCGGCGAGACAGACGATTAACGAGTTGCGAGTTGCGAGTTGCGAGTTGCGAGGCGGCGAGGCGCCGCTCCCAATCCGCTCCGACAGGGTCGGTTCCCAAGTGGAAGCGGGTAGCGCCGAAAATAGCTTTTTCGGAAGCATAACCTCATCCAATCGCCCGTGCGGCTTTGCACCCGCGCGAGAGGCAATAATCGCTCCCGTTGGTCGCTTTGATTCTCTCGCAACTCCTAACTATTTCTTCTCAAGATTAAAACCAAACGAAAAACTAACCCGCGAGTTCGTCTGCCAAATCGACCGTCCGGGCGAATACCGTTTGGAACCGGTCGAGTTGATTTCCCGATTCCCCTTGGGGTTGTTTGAATGTCGCGTTCGAGTAGGACGAGCGGCAACGTTTTGGGTTTATCCAGCCCTATTAGACGACCTGCCGGAAGATTTGATTCAGCTAACAGCTCAGAGCTGGGACGGCGTTTCTCGCGAAACAAACCATTCTTCCCGTAATGTTGGGGACTTTCATTCCGTTACCGCCTATAGACCCGGGGAAGACGTCCGATTGATTCACTGGCGATCGTCCGCCCGACTCGGCGATCTGGTTATTCGACAGTTTCAGCCCCCTCTGGGAGCGTGGCTGGGAATCGTCGTTGATATGACCCCGCCAGACGATTGGGAAGAAAAAGAATCGAACGACTTACCAGAAAAGATTCAACACAATATCAAACTCGCCGCGACAGTTGTCTATAGACTTTGCAGCAAAACAGCAGAATACTCCGGAAGAGAAACGCAGATCGTTTTAGCTCTAACCAGCGATCCAGACAACATCATATCCGGACGCGCCGACTCGAACTTCTTCCATCAAGCCATGCAGACGTTGGCGTCCGCTCAATTAGATAACTCTGGACAAAACAAAACCGCCGAAACAGTCTCGGCGGTTAGGGAACTCGTTCCCGATGGAACAAAGGTTGTTGTATTGTAAGTTTAAAGTGGTTAGTGGTTAGTAGTAAGTGGTTAGGACGCAAGCGTTCATCTAACTTACCACTTACCACTTAATACTTACCACTTTCTACTTACTACTTACCAATAATTATCAGCTCTCAAACAGCCAGCTGGACAGGTATCGTTCTCCGCAGTCGGGCAGCAAGACGACGATTCTCTTTCCGGCGAATTCGGGTCGTTTGCTCAGTTCCAAAGCGGCAAACAGTGAGGCTCCGGAGGAAATGCC
>JAFSMW010000189.1 GCA_017447745.1 Thermoguttaceae bacterium
GTGGGTTTTAACCCACGGACAACCGAGTCACAGAATAAAATCATCGACAAATACTCTTTTCTATTTCCCCCGCGCTTACAGCGCGGGGGGAACAGAAAAGAGGTTGACTCGATTAGAGAGAAATGTTTCAATCGTCTTTTCCGTGGGTTTCACCCACGGCTATTAAAATTGAATCGCTACGTGGTTCTGATGACGGGTCGAAACTGTATTGTTACATTCTCAAGATTTTTGTGATGCTTACGCTTTGCCCTTGACGGCTTTCGCCGTCAAGTTGTAGCCCGGGGACGGGCTACATCCAGGGTGCGTTTTCGGCTTCGCAATACGGTATTTCTCCCTTCGAACAAAGCGTAACTTCATTCGCTACGCTCATTCCGTTACCGCCTTTCATTTCGTTGCGTTCTTTGCGGCTAAATTTTCTTTTGCGGCTGATACAGCCGCGATCCAGCGCTTTTGTCTGATCTATCTTACGCGGTTGCCTGGCGTTTGAGAACTTCCAGAACAATATGCGCCAGTTTCGGAGCGGCGGTGTTTGCCGTTTCGACGATCTCTTCGATATTGACCGGCTTGAGAGCGTCCGCCAAGCCCATGTCTGTAATAACAACCAGACCGAGAACTTTCATGCCGGAATGAACCGCGACAATCACTTCCGGAACCGTTGACATGCCGACGACGTCTGCGCCGATGGCTTTAAGGAATCGATATTCAGCGCGGGTTTCCAGACACGGTCCGGAAAGAGCGACGTAAACGCCGCGATGAGCGGTAATGCCGCCGTCCAGAGCGATTTGCAGCGCTTGTGAAACAAGTTCCTGACTGTACGGTTCAACCATGTCCGGCCAACGCGGACCAAGCTGATCGTCGTTGACGCCAATAAGCGGGTTGCTTCCCATGAGATTGATATGGTCGTCAACAACGATAATGTCTCCGCGGCGGTGCATGGGGTTGAGTCCGCCGGCGGCGGCAGAGACGATAAGCGTATCAGCGCCGAGCGCTTTCATGACGCGAACCGGGAACGTAATCTGCTGCATGGAATAACCTTCGTAATAATGGAAGCGCCCTTCCATGGCGACAACGTCCATGCCGTTGATTTTCCCGCAGATGAGTTTCCCGGCGTGAAGATCTACTGTAGACTTCGGAAAATGCGGGACGTCTTCGTAGTCGATAATCGCTTCCTGGTCGATGTTCTCTGCAACGCCGCCCAAGCCGGTGCCAAGGATAACGCCCACTTTGGGCGCGCCCGTCCAGCGAGTTCGGATAAAATCAACGGCTTCTTTAACTTCTTGTCTGATTTTTAACATTTGGAAATGGAATGCATAAAAGGAAATGAAAACACTCAACGCGTTTGAAAATGACGCCAAGAGAATTCAAGATAAAATCTTGATTCTTCCGGGATCATTGCGAATCAATAATCGTAATCGGAATAGTCGTCTTCGGGTTCAATAATGTCGTCAAATTCGGACGAGTCTTCTTCGAGCATTTCGTCGTCTTCGGGGAGGTCTTCAACCGAGCTGGCTCGCAGAATGCTGTTGTCGGACTTTTTCTCCGGCTTTTTCTCGGACTTCTTAGGCGTCTTCTTATCGCTCTTTTTATCGCGTTTTTTGTCGAGTTTCATGCCGGTCGGATTGAGCAGGTCGGCTTCATCTTCTTCATCTCGAACATACGGTTCCGGCTCCTCTTTTTCTTCTTCTTCGTCGTCGACGAGAAACTGTCCAAAGCGAGCCAACTGAGTAGCTTCGTCCAGATCTTCGTCATCGTCGTCGTCGCGATTGAAGTCAGCGTTGTTAAAGTCTTCTTCAAAATCTTCTTCGAACGTATCGTCGAAATCTTCATCAAATTCGTCGTCAAAGTCTTCGTCGTACTCGTCGTAGTTTCTGAACCCGCCAGTAATGTTGTTGTTCATGGATAATAAAAATGATTGTTAGGGAAATGGAAAACATCGGGAAGCGAAAGCGTCGCTATCATGGGAATGAACAATTTCACCGATGACGCAACTGACTTCCTGTTCTCAATTATTTTCTTTATTGTACTTCAAAGCGTTCATCTTTCAACGATTTTTTTAAAATTTTTATCAAAAAAGTCGATTATTTCCTCCCGTTTAGCGTAAAACTGTAAAATATGAACTCCTGAATATTTCTTATTTTATCCATTCTCTAAATTTTATCGCATACAATGCTGATGTTATGAAGATAAAGTCGTGGTTTGGAACAGCAAATAACATTGCAAAGATCTCAATTTTGGCTTTTTGACGGTTTTACGTTATGACGTTCTTATGGGTTCTTCTCACTTTTTAAATAGCAATTTTGTTATTAAAATTCAAAAATTTTTGCGTCAAGTATGGACATTTCCTAAAAAAAGCGCTACAATATATAATGTAAACAATATTAATATTGAATAGGAATTCGGCGCTTGCCTTTAACAAAGCGTTAATATGAGATATTTTACTTTTTTGTTTCTGTTGTTTGCGGCTGTAGGATTTGCGGCGGAAGAACCGTCCGACAAACAGCCGTCGAATAGTATTCTGGAGAGCCAGTTCAATCCAGCGCTTGAACTTCAGAAAGCTGGTTTATTCGACGAAGCATTGACGCGATGGAACAGCTTTTTAAAGAAGAATCCTCAATCCGATCTGGCGCACGAGGCAAAGTATAATCGTGGTTTATGCAACTACGAACTTGAAAAATATGAAGACGCCAAACGAGATTTTGACGACGCGCTCAAGTCAGGAGACAAACTTTCCAAGAAAGCGGAAGCGTTGTTGTTTTGCGGTCTGAGCGCGAAACGTCTTTCAGAAAAAAATCCGGCAATGACGCTCGACGCTCAAAACCGTCTGGAAGAGCTGCTTAAAGAATTTCCGGATTCCAAAAACGTTCTTTTTGGAAAGTTCAATTTGGCAACGGTCTATGAGCAGCAAAAAAAACTGAACCAGGCAAAAAAACTTTATGAAGAGATTTGGAAAAAATCGAATAATAGCAACCAGACGGCGGATAACGATTATGCTCCGGATGCGTACTTGAAAACCTGTTCGATACTGTTTACTCAAGGATTGTACGAAGAATGCGCTCAGTTGGCGATGGAGTTTTCAAAGCATTGGAATAAAAAACCAGAGATTTATTCCGCCGCCGTTTTTGCAGGGGACGCTCTGTACAGTTCCGGCAAGTATGATAAAGCGGAAGAACAATATGCATTTGCCAGCAATCCCCAGACAGAGGAAATTGACAAGTTTGACAAGCGGGACTATGCTGCGTACAATCGCGGAATCTGTTTGATTCAGCTTAAAAACTACGAAAAGGCGGCAGAGTTGTTTTCCGATTTCATAATCCGATTCCCGAAATCGGAACACGTCCAGTCAGCCAATCTCGTCTGCGGAGAAGCCTACTGGAAACTTGCGAACGTTCAAAAGGCAAAAGAATATTTGCTCAAGGCGGCTGAGTCTGAACAGTACAATCCCAAAGCCAATTTGATTCTGGCGGAGATTTTCTTTTCGGAAAACGACATTGATCAGGCGACAAAGCGAATTGAGTCGATCCCGGAAACCCAGTTTAAATGTCTGCCGACGGAATCGGAAGCGCAGCAAACAGCCGTTCGACACGCGTGTGTACTGAGAGTCAATATCTTTAGCAAATCAGACGATAAAAAACGCCGTCAGTCCTGTGTCAAGTTGTGTGACAACATCGCTCTTCAATGGTCAGACGCCCCTTCCGCTCCGTGGTCAACATTTAAGGCTGCTCATATTGAAGCCACAATGCAAAATTATGATCAAGCCATCGAACGGTGTCATAAAATTCAGACTCAGTGGAAAGAATCGTCTCAGTATCTTGACTCCCAGATTCTTGAAGCGGATTGTCTGAGAATAACCAAAAAATTTAAAGAAGCGGGAGACCTTTTTAAAACGCTGTACGACAACAATCCGGAAGACAGCCGTCGATCTGAGTGGATCATTTCCTGCTGCAGGATGCACGAGTTTTTACGTCAATATTCCGAGATTTACAGTATTCTATCCAAAGAAATTGGCAAGATCAAAAAGAGCGATCAATATCCGGACGCCCTTTATCTGCTCGGAAAGGCTGCTGGCCAGCTCAAAAATTATGACACGTCATTAAAAGCGTTGCAGGTGTGTCTGGATAAATATCCTGATTATTCCGGTTCTGACAAAGTTCTCTTTGTTCAGGCGAGCGTTTATTTAAAGCAGAATAATAACGAAAAAGCCCTGGAGTCGTTTCGGAAAATACTTGACGCTTATCCGGATTCGTCCGTTAAGCAGGCGGCGGAGTTTTATGTAACGCAGCTTTATCGTTCTACTGGAAACTTTGACGCCGCACTGGAACAGGCAGACAAGATTATTGCACAGGACGTCAAGAACGGTTATCGTCCAGGAGCGCTTCTGGATTCCATGTTCATTCTGATTCAAAAGGGCATGTACGATCAGGCGGTTGAACGCGGCGGTCTTTTTATTAAGGATTATCCTGAACATGAAAACGCCGCCCAGATTTATCAGTTCCGATCGTTGTGTAATTACAACCTCAAAAAGTTTGCTGAGGCGACTCAGGACTGTCGGCAAGGGTTGGAAATCGCAAAGAAGAAGAATCAGTTGGATAAATGGGAGCTTCCATTGCGTCGGCTTGAAATCTCGTCTTTAGCTCAGCAGGACAACAAAATGGACGAGATTCAAAATGCGTTCAACGATTATATGGCTGCAAAAGAGCGTCTTGCCAAATCGGACGTTAAGGAAGATACAATAGTGTTTCTGTATGCAAACGCCTTGTATAAAGCAAATAAAAATGACGAAGCCTGCAAGCAGTATCAATATCTGTATGATAATTATAAAGAGTCAATTTATCGTTTTGAAAGCGCGTATTCGTTAGGAGAACAGGCAGCAAATTCAAAGCAGTTTGATAAAGCCAAAGAGCTTTTGCTTTTTGCCGCCAGGGGGTCAGACGTTATAGCTGTGATCAAGTCCGCTCACAAACTCGGTTGGATTTACTATGACGAAAAGGCGTACGGAAAAGGACTGAGCTGTTTTACCCGATCCTATAAATCTTTCGACGATGCAAAAGACATTGATTTGTCGGCAATAAAAGACATCGTATTTGATTCCCGTATCATGGCGGCGGATTGTTTATACTGGCAAAAGAAATTTGCTGAGGCGTTAGCTCTTTATAAAGCATTGCCAGATCTGCCCGAGTTGCCAATACAATATCAGGTAATGGCAGCTCTTCGAACCGCTCAATGCGCGCTTGAAATGAAAGACGCCGATCTGGCGGCAAGCCGAATTGACAAGGTTCTCGATGAAAATAACGCAATCATTCCGGAATTGGAACAGACGTCAAAAACCTGGGAGCCAGCTTTGCAGCATATGCGTGCAAAGATCTGGTTTAAAACCAATAAACTGGATCAGGCGGAAAAGCTGTTTGAACAGATCGTCAAACAGAATGAAGAGGTCAATCCTGCCAGCCTTCCAGTAACATCGTACAGGGCAATTGCTGAATCATGGTATTATTTGGGAGAATTATTGTTTAGTAAAGGCGAATTTAGAGCTGCCATTCCCAAATACTATAACGTTATTTTCGTTTATAAAATTCCAGATCTTCAGGCAGACGCATGTTATGAAGCCGCGCGTTGTTTTGAGGCGCTCAAACAAGTCGATCAGGCTCGAAAGATGTATCAGAAGATCATTGACGAGTTTCCCAATAGTTCAAAAGTTCCCGCTGTCAAGAACATCCTTTCACATTTGAAATGAATTAACCAGTAGCATATCATGAAACGTATTTTTTCACTGTCGTTGATTTCGCTGTTTCTGACTTTTCCTGTCTATGGACAGGACGTTGCCGAACCCGCTTCAGAAGTTCCAGATGTAACTCAGGCGTCTGAGCAGGCGCTGGAGGATGAAGATCCTTTTACTGATTCCGCTCTTGATCCGAGCGTTGACTCAAATGTTGAACTTCCCGAAGTTCCGCCTGCTCCAGCGGATCAACCCGCTCAAGAAGAGCAGCCAGCTCAAGAAGCTCAGCCGGATTCCGAATTTATGCCTGCTGAAGAAGATCAGGCAGCTGTAGAGACGGAATCGAACGCAGAGCAGGGCAATGCGCCTCTTGCGGAGACTGCAGCTCAATTGGCGGAAAAAGATTTGAAAGAGGGAGACGAACAAGTCGCTCAACGGGAAGAAGCCGAGCGTTTGTCAAAAGAAAAAGAGAAAAAAGAACTCGAAGAAAAACAGAAGCAACGTTCTCGGATTGATATTTGGGAACTTATTAAATCCGGCGGTTTTCTGATGTGGCCTCTTGGGGTTCTTTCGGTATTGGGCTTGATGTTTATCCTGGAAAGATTTATAGCCCTTCGTTATAACGCCATTATGCCCCGTCGTCTTTTCAGACAGATGCTTCCTTATTTGGAACCGACCAGGTTTTCTCCTACTGCCATCTGGGCGATTTGTAACAAATACCGTTCGCCAGCGGCAAGAGTGATTCAGGCGGCGCTTTTGAAAATAGGGCGTCCTCTGCCAGAAATCGTTTCAGCCGTCGAGGCTGCCAAACAGGACGAAGCTTCAAACATGTACAGAAACGTCGGATGGCTGACGCTTGTTTCATCCCTGGCTCCGTTGTTGGGGTTGTTGGGAACTGTCTGGGGAATGATCGAGGCGTTTCACATGGTAGCCAGTTTGGAAATTGGCGCCAATCGCGCGGAACAGCTTTCCAACGGCATTTATGTTGCCTTGGTTACAACCGCCGCCGGTTTGGCGATCGCCATTCCTGTTGCGTTATTCGCTCACTTTTTTGAAAGTCGAATACTCAAAGCGATGCACAAGCTTGATTCCAAACTCCTGCCTTTGTACGATATTCTGGAACGACAGGAAGGCAAACCCAGAATTTCGTTGTCTCAATATCAGGGGAAAAGGTAGCTTCTGACTTATGACTAATGTCAAAAAGAAAAGCCCGCTTGCTCAAATGAGTTAGCGGGCTTTTAATATTGCAACGACTCGAAGCTAACGATATACGATCGTTTATAAGCTTGCAAAAATCACCAGACAACGCGTCTAAATGAAAAAACTTCAAGTCGGTTGAAACCAAATTAAAGTGTTACAAGCGCACAGGCGTTACTCAACCAGTTGTTCGAATAGCTGATTGAATTCCGGCATTTGCTTGTCGAGAAATTCGATCCATTTTTGCGGGTTCCAGATTTCAATGCAAACCGCCGCGCCAACGATAATAACTTCGTCGCCCTGGCTGACGCCCAAAAATTCCCGGAATCCTTCCGGGATGAGCATTCTTCCTTTGGCGTCCAGCTTCAGTTCTTTATGCCGGGTGGAGAGGAGTCTTCCAAGGTTTTGAACCATGTCGATTCGTCCTTCCATTTTTCCCATCTGGAGTTTTCGCTGAATCAGTTCGACGCCTTGGGAAAGTTTTGCTTTCCAGTTTACGGCGTTCCATAAACTCAGGCATCCTGTTCGTTCTTTGGCGAGAATACAGCTGGCGACATTATTTTTTGCTGTCGGTTCCAACGCCTGAATCAAGGAGGCGGGAACCGCCAAACGATAACGTTCATCCAAAGCGCGAGTGAACTCGCCTTTAATGAGAATTTCGGCAGCGGGGGCATTATTGACGGACACGAATAACCTGAAATAGTTTGACTTTCAACTAAAACCTCCGTTCATTAGCGAAAGTCATGACTTTATCCGGTAGAATAAGCTCCGTCTTTGAATACCGGCTGAAATCCCACGTAATGTATCGATTTCTTATTGACAGTGGGTTGATTTCCCACAATCAACGAAATCAATTATACATCATAAAATGGGCTTTTCAAGGGTCTGCAACCCCTTTTTTGAGAAAAAAAAGAAGATTTTTCAAAATTTTTTTGAAATTTAGTATCATATCGACCCGGAATGCGTATCAAATTGAATCCAGGTCGCGATTTTATTCCGTGGGAAATCATCCCACTTTGTGGGAGAACAGATTTTGACAGCAAATAGCCGCCGACTTTCTGTTATTGGGTCGGCAGCTAAAAGCTGTCTGATTTTATCGCATGTTTGGCGCCGTTAAACAACCGGAGCGTCGTCGGATTTGTGTTCCAATACGATTTGTTCGCCCACCTTGGCGCCGAATCGATGTGGAGATTCCTGATCGTTCTTTATCTCCGTCAAAATCGGATAGGTTGGCGCATTTTGTTTAATTTGATATTGAGTAACGCTGGGGAAGGCAAAGTTGACGCCCAATCGTTTGGCAAGGCGGATAATGTCAAGGATTAACTGCTGACGCGCTGCATTTTCTTCTTCTGCGCTGTGAGCGATGAAAAAGCAAACAAGGAGAATGTTAATGCTGGAATCGGCAAAGTCATTGACGCAAACCCGCATGTCGTCTTTTCGCGTATTGGGATACGATTCTATCAGAGCGCGAATTCCGCCGCAGAACGCTTCCATCAATTCGACAGGGGTGTCGTATTCGACGCCAAGAGTCGTTTTGTAGCGTCGATATAAACGTCGTCCCATGTTATCGATGACGCTGGTCGCCAGGGAGCTGTTGGGAATGACTATCAACGAGTTGTAGAAGGTGCGAATTCTGGTTGATCGCAGCCCGATCGTTTCTACGGAACCTTCAACGCCGTCAACGACGATCCAGTCTCCGACTGTAAACGGACGATCCAAAAGGATTGTCAAACTTCCAAAGAAATTGGCAATCGTCTGCTGAGCCGCCAGAGCAACAGCAATACCGCCGATGCCCATCCCGGAAATAATTCCCAAAGCGGAAAAGCCAAACACCTGAGCAATTCCAATTACGCCGAGGAAAAACATCAAACATTTCAATGTACGGTTTGCCAATTCAACAAGAACGTTTCCTGTTTTATTGGACGAACGCACCATTCGCTTGCGGAGCCATTCTGTAAAGACGTCGCACATGCGCATAAGAAAGACCATTACCAGAACGATTCCCAGAGGCTGCATAATCCAGGTTGCCCATTGAATTACATTTGGCGCGACTCGAACGTAAACCAAACCGTAGTACCAAATGTACAGCATTGCCAGATACGCTATTGGGCGGAGTGCGCGTTTTATCAGTTCGATATAATTCTCACCCAGTTTGACAAATCGTAACGGCATAAGTATCAGGTACACCGTTAAGAATGGGGCGATTAAATAAACTAAAAATCCAATAACGATAAACGCCAGGAGAATAATCCATTGAATATACATCATTCCCCAAAACGGTTGAAACAGGCTTTCCGGAATATTTTTCATCCATCCTTTCTTGACGAAAGCCGGGGGGCGATTTTCAATCAATGCGTAATTTTTATCGATGTTGGTAACCGTTGCAGAGCCAAACTTCCAGGCACCGTCTGGCTGCTTAACAAGAACCATTGCCTCGAAATCTCTATCCGGCCAAAGGAAATACCTGTCATTGTCAGTCTCCTTTGGAATCTTTTCGACAGAAAAATTCTTCAGACGAATAAGAATTTGTTCTAAACGATAAGCCAGCGTGTATTTTTCAACGTCTTGCGTGTCCGACGGCAATTTGGATAAATCCATCGTCAACGATGCGTCGTCGTAATTCCGTTTATAGGTGGATTCCAAAAAGAATTCAACCAGCTCTCTGGGGCTTTGTATTCTTTGAAAGACGCGCAGAGCGTTTGAATCGATCGCGGGCTTCTCTTCCGCTTTTTCCTCGGACTCTGCTTTAGCTTCCGATTCGTTTTCCGAAGAATCTGCCGGAGTATCGGTTTTTTCTGATTGTTCAGAAGGGGATTGCTCAACCGTGGCGTTCGTTTCTTTTTGATCTGTAGCCGGATAGACTTCTTGAGGAAGTTTGTCTTCTGGGATCTCTTCTTCCGCGATGTCTTCAATGACATTCTCTTCGTCGTCCGGCAATGCAATGTCCTGTTCTACAGGAACGCTTGGCTCAGCCTGAGCGGCGTTATTCGCTGGCTGTGGAGTCCACGTCTGCGGCGGATTGTTTTCGGCGTTTGGAGCGCTTGGCTCTGTTTGAGGCGTACTTTGCGCTGGTTGCGGATTCCACGTTTGCTGCGGAGCGCTTTCCGGAAGGGGAACGATTTCTTCCGGATACGGAGCGTTTTCCGTCGGCGTTTGCGTTGTTTGGGGTTGATTATAGCTTTGATATTGCGCTTCTCCGTAATTCGCAACGAAGAAGAGCGTCAAAGCAAAAGCGGTAACGCTTAACAGTCGAACGACAGTTTTTTGAACTGAAACAGGTTTTGATGTTTTGCTCATAGTAGCGGTTTATATTTGCAGGAATACTGTAGTTATCAGGTAATTAACCTTTGTCAGACATGCGCTTTGCGACGTATTCGCCATACGCCAGACGCTTAACCGCACTATAGCAAATTTTAAAAGATTGGAATAGAGCAATTTTCAATATATAATACAAGAAAAAACAGGATTCGGAAGTTTCAGATGGAAACCCCGAATCCTGCGTCTATGTTTGACGTTTTATCGTCTTGATGTTTTACTTTCGTTTTTTGAATTTGACGGATTTGGAATTGAGCTGCATCGGTTCCTGTTGAGGAAGCAAGAACGGCTGAGCCGGTTCTGGCGTTTGCGCTTCCGGCTCTTTCTTCTCTTCCTCTTCCTTGGCTGTCTGCATCAGTTCACCCAAACTATGAGACGATCCGCTGAGCTGAATTCCAAAAATCGTGTCGCTGGAATCGTAGGCGCGCGCGGCTGACGACGTGGTCGGGGTTGAAGAGGAAACGGCGCTGTTCTGTCCCGAACGAGTTGCAACGTCGACAGCCAATTCGTGAGGAACCGCGTATCGATCCTGATAATACGGACTGAGATGGTTGCTTGGCGGAGCAGGGATGTTGGAAGCGACCGCCACGCGAAGCGTATAGTCCGTATACAGACCGGAAACAATCGCGTCGTTGTTATACATAATTTCCGTCCCGCGAACGGTGATGTTGTACACGCCTGCTGGAAACATATATGGAATTGACCAATTGACAAGCCCGGTCGTTGCATCAAGACTGACGCCCCACGGCGAGTCGATGAGCGTATATGTAATCTCGTGGGCGGAAGCGTCGGGGTCAACGGCTTTGAAGGAAACAGTTAGTTTCGAGCCGGGGTAGACGACGTTCGTTCCAGAATTAGTTGGACGGACAAACTTCGGCGGGTTGTCGATTTCCGTTACAGAAACGGTCAGCGTGGTTGAATCGCTTGACGCCTGGTCCGAAACGTTGACGGTGAACGTGAATTCCTGACCGCCCTGAGATTCGGACGGCGTCCAGGTAATCTTTCCCGTTGAAGAATTAATCTTCGCGCCTGCTGGTGCGTCGTCGGACAAAGACCACGTCAGACGTCTCCAAGAAACGCCGCTTGCGTTCGTCGTCGGCGTTACGGTCAAGGTTGAACCTTCTGTAACTTCCATCGCGGCAAGTTCGTTAATCTGAATCGCCTCGACAACGGTTAAGGTGAAAACGTAGTCGGTAGACAGCCTTTGTCGTCCGGTTTCCGTCGCGCGGACGGTAAACGAATAATCGCCAGCTTCGGTATTGGCGGACGGCGTCCAGGAGAAGACGCCCGTCGACTGATTGATTGTCGCTCCGCTGACGGCGTTTCCGACTAACGAATACGCGATCCCGGAAGGCGGCGTGTCCGGGTCAACGGCGTTGAAGTCAATCGAAACGGCGTTCAGAGGCGTAATCGTTCCCGGCTTGCCGGAGAAGACGACTGGCAGCGTCGGTTCGTCGAAGACCGGCGCGTTGTCAACTTCTTTGACGGTAAAAACGACGTCTTGCGAATCGGATGCGACGCCGTCTGAAACTGTAACGGTAACCGTATAACTGCTTCCGCCCTGCGCTTCTGTAGGCGTCCAGGAAATCGTCGCCCGACCGTTAGTTGACGTCGGGGTGATTGTCATGCCGTCCGGAGCGTTGGTCAAACTCCAAGTCAGGTTCTGTTTCGGAATGTCGTTGTCGGTTGCGGTAACGGTCAATGTGAGCGTTTCTCCCTCATTGACGTTTTGATTTGCAATCGGCGACAGGGCAGGGGATTGATTGACTTCTTTAACGGTGATTTTGAACGTAGCCGTTCTGGACGCGTTCTGATTGTTGCTGACTTTAAGTTTAACCGTATACGAGCTGCTTCCGCCGCCTTGCTGCTCTGTTGGCGTCCAGGCGAGAATCCATTTTCCGCCAGCGCTTTGCGGCGCATTGAGCGTCAAACCGTCCGGCGCTGAAACAAGCTCAACCTGCGTTACGTTTTCGACGTCCAGTTCATACGTCCAGAGTTCCAACTCGTTAATCGTCTGATCTTCAACGACGATCGACGGGCCTTCCGTTACTGTTACATTGTAAGATTTCTGAGCGAAATTCCCAGCGGCGTCCGTTGCTTTGACGGTAATCGATTCCGGAATGCCGGTGGAAAAGTCCGGAGCCCAGCGGATAACGCCGGTTGTAGAATTAATCGTCATTCCGTTTGGCGCGTCAACCAAAGAATACTGAATCGCGTGCTCGTCTGTCGCGCTTGCCGTAGACGTAAACAGAACGCCTTCGGTCATGACGTTGTTACTCAGTTCGTCAGCCAGAACCGGAAGAACGGTGTCGACGTCGATTGTCAAGGCGTTGGACATCGCGCCCATGACGTCAACCAGAATCGCGCCGTCTTCTGTTTGAACGGTCGCTTGTTGCGGCTGCGCTATTGTAATGAGGTGTTCACCGTCAGTCAGCGTCCAGCCGTAGGTGGATGTAACAACGCGAGAAGGAACGACAACGTCGCTTTCGATTCCGATTACGTTGTTGTCTGAAAACAGACAGACGGGTTTGCTCGGCGTCAGGTTTTGACCGAGGAATGACAACGTCGTAACAGTGTTGGAGTTGTTGTTATTGGTAATATACACGTCGTCCGGACTCAGACCAGACCCTGCGACAAATTCCAGCGTCGGCGCGGCGATAACAACGTCTTCCCATGCGCTCTGACTGATAACGTAAACCTTGACGTCTTGCGTTGTCGTGAGCGTCTGTCCGGCAATCGTCTTGGCTGCTGTAAAGGTAAACGAAGCGCTGTCGCCTTCGATTGCGTTTTGAGGCAGCTTCATGACAACTTCGTACTGAGTATAAAGATACTCCGTTCCATCGTCGCTGTAAATCAACATGGAGCGGCCGCGAAGCGTGGACGCGTCAAACCCGGCTGGGACGCTGCTGGGATATAATGTAATTTGAGAGTTTGTCGGGTCGGGGTCGTACGCCTTGACGGAGAACATAATCCATTGCCCTGCGGTTCCCGCCTGAGCGTTAGTCGGATAGAAAATCGGGTTGTCCTGCGTCTCGTTGACGTCGATGGCAACCTCGATGGTTGAGAATTTCCCTCGACCGTCTGAGGCGCACAAAATCAGGGAATACTGATTGTCGCCGCATTCTTCGCCGGGCGTCCAGGTCAGAACGGCGCCGCCGTTAGCGTCCGTGTCGCTAAGCGTGAGCTGATTGGCGATGGACTCTGGAGCGTACAAAATCGACCACGTTACAACGTCGCCCTCGTCCGGGTCGGACGCGCGAAGCTGAAGCGTGAACTGCTCGTTTTCAAACGCTTCGGCAACGCCGTTGGTTAGCAGACAAGCGTTGCCGCCTTCCCAGCTGGGGGTAGAAAACAACGGATCCAGAATCGTCGGCGCATTGGGGTTTTCGGAAGAAACAACGTTGATCGTCAATGCGTCCAGAGCATCGCTTTCTAACCGTTTACCGGTAATTCGAGTGTTCCCAACGGAAACGTCTGTTGTCAAAACCTGTTTGACAGAAAAATTGTACGTTCCGTAATTGAGCGTAACGCCAGAATTCATCGGGACTGTAACAGTTCCATTTGTATTGACGCAGGTCGCCGATCCAATGCAGGTTTCCACGCCGTTGATTGTTGTCCAGACTTCGACCGTCATGCCTTTTGTTGCGCCAGTTACGTCAAACTTTAAGCCGGATCGTTTGCTGGTTTCGTTACCAGATTCCCCGGAACCGTAGCTGGACGGATTGAGCGTCAGCCCGGTTGGCTTGGACGGCAGAATATAAACCGGCGTCATCTGGGAATCCCCATAGTTCCAGTCGGCATCTTCCGTCCCTGACGCAACAACTGTATACCAGTTATAAACGCCGGGTTCAAGATACGCGTGAGTAGACTGGTTCTGCGTATAAATCTCGTAGTAGCCGGTAGACGAATCAAACGAATAGCAATAGGTTAACAGTTCTGACGAACCCTGTTTGTACAGACCCATCCAGTAATAGATTGTATCGGAATCGATGTCTTTGGCATTAACCAGCCCGTTGACGTACGCAGCCGACTGACCGGATTGAGACAGCGGAATTACGATTTCCGATGCATTGAAATCTGTTATGAACGGCTTGGAGTTGGTTGAATCTGCCTTGGAAATATTAACTTTGACCCGGAGCTGTTCGGATTCGTTTCCCAGTGAATCGACTGCCGTAACTGTCATGTAAGTGGTGTACGGCTGATCCGTTGTTACTTTCAGATTCGATTTGAGCGAAACAGTTGCGCCGACAGACGTTGTACCGTTGTTGGCGACAGCATAGGCGTTTCCCTCGACAATTTCCGCGTTGACAACCTTAATCGGCGTTGACGGCCAATCGCTGTACTGATATTGCTGTCCGTTGATTGTTACAACGTGTGTTCCCGTTTCAACGGAGCTGATAGCGTCGAGAACTTCGTAACCGGAAACCAGTTTTCCAAAAATGGACAAGTCGGAATTCAAGCTCGTTTGCTTTCCGTCTGTGATGTAAAACTGAGCCGTGTTTGTATCGTTCCCGCTGAGAGTCGTCGATGCCGGCAGAAATCCAATCAACCCTCTGGTTGTATGCTGAAGCGACGGGTTGAAGTTGTCGTCGATGGTTGAATATTCCTCTGCAATGTACTCGTTGGACGCATTGAACGAACCGCCATAAATCAGCGCTCCGTTTTTGACGTAGTCAATAAGCGTCTGATTGTAAAAGCCGTCGTTTGTCGCTTCGATTGCTCTGGCAACGGAATCCGGTGCCTCATTGGGGAACAGTTCAAAGACCATTGTTCCCGACTGCGACACTCCAATTGAGTTTGTCCACGTTACCGTCATTGTCAAATACGGATTGCTCTGGGCGGTAAGATCTGTTCTCTTTCCGGCAGAAACAGCGGCGCTAAGATAACTGGTATTATCCGGCTCGACGCGAAAATAGACTTCGTTCCCGTCGGCGTCTGTCGCGGTAAGCGGAATCTGATACGTCGCCCCGGAAGTTATGTCAACCGAATAACAGCCTGCCTGACTGTCGTAATCAAGCGCCGACAAATTCAAAATCGGCGCTGCGTCCAGCAACTCTCGACTTTCGAGCGATTCAAAATAAATACGATGGTCTTTTCTTTTCATTTTTTCAAAACAAGAAATCAATACAGCGGCATGCGCCTTTTTTATCCTCCCAAAAAGAGGAAAATATATCCCCGCTTATCAAACATCGGATATATATACGCTCCCGCTGAATTTTAGACGCTTTTCAACCTCTTTAGTTCCCTAAATACCCTATAATATTACAGCATATCTTTTTTCAGAAGAAAACAGGGAATGATCATCGACGTTTTTGTTTGTCGTGAATCTGTATTACTTTTAGCAATACGGGGATATAGATAAACTTTATGCTTTATGCGGGGGATATCCCATAACTTGGGGCTTATTCTGTACGAAAGCGTCAGCATTGCCACAGTGTTGATAAGTATTTCAATTTCCAACTCTTATGTCAGATATAAAAGGTTGCGAAAAGCCAAATCAACAGATCTGTGGACAAGAACCGTTTCCATTCCTTGAGCGTAATAAAAAAGCGGCGCAACTTTTTAAAGAAATCTTGATTATTTCTTTTTTATGTGCTATAGTATTTAGCGAATATCGCCAGAGCTGATGAGGTGAGCGCTTTGAGACAAAAGCGTCAGGAATTCAATCATGAGGCGCTTGCGATAATTCCCCATTACTAATTGCCTTCCGTAACCCTTTTTGTTTGAGATAAACCATTCCCATGATTACCAATCGTAAATATATTTTTATTGCAGCGGCGGCGATCGCGTTGTTTTTCCAGTTTTCTTCTTCATTTGGATTCCCATGGGATAACGCCCCC
This sequence comes from Thermoguttaceae bacterium, assembly GCA_017447745.1. Taxonomy (GTDB): domain Bacteria; phylum Planctomycetota; class Planctomycetia; order Pirellulales; family Thermoguttaceae; genus RUG11551. The sequence goes on from JAFSMW010000189.1 coordinate 16,066, forward strand.
AAAAAAGAAATTCAGTGGAGCGACAACTTAAAACAGGCGCTAGAATTGTCTCGTCAAACGGGCAAACCGGTTTTGCTTCATTTTTATTCGGACACCTGTCCGCCGTGCCGAATGATGGAAAAAAATACGTTTCCCAATCCGGCGATTGTAGATTTGGTTGAGAAATCGTTTATTCCCGTCAAGCTCAATTCAAAACAATATGCTCGTGAAGCTCAAATGTTTAATGTTCAGTATGTTCCGACGGATATTGTTTTAACCCCAGACGGTCAAACGATTGATTCTAAGGAAGGCGGTCAGGATGTGAGTCGTTATAGTCTGTTTCTTGCAACGGCTCAGGAGGCGGCAAAACCGTATATGGCAAAATACGTCAACAACGGTCAAGTTGGAACTGCAAGCATTTCCGGAAGCAAAGTTAATCATCATCAGCAGCAGGCTTCAAATCAGTTTCCCGCACCTCCGGCGATTGAAAATCCCCCTGCGGTTCCAACAAATATTCAACCGGGCGGCGCTTGTCCGATTAACGAAACGCCCAGTTTCGATTACGCCTCGATTCCGGAAGAAGACAGAGCCAGAATTGAATTTGAGGGGTATTGCCCCGTTGAACTGGGACTGCGTTCAATGTGGGTTCGCGGCGACTATAATACTCGTCAGCTGTTTGAAGGGCGGTTATATCTTTTTGCGGGAAAAGCGCAGCAGGAAGAATTCAATCGCAATCCAGAGAAGTATGCGCCGGCGTATCAGGGAATTGATATTGTCATTTGGAAAGAACGCGGGGAGAAAGTACAGGGATCTCGCAGTTATGGCGCTTGGGCTGTAGGACGCGTATTCCTCTTTTCCTCTGAAGAAAGTTTGATCAAATTCGAGCAAAACGCCCGGTACTATTTGACGCCGAATAAGAATTAAGATTTGCGGGTTGCGAGAGGATGAAAGGCGGTAATGGAGCGACCAACGGGAGCGTAATTACGCAGTTCGCCAAAGGCGAACCATAAAATTAATCCCGCTATTTTGTTCGCCTGTCGGCGAATGCGTAATTCCGCTCGACAAGGTCGGTTCCTGATTGGAAGCGGGTGGCGCCGAAAAAAGCTCGTTCGGAGGCATAACCTTGTCCTACTGCCCGCGCGGCTTCGCGCGCTTTTTCGGAGGCAAAACCACATCCACTCGCCCGTGCGGCACGCACCGCTACGTTCACTTCATTACCGCCTTCCAATCACTCTTCATTCCTAGTTTATTTCCGACACAAACAGCGCGTTAAAATCGCCGGATTCATAGAAGGGCGTTCCCGAATTGAGTTCGTATCCGGCGGACTTTCCAAACAGAACATCTTCCCATTTGCCGGTTTCTTTTCGATAGACGGCGTTCCAGCCGTACCGTAACGCGCCCTGATAAATGATTCTTTGCATGAATCGGTATTCCAGCTGCCAGCAGAATTCTGACGCCCCGTCCTGTAAATCGGATCGAAACAGTTTGTTGACGCCCACGCCTTCGTACAGAAGCGTGCCCGGCGGGCAGTCGAGGAACTCGACGCTGTTGACTTTGCCCTGCAGTTCCCGCATTGCAGCCCACGGGGGAAAGAGAACCTGTTTCCAGGTGAGAACATGTTCCGTCAGCGGCACGGTTTTGACGACCGAAGCGTTCGATCCCAGCGACGTCGTCGAACCGTGCCAGTACAAACCGTCGCCGTTGATCTCAACCTCCTGAAGCTGAAAGTTGATTCGGTACGTCAGCCGCGTTCCGGACTCAGCCGTTGGTCCTTCTTCCAGATCCTGCGACGTTTGAATCTTGTAGTAAACCGTAATCAGAGCAAATGAAGAATAGCTGTTCAACGCGTCGGACGGTTTATCCATTGCCGTTTTTTCGATGGCGAGGGGGGCAAACGGCTGGATATGGATTTTATACGGGACAACGTCCGGACGGCTGGGATACGCAATCAAATCAATTGCTCCGAATACGTTCGTCGCGCCGCGAAGCCAGTTGGCGAAATCGTCTCGTTTTTCCCACGGGACGAGAAATTTCCGAACGGCAGTAAAGTCGTCTGTCGTATACGTTTCTTCCGGCGAGCCGGACAGTTCCTGAAATGGGATTTGGGGCATATTTGGGAGTGCGACGGCTTGCCGTCGCTTTTCCAAGAAAAAAGTTAAGAATTTTCAAGTATGTATTTCGTGCAAATTACGCTTTGAAATATTTTATTATTTACATTACGTTGTTGGCGTGAATTACGTCTTTCGTTACTCTCGTTGGTTATGGTTATGAAAGCGACGCCAAGGCGTCGCACTCCATATTTCTTATTCGCTAATTGATTCCGACGAACCAGACGAACCGGACGATTCTGACGAGCTGGATGATCCGGACGATGCGGACGAACCGGAGGACGAATCGCTCGACGGTACGTCGGCAATTTTCCCAACGACGGCAACGTCGAATTTACAGTTGTCTTGAGTTGCGAGGAGTTTTAATCCATTTTCCAGAAGGGCAACCTTCCAGGGCGCGTCGCCGGCGCACAGGAGAATCGTTCCGCCCGGAGGAACGACGTTTACGCCAGAAACGCTGTCCCACGGACCTTTCCAGCCGCAGGATTCGCAGGGGGAAACGACAAGCGTTCCCGGTCCGTAGTTGATAACCAAAAGCGTTCGGACGTCAAGAAAACCGATGTCGAGCGTTCCTCCCACCGTTCGACGGGTGAGATAATCCAGCTCGTATTTGACAGAGGCGTCCTTTTCCAGCGTAACGTCGGATTGTTCCCAAATGGCTTCGATTCGATCGTCTGAAACGTCCGTTTTATAAGAGCGGAATCGAACTGCTCCGGAATCCGTTTGAACGTCGTAGGCGTTTTCCCGCTGCCACAGCCAGCTGATCTCGGCTCGAATTTGCGTCTGATTTTTTGTTACATCCATAATAAAATTACTCGTTTAAGAAAGAGGGTTATAAGTAACAATGCTCACATCGTAATTGACGATAGCTTTCCAGCAACCATTTTCGTGAGTAATGTTGTAGTTGTTAAGTGCGAAGTTTACGGATTTTCTGTTTTCGACGAGGTCGAAGGTTTTGCCGTCGTAGGAGCTTTGTATCTGACTGACCATGCCGATGGCGTATAGGAACGAGGGTTCTAAAATGGTAAATTGGACGGTCGCGCTTTCAACGGCGACGCCGCGGTTGGTTCTGGCGGCGACGGTCTGGTCTTTGATGGTAAACACTGCGCGGGGCAGGCGTTCGTATGGACTGAAATTGCACGTCAGGAATTCAGACGGAATTCTTCTATCCAACGAGCGGTTTGTCTTCCAGACGTCGTGGATTTTCTGTTGTAAAGTCATGAAAGTTGCGAGTTGCGAGTTGCGAGAAGGATTATTGAGGCGCTTGCGTAAACTATTGCTTACTGCCTATTGCCTACTGCCTACTGCCTCCTCTATTGCCTATTGCCTACTGCCTACTGCCTCACGCTGCGCGATTATTCTCAGCGCAGGTCGGGTTTGGGTAATGGGAAACAGGTCGGTGGGTTTGTAAATGGTTCCGTCCGCCAGGCGAATGCGCTGTTTGGCGTCGATCCGAATGGAAGCGTCGGCAAAGACGATTTCGATTCGCTCTTCGGGAACGTCCGTCAGTTGCCGATGTGACGAGACGGGGACGCGGATAATCCGGACGGAAACGCCTGTCGCGTCTGCTTGATATTTCTGCACGTACGGCGCGCCGTTGTCGTCGGTCTGATAAATCGGCGTGATAATATCGACCCATTCGTCCAGACGAGGCGAGAGGTCAATTTGTCGCGCTCTATAAACGACTCGTCCGATTCGTTCTTTTCGTTCAATGGAAACGATTCGCCATTGCTGATCGTGAGAGTCGATGATTATATCGTTGATTGAGGCAGTAGGCAGTAGGCAGTAGGCAGTAGTGGAGGCAGTAGGATTTAAATTCGCCGCAGGCGAAACACTATTGCCTATTGCCTCTTGCCTCTTGCCTTCCTGTGGCGCTTGCGCCACAGGACAGTTCCATTCGCGTTCCAGGATCGTTGCGCCCTGCGGGGATTCGGCCGGCGCCTTGTCGGCTTTTATTGTATGACCGACGCTGTTGGGAACGGTCAAAAGCGAGCCTGAATCAGGCTGATAAATCTGAATTATTTCCGCGCCGTCGACAACAACGGTTAAATCGTCTGCGAGCCGGGGAGAGAAGTTGGTGATGTTCATGGGTCGGGGAGGGCTTGTGAATTAGTAATTAGTAATTAGTGATTAGTAATTGGAAATTAGTGTCTTGTCCTGGTATCGGTTGACAGAAAGGTTAAAGATGTTAAAACGATATACAGACGCATTTCGTCAGACCGTAGTGTCAGAAATCGTTTCAGGCAAGTGGAAATCGGTTTGGGAGGCATCTCGAGCCTACGGGATAAC
>JAFSMW010000190.1 GCA_017447745.1 Thermoguttaceae bacterium
AACGCGGTCTGCGTTAGCGGGGCTGACAAACAAGCCGACAACCAGCGCGGCAATAACCGCAATGAACGAATTAATCGAAATCTGACGGGAAGAGGATTTAACGACAGCCATCGTATTCTCCAGTAAAATCTTTATGGTTTGGGAAAATTTGATATTCAAGGAAAGCTGCAGGCAAAACGTACAGATACAATTCGCCTAAATAACTCATGTATTATAATATATTATAATCAGTATTTTAGAAATTGTCAAGCAATTGCAAATTTTTTTGAGATTTTTTATGAGAATTTAGGGAAAGATTTCGGGATTGGTAAAGATTAGGTATGGGGGAGCAATCTGGGAGACTTCTGGGAGAGAGCTGAGAGACTTCTGGGAGGATTCTGGGAGAACTCCCAGCAGTTCCCAGCTTTTAACTATGTTGTCGTAAGCGACCAACGGGAGCGGTTATTGGCAGACGCGCGGCAGCGCGGGTTGGGAGCGGCGCCTCGCCGCCGCGAAGCGAAACTCCTCACTCCTCACTCCTAATTCCTAATTATTCTCTCTCGTCGTCCCAGACGCCGGCTGGTTTGCGGATTTTGTATCTCAAGAGTTTTCTGTCCAGCGTGGAGCGCTCGATTCCCAGCAAAGAGGCGGCGCGGCTCTTATTCCATTCGCAGTATTTCATCATGGCTTCGATATGGCGCGCTTCCATGTCGGTTAAAGAGCAAGGCGTGAAGGTAGAGCCTTCCTGCTGCGGTCCGGCGGTAAACGAGTCTCCGGCGGTGGCGAGGTTGGAAAGGAGCAAGTCCGACTCACTGATTCTGGCGCTGCGGCACAACACGACGGCGCGTTCAATCACGTTTTTCAATTCTCTGACGTTGCCGGGCCAGCGGTATTCCTGCAGGCAGCGCATCGCCGACGGCGTGAATCCTTCGATCTTTCTGCCGGTTTCGTCTTTGAACCGTTTGAGGAAATACTCCGACAGCGTGATGATGTCTTCCGGACGTTTTCTCAGCGGAGGAACGACAATTTCCAATACGCGAAGCCGGAAGAACAAGTCGCGGCGGAAGTTCTTATCCGTTACTTCCTTTTCGAGGTCTCGGTTTGTAGCGGCAATAACGCGGACGTCAACGGTAATCGGCTTGTTTCCGCCGACGCGTTCAAAGGGATGCCCTTCCAGAACGCGGAGGAACTTCGCCTGAATGTTGGGACTCATCTCGCCGATTTCGTCCAGCATGAGCGTTCCGCCGTCGGCGGCTTCAAACTTCCCGATTTTGCGTTCCGTTGCGCCGGTAAAGGCGCCTTTTTCGTGCCCAAACAGCTCGCTTGCCAGCAAATCTTCCGACAGCGCAGCGCAGTTGAGGCACAAAAACGCGTTGTTCGCCCGGACGCTGGAATAATGAATGGCGCGGGCGACGAGTTCTTTTCCTGTCCCGCTTTCGCCGCGAATGAGAACCGTTGCTTTACTGCCAGCCGCCAGAGCGATCTGCTCGGTAATATCCATCATGATTTGGGAGTTCCCGACCAGTTCCGACTGCACGCCCAGCTGACGGCGCAGCTGCATGTTTTCGCTTTCCACCTTTTTGAGGTTTCGCGCCAGCTGATTGCGGTGATTGAGGTTGTCGAACACGACTGCCAGGGCATCGGCGACTGCCAGAGCGTAGTCCAGGTCGGCGGGAACCGGCTTTTCCATAGCGTCGGTGGAAAAGAGATGGATCAGCCCCAAAATGGAGTGTTCAAACCGAAGCGGGGCGCAGATCATGCTCTTGGCGTCCAATTCGCCCCGGCTGTCCTTTTGAGCCAGCGAGCTGTCTTCCCCGATGTCCTGCGCCATGATTCCCTGTCCTTCCCGAACGACCGTCGTTGCCAGGAAGTCGGAAACGCCGCGGTACTTTACGCCGCGCCGGCTTTGGAACGTCAAAAGCTGAAGCTGAGAGGCGTTGGTAAACCGTTCCGGCAGGATTTCCGGGGGAAGAAGCATAACCGCGCCGATATCGACGGGAATGTGTTCCATGAGGGCTTCGAGAGCCTTGTCCGCCGCCTCTTTGAAGTCGTCAACCCGGCTTAAATCCAAAGCCAGCTTGCACAAGTCGGTTGTCATGGACGTCTTTCCGCGGACGTCGGCTGGCTGAATCCCCTGATCCAAAAGCTGGGTTTTGTTGCGTCGGTGCGTAATGAGTTCCGACTCCCTCTGCTGGGCGCCCGCCCCGTTGACGCCGATTGTCATTTGCGGGTCTGTCAGCGGCAGCGGCGCAGACGATTTGGCGTACGCCTGCTGAACGTTTTCGACAAAATAGAGCAGCGTCTTGCCGATACGGAGAATCTGCCCCGGTTCCAAACGCATGTCCGTTGTTACAGGATCGGCGTTGAGATACGTGCCGTTGCGGCTGTTGAGATCTCGGACATACCAGTCGCCGGAATTGTAATAGACTTCAGCGTGCGTTCGACTGCATCGGTCGTCGCTGAGTACAATCTGATTGGTCGACGCTCGCCCGATTGTCGTCGTCTTGCCGGGAATGAGCTGGAATATCGTGCTCCAGCTTTCGCCATCTCGAATTACCAGGTATGCCATTGATAGTTAGGAGTTAGGAGTGAGGAGGGAGGAGTTGGGGGGTGGCTCTCGCTTCTCAGTGTTTAATCTTTTCGTAAAGCTGAACGTACTGGCTGGCGGAACGGCTCCATGACCAGTCCTGTTTCATGCCGCGTTCAATGAGCGTTGAGCGCGTGTCCTGCTGATAGTACGTCCACAGAGCGTTGTTGACGCAGTTTGTGAATTCGTCGATGCTGTCGTTTTCAAACGCGAACCCGTTAGCGGAGTTGTCTGCCAGGGTTTGCTGAGTTGTATTGACGACGGTGTCCGCCAGCCCGCCGGTGGAATGAACGATCGGCAGCGTACCGTAGTGCAGAGCGTACATCTGCGTCAGTCCGCACGGCTCGTATCGGCTGGGCATGAGGAACAGGTCTGACCCGGCGATAATCTGATGCGCCATGGAATCGGAGTACATCAGCCGAACGGCGATTTTATTGGGGAACTGGTTTTGCAGGTCGAGAAGCATGTTCTGATAGCACCCCTCGCCGGTTCCCAATACAACCCATTGCGCCGGGTGCTGCGGAGCGATTCGACGCATGGCTTCCGCGATTAAATCGTATCCCTTTTGGTACGACAGCCGCCCGACGGTGCCCAGCAACGGCGCGTCGAGGTCTTCGTGCAGTCCCAGCTGCTGCAAGAGCGCTTTTTTGCACGCTCGTTTGCCTTCCCGCCAGGTGGAAACGTTGTACGTCTGCGCCAGGTTGGGGTCAGTTTCCGGATTCCAGGCGTTGAGGTCAACCCCGTTGAGAATTCCGTATAAACTGTGACGCCGGCATTGCAGAATCCCTTCCAGCCCGCAGCCCAGCGGCGCCGACTGGATTTCCAAAGCGTAACGCGGCGAAACCGTCGAAACGGCGTCTGCAAAGGCGATGCCCGTCTTGATGAGGTTGAGCCGTCCGTACGCCTCCATCTGATCCATGTTGAAGTACTTCCAGTCCAGCCCGGTGAGGTTCATGTCCCAATGCCAGAACGACCCCTGATATGCCAGGTTGTGAATCGTAAACAGCGACGCGATGTTGGCGTATCGCGGATAAAGCCGATATTCCGTTTTTAAGTACGCGGGAATGAGTCCCGTCTGCCAGTCGTTGGCGTGAAGGATGTCTACCTTCAAGTCCAAAAGACGAATCGTCTCCATCGCCGCGCGGCAGAAGAAAACGTACCGCTCGCAGTTGTCGATAAAATCAGAGCCGTCTGGATTTTGGTAAATGCCGTCGCGATCGAAATAATCCTTCTGATAGATCAAATACACCGGCGTGTCGGCGCCAGGAACGACCGCTTTGAGAATGCGTCCTTCAACCGTTTTGTCTCCAACGGGAGCGGAAAACCGCAGACCCGGGTCTTGAATGTCAAACCCCTTCTGGAGAGTTTGTTTGTAAGCGGGAATAATCAAAGCGCATTGATTCCCGGAACGATTGAGTTCGACCGGCAAGGAACCGCAGACGTCAGCTAAACCGCCGGTCTTGGAAAAGGGCGCCGCTTCGCTGGCTGCAATCAATATATTCACGGTATTGCTCTCCTGGTTGAGTTTGACAAGGCACGCGGTCGAAACGATTATTGCATTTCGATTCCCATGCCGTACTATGTATTATACGCTCTATGGAATTGTTGACAAGAGGGACGGGCGAATTAGTTAGGAGTTAGGAATGAGGAGTGAGGAGTTGAGGTTGGCTCTCACTTCTCTGTCAGTCTTATAAACAATTCCGCCTGTTCGGGCTTTAATATTGTATACGATTGCGGAGGCGAAAGTGTTTTGTCGACGTCAATCAGGGTGGCTGGCGGGGTGATGACGTCTATCTTTCCCAATTTAAAGGCGAACGCTTTCGGACAGCCTGTAAAGTACTGATAGTACATCTGTTCGGACACGCCCGCGCCGTCTTTTGTGCCTTCCCAGATCGCCCAAGGCGTGTTTTCACGCATGGCAAGAACTTCCGCGACGGCGACGACTTTCTGTATCGGAAACGTCGAGTAAATCACCAACCTTTTGACCGTGATAGGCGGAAACGACTTTCGATACTCGTACTTCTTTTCCCCGCGAACGATGCGTTCAACCAGCTCCGGTTTAATGGAAATGAGCAGCGTATCGCAGCCCTTAAAACGATTCGAATTGTGATAGTCTCTGTAATACATAATAGCGATTATACCAGAGCAAGGCGCGCTTGACAAGAGGGTCGGGGACAATTAGCAATTAGCAATTTTCAATTAGCAATTACGCAAAGCGCAGGTCCGGGGAGCGATGGTCCGGGGACTGCGGCGGCTTGACGCCGCCTTGTCCAAAGCCCCGCAGAAAGACTTGGATCAGCCCGGATCGCGGCAGTCCCCTGCCGCCGAAGAAATCTCACGCAAAGAGCGCAAAGAAATGAAAGGCGGTAATGAAGCGACCAGCGGGAGCGGAATTACGCAGTTCGCCGAAGGCGAACCAAACGTTTAAAGTGTGCAATCTCAAACGACGCAGCCAGCAACCTCCCCCGGATGGACTCCGCCCTCGGAGTCCTACTTGACGGCTTGCCGTCAAGACAACGCGGCAGCCTCCAAAAATCTTGAGAACACGGAAAGCCCCCCCGTCCCGCTGGTTCGCGGGCGTCTTCGCCCGCTTAAGATATATACTACAGAGAAATTCAGAAATAGGTAATACCTAAAAAGAACTTTAGATTGTTTTTCCCAATTTCGCATTTATTAATCATAAGTTCTTAAAGCACGTTTATATTCTTCCAAGCTTTCAATACAATGTAACCAAGATTCAGCTAATTTACAACCATTATTTGTAGCAAGTCGAAGCCAATATTTTCCTTTTTTCTTATTTTGTGGAACTCCTTTGTAAACACCGGAATAATATATCATTCCAAGGAGTGTCTGTGCATCAGAACATTCCTGCTCAGCGGATTTATGAAGCCATATCATAGCTTTTTGTACATCCTTCTCAATATAGTGTCCCTCTAATAAGCAACTTCCAAGGGTGCATTGAGCCTCGGCGTCGCCTTGCTGCGCTTTAATTGTAACCTCTTCAATGTTTACCTTGTCAAGGCGATGGAAATCAAAGCTATAAGCTACCGAGCTAAAAAATGTCAACAGGGCGATAATGCTTAACAAAATTCTTTTCATAATAGAATCTCCTTTGTTAAAATTAACAGCACATTGTAACAAATTACGAACTATAAATCAAGACCATAATACGTTTTTTCTTCGGCGGACTTACGTCCGCGATCCAGAATGGTTTCCGGCTGCGGCGGAGAACGTGGGCGGGGCTGAGAGGCGTTGGCGGCAGGGGACTGCCGCGTGCCGGGTACGCTAAGAGATTGCGTAGGGCAGAGGGCTTCGGCGGGCGAAGACGCCCGCGAACCAGCAGCTCTGATGGGCTTTCTGCGTTCTCGTGATTTTTGGAGGCTTCCGCTTTTGCTTGACGGCTCCGCCGTCAAGTTGTAGCCCGGGGACGGGCTACATCCAATGGAGGTTTCCGGCTTACGCAATGCGGTATTTCACACTTCGAACAAAGCGTAACTACGTTCGCTTCGCTCTCTCCGTTACCGTCTTTCATTTCTTTGCGAACTTCGCGGACTTTGCGTGAGATTTCTTCGGCGGCTGAGACAGCCGCGATCCAGCGGGTCGGAGCGGTTGACACGTTCAGGAGAATTTTGGAGGCTTCCGCATTCCTTGACGGCAAGCCGTCAAGTACGAAAGCGACGGCAAGCCGTCGCACTCCAAATTAAATTTTTTCTCCCCCCCGGTTGTACGGAATGCACAAATCGGATATAATACAGAATAAGAGGAATAACTATAGTTTTCTTTTTTCATTGCGGAGTTCGTTTACACGACGAGTTCACAGGAGACAAAAAACATGAAAATCAAGCAAGTTTCCGTTTTTTTGGAAAATAAGCCGGGACGCCTGTACGAAGTGTGCAAGCATTTGGCGGACGCCGACATCAACCTCGTTACCCTTTCTCTGGCGGATACCGAACAGTTCGGCATTCTCCGTCTGATTGTCGAGGATTGGGAAAAGGCGAAGCAGCTCATGGAAGAAGATGGCCGCGTCGTCAAAATCGTCGACGTCGTTGCAACGGAAATCAAAGACGAACCCGGCGGACTGGCTCGCGTTCTGAAAGTATTTGATGAAGCCAACGTCAACGTCGAATACATGTACGCGTTCACCCGCAAAATGGAAGATTCCGCTATTCTGATTCTTCGATTCGACAACCCCGATTTCGCTATCGAAGCCCTCCAGAAAGCCGGCATTCGCGTCATTTCGTCAGAAGAACTGTTTAAGAACCTTCGATAATTAGTTAGAAGTGGTAAGTTTTTAGTGGTAAGTTCGCAAGCGTATTACCAACCACTTACCACTAACCACTTACCACTTGTTTCCCTTACCCCCCTATGAAAGACCTCTCATTTCCTCCGCGAATTTGGAATCCGGCGGAGTGTATGGATCGCGAAGCGTTGAACGCTTTGCAGCTGTATCGGCTTAAAGAAGCGGTTGCGCGCATGTCAATCGTGCCGATGTATCAAAAGAAATTCAAGGAAGCCGGCGTTTCCGTTGAAGATATTAAAACGCTGGACGACATCCGCCGTCTGCCCTTTACGACCAAGCAGGATTTGCGCGAAGGGTATCCGCTGGACTACATCGCCGTTCACCGTTCGGAAATCGCCCGAATTCACGGCTCGTCTGGCACGACGGGCAAACCGACCTTTATGGCGTATACGCAGGAAGACCTTCGCACGTGGGCGGACTTGTGTTCCCGATTCCTCGTCGCCGGCGGGCTTCAGCCGCACCATCTGGTTCAGATCTCGTTCGGATACGGCATGTTTACCGGTGGATTTGGTCTGCATTACGGCGTCGAAAACGTCGGCGCTGCCGTCATTCCTCTGGCGGCTGGCAACACGCCCCGACAGGTTATGTCGCTGATGGATCTCAAGCCGGAAACGCTTATCTGTACGCCGTCGTACGCAACCGTTATTGCGGAAGAAGTGCAGCGACAGGGCATCACGCCAGACGAACTGCCGCTGAAATACGCTCACGTCGGATCGGAACCGTGGACGGAAGACATGCGCCACCGCATTCAGGACGCCATGGGAATTATGGTCTTCGACAACTGGGGGCTTTCCGAGGCGTTCGGTCCCGGCGTTTCCGGAGAATGCGTCTATCAGCACGGCATGCACATTCAGGAAGACCGCTTTATTGTCGAATGTCTTGACCCGGACACGCTCGAACCGGTCAAGCCCGGCGAGCTGGGAGAACTGGTTATCACCAGCCTGTCCCGCAAGGCGATGTCGATTATCCGATACCGAACCCGCGACCTGGCGTACATTCTCGACGAAGGCCCCTGCAAGTGCGGTCGAACGACAAAGAGAATGTCCCGAATCAAGGGCCGTTCAGACGACATGTTCATCATCCGCGGCGTCAACGTCTTCCCGACCCAAATCGAGGAAGCGCTCTTGCGCGTCAAAGGCACGGCTCCGCATTACGTTATTGAAATCGATCGCCCTGGCGCGATGGACGAAATGACCGTCAACGTCGAGATTCTGCCGGAATACTTCTCCGACAAGATGTCCGACATGCGCGAGATTTCCCAGAAGATCGGCGACGCCATCAAGTCCGTTACCGGCGTCCGAGCGAAACTCAACCTCGTCCAGTACGCTACGCTGGAACGATTCCTCGGTAAAGCCAAACGCGTTATCGACAAACGCAAGCTGAATTAGGTAGGAATTAGAAAAGTGTCACGGGGAGTGCGGCGGCTTGACGCCGCCTTGTCCAAAGACCCACTGACATTCTACGACGCAGTCGAAAATTTTGGAGTACGACGGCTTGCCGTCGCACTCCATATGTTGGAAGCGTCTCGCCGTTACTTCATATTTTCCATATTCTTAATGGTTTCCGGGACGTCGATCAGCGGCTGGTTGGCTTCGTCTTCGATGAGGTAATAATCTACCCCGGCTTCCTGAGCGGCAACGAGGATTTCCTTAATCGGCAGAGAACCTTTGCCGACTGGAACGGATCCGTGGTATTTGCCGTCGGGCGAAGGCGTGAAGTCTTTGACGTGCATGAGCTTGATCCGGTTCGGATACTTCTTAATAATCTCAACCGGGTCGGCTTTCCACGGGTAGACGACCCACGTAATATCCAGTTCGACAACGACGTTTTCCGGGTCGGTCAGTTCCATGAGCAGGTCGAACATGGTCTTGCCGTCCTTATACGGGGCGAATTCCTGAGAGTGGTTGTGAATTTGGAACTTCATACCGTGTTCAGCCAGCAGTTTCGCCGCCTTGTTGATAACCTCGGCGTGATGGCGAACTTCCTCTTCCGTCAATCCCTTGTCCCGCCCGCCTTTGCAGGGCAGATACGCGGTGCCGGCGTACTTCACGCCCAGCGTGATAGCGTCCTGAACGGTCTGTTCCGGATTCTTTTCCCACTGATCGAAACCGAAATTGCGGCTGACAGGAATGAACCCGTGTTCGTCGACCATCTTCCGGTATTCCTGAAGCGAATGTCCGTACGGGTTGTTACATTCCACGTAGACGAACCCGACTTCTTTGGCGGCGTCCATCGCCTTGTTGAGGTCTTTTGACGCCAGCTGACGATACGAGTACAGGTTGACGCCAACCTTGCCCTTGAACCATTCGTTGTTCCCAATCGTTGACGCCGGCGCATCAGCCAGAGCCGTCGCCGCGCAGAACAGAATTAAGCTTAATGTGATAATGAGTTTTTTCATGGTATTTGTAAAATAAAATGATTTTAGTGCATAGTGCATAGTGCTTAGTGCATAGTGCGTAGGAAATATATCTATTGCCTACTGCCTACTGCCTATTGCCTCAAAACTATTCCCTACTCCCTATTCCCTCAAAACTACTGCCTATTGCCTACTGCCTAAATAGACCTCATATACGCCGCGTCCTGACGAATGCTTTCTTCGTAGCCGAGCTTGCGGTCGATTGACCCTTCAATAACCTGCGTTCCGAAGAATCCGATTTCTCGATACGCAGCGAGGACCTGAGCGTAGTCGATGCGTCCTTTGCCGAGAATGCCGCCGTCTTTGCAGTGACATTCGACGATGTGTCCTTTGAGCTTGCGGATGTCGTCGCAGATTCCTTCCGTCGTGCCAAACAGACGAATCATGTTGCCGGGATCGTAGTAAATCTGAACGGCAGGGGAGTTGACGCCGTCGATAATTCTCAGGTGTTGTTCCGCGTTTAGCGGGGCTTCGACGGCGAGAATGACGCCTTTGTCTTCCGCCTTGGGCGCGAGCGCTTTGAACCGTTTAATCGTCTCTGCATACTTTTCGTCGGTGTTGAGGTCTGCTTTCCCGAAGAAGGAAATGAGAACCTGTTTGACGTTCATTGCCGCCATCGCGTTGATGCAGCTTGTAACCTGTTCTTCCGCATCGTTGATCTGCCACAGCGGGTTGCCGTTGAACTCGCCCATGGCAAACGAGGTAATCGCAACGCCGGTCTTTTGCGAGCGTTCCAGATACTCCTTCTGAACGTCCGGATTTCTCAGGTCGCCGTTGTCGCGCGGACGGAGGCTGAAGGAAACCTGAAGGGCGTCCAGACCGAGCTTCTGCGCCTGTTCGAAGTTGCTGGACCACGTCCCGATTTTATAGACGTGACGTTTTTCTTCCGCCAAAGCGGAGCCGGTTAAAGCGCCGCAGGCAAGCGCGGCAAGACCAGCTGCGGACCCCTGCAGCATGGCGCGGCGGGATATAATGTTATTCATGAGTCGTTCCTCTCGTATCGGTTAAAGGGGGGAAAACAAAAAACTGTCCAATTCCAGATTGAACAGTTTCGATTATACAGCAATCAAAAATCAATTGCAAGGGCAGGGGAGAATTTTTGAGTAATTAAATCAAATTCAACCAGAACAGATTTTGATATGTAGTATTATTTTCAGTGAAGTAATATACGTCCTCTTGTATAAAGCTATATTGTCGCTATAATAATTTCTAGCAATCCAGAGCTCTCGTAAATCAGGAAGATTACTTGGCGAGTTTGCCGGCTTCTGTATAGAGTTGATGGGGAAACTAAATTACGAACGCACTGCGTTCGTAATTCAAAAAAGTTAAGAGGAGACGATGATTATGAATAAGAACGAACCTGCTGTTTTTATGGATATTTACACTGAAATTAAAGAATTGCTTACTCTTTCACGGAATCAGACATATAACGCTGTTAATTTTGCAATGGTTCATGCATATTGGAACATAGGACGTATAATTGTTGAACATGAGCAAAATGGCAGTCTTCGAGCAGATTACGGAAAAGGCGTATTGCTGGATGTATCCGAAAGACTTCAGGAGGAATTTGGTTCTGGATTTTCAGTGCGAAGCCTTCAACAAATGAAAAAATTCTATGTTTTGTTCCCAAATACGAACGCATTGCGTTCGCAATTAACCTGGACGCATTATCGCGCCCTGTTGCGGGTTGAAAATGAGACGGCGAGAAACTGGTATATGGAGGAATGCATTCGCTCTGCATGGTCAAGCCGACAGTTGGAACGGCAAATCTCTACACTGTATTACGATCGGTTGCTTGCAAGCCGTGAAAAAGCTCCTGTTATAGCTGAGGCGGAAAAACTGACAGTCTCGCTAGAGCCAGAGAACTTTATCAAAGACCCTTACGTATTGGAATTCCTTGATCTGAAAAACTATCCGGCATTGCGTGAAACTGACTTGGAACAGGCTTTGATTGGTAAAATTCAGTCATTTTTGCTGGAATTAGGGCGTGGTTTCTGTTTTATAGCAAGACAAAAGCTCATGCGATTTGAGGACGAAGATTTCTATCTTGACCTCGTTTTCTATCATAGTATTCTGAAATGTCATGTATTAATTGATCTTAAGGTCGGAAAGCTGACGCATGGCGATATAGGGCAGATGGATAGCTACATCAGAATGTTCGATGAACTTTACAAAAATGATGACGATAATCCTACTATTGGCATTATTCTTTGTTCTCAGAAAAACGAGGCTATCGTCAAATACTCTGTATTGAATGATGAAAAACAGATATTTGCCTCAAAATACCGTTTTACGTTGCCTCCAGCGGAAGAATTGCAACGTGAGATTGAAGAGGAACGTCGGAAAATTGAAGGGCAAGAATGTGCAGAACAATGAGGTAATTGTTCAAATAAGCATTAGTTTTTCTGGCAAGCGTGTATCTATTAGAGTACGTGATTAGTTAAGTATCGGTTGTACTCTGTTGAGTCCGGATCGCGGCAGTCTCTGCCGCCGAAGAATTTTAAGCGGCAAAGAACGCATAGAAATCTTTAAAACTTTGCGTACTTCGCGTGAGAGTTTTCCGGGGGCTTACGCACCCCGGCTCGCCTTATTTTCGTCTACGAAGGAATACTACGATAACGCCGAGAACCATCAGCGCCCAGGTCGACGGTTCCGGGACGGCTTCTGGATGGGAGGTTTCCAGTTCGCCCATATAGATTGAGCTGACAACTTTGCTGACATTAAACGTTGTAGTGTCCGATCCCAGGTTGTAGACGCTTAACGTCCATTCGCCGGTCGGGTCTTCGCCCCAGAAGGCGTTGGAGCAGAACGACCAGGTTATAGAGTTGACGTTGTACTGAGCGCTGTTGGGGTCGGCAAATGCCAGATAGCTTGTTACGCCGTCATGGTCAAGCGTGATTTGCATGTATCGCGGATCGAATCCGGTTGCAGCGTTGTCGGCTTTAGCGGTCAGCGTTACAACGACTTCTTCCATGTCCTGTTTGAGAATTCCGGATCCAAGGAATGAGTCGTCTGAAATGGTTAGCGTGTCAGTATAAACGGGTTCGTTTGCCGCCATGAGTTCGAAATCGTTTGGCGTTACGTACGCCGCTGATCCGGACTGGTATTCCGCCGCCGCGGCGAGGAGCTCTTCTTCGGAAATACCGAAGGTTGTCATGTAGACGGAACCGCCGGAATTGCCGGTCGAGGGGTAGGTTGTCGTGTACGCCAAAAATTCGTTTGACGAAACCGTCATGGTTGACCAGTCAAACGAGGCGATTGTCGGTTCTGTTACAACGTCGTAATTCTTGCCAAGCGTTCCGATCGGGTCGAGAATGGCGTCAATCAATCCCTGAGCGTTAATCTGTCCGAATCCGTAGGTGTGAGAGAATTTAATGCCAGCGGCGTTTTCAACCCATTTTACTTCTTCTGCTGTAGCGTTTTCGTCGATTCTCGTTGACGTTCTGGCGAGAAGCTGTTTGATATACCGGACGTCGCAGGTCTGACCCGGATAGGCTTGTTTATAGGCGTCCAGAGCCAGAGCCAAAACTCCGGACGCTACCGGGCAGGACGCGGACGTCCCGTTAAACGACGAGTTCATGTTCCCGGTAACGGATCCCTGATAACTGGATTCAGAAACCAGCGTGCAGTTGTAGGTGAACACGTTGTTGGTATTGGATTCGTCTTCCCGGTCAGAAGTTCGGATTCCAACGCCCGGCGCGGTTATGAACACGCAGGCGCCGTAGTTGCTAAACGGCGCGTATCCGGTATAATCTGTTGTATAGTTTTTGCCGGTGGCGGCGACGGTGATTGTGTACGGGTGAGCGTTTGTTATTCTTTTTGAGCAGTCTTTGTTGTTGGAGTAATTGGTTTTATTGCGTTCGTTGCCGGCGGAGTAAAGCAAAATCGTGTTGTTTGCCATGGCGTCGTTAATGGCGGCGATTGTCAGGGCAGCGTCCTGACCGATATATCCCATCGAAGTCCCGTAGGAGTTGTTTTTGATGTCAATATTTTCGTTGTCATAAACAAGAGCTTGAGCGAACGTATAGTTTCCAACGCTATAGCCGCCGTATGAGGCGGGAAACGCCTGGCAGGGGAAATCGACGCGAATGGGAACGATTGTCGCATCGTAGGCGGGACCGTACGTGTTAGTTGAAGCGTTGTAGGCGGCAATGCACCCGGTTACGCTTGTACCATGAGAATCGTATTCACTGGTTGTGTTTGACGTTGCGTTGGTGTACTTAACTGTGGCTCTGTCCCAAACGGCAGACGTATCGTTTGGGTCTTGCGTCGGCAGATTCGACATAAAATTCTGCCTGAAAAAAGCGTTGTTGTATATAACGCCGGTATTGTATGCTGAATCCGTATCAATATTAGAGCTGAAGAACGGGTGCCCCATGTCAATGCTGTCGTCGATAACGCCCACGACAACGTTTTGACCTGTATACCCCAAATTCCACGCGTACGGGGCGTTGACCGCGTTGAGATAAGAACTATACGTCGTCGGAACGGGTTTGTCTTGTGCGAATAAACTAACGCTCAGTAACGCGACGATTGTAACGATTCCGCAAAATCGGTAAAATAGTTTAGTTGATAACATGGTATTGCTGCAAGTTCCGTCTGCAAGTTTTGTGATAGGGGAAACGCATTCGTCGAGACGAGAAGTAAATTGTATACTTCTCCCCTTCAACGCAAAGCCCCTATAGCGTTATTCAATATATATTATACACGATTTTTTGAAAGTATCCAGATTCTTTTTACAAAAAATACCAAAAAAATTAGAAGGTGCAAGAAAAATTGCGGGGTTGAAGGGTGAGCGTTGGGGCGAAGATTTGTTCTCACTGCTTTAGCTGTGAGAACAATTAAAAATCAAAAAATCGTAGCCCACGCCTTTAGGCGTGGGATCAAAAATGCCATAAAAATATTATTACGCACGAATTCCCCTCCCTTCCCCGCTCCTTCAGGAGCGGGGAAGGGAGGGGAGGGGAAGCGTTTGGGGCGTGGCGTCTTTATTCGTCCCCCAGATGAATCTGGGGGCTACGATTTTTTAATAGAATTTATTTCCCACGTCTAAAGACGTGGGGATAGAGACAGAGATAAATTGGGGAATCATGAAAATGATTCAAGGCATTTCCGTTTGTCATCCCGTCTCAATTTGTATTTCACCATTTCCAACTTCTCCCCGTTCCTCCCTTGACAAGATGAAAAAATGTGGCAAGATTATATATAAACAGCGGTAAGTATTAAGTGCTATGTGCCTAATAGTTAGGAATTAGGAGTGAGGAGTGAGGAGTTAACGCAAGCGCCTCAAAGAATCATTCCGCTTATCGCAAAATGTGAATCAATAACAATTATTGTCAAATGAACCAATCCGAAGAACTGAAAACCGCCGCGTTGGCGTACCATTCCCAGCCTGTTCCGGGAAAGACGTCTGTAAAAATTACCAAGCCGTGCGAGACTGCGGCGGAACTGTCGCTGGCGTATACGCCGGGCGTTGCTGCGCCGTGT
>JAFSMW010000191.1 GCA_017447745.1 Thermoguttaceae bacterium
AGCCACCTGGCTAAGCTGGAATCCTGGCACTGCATGATGGGCGGACCGCAGGGAACCATCGTTACCGAATACGCCAACTATCACGACGGCGACGGTCTGCGATTCGCGAACCCCAAGGTTTCGTTCTGCTAGTTTGTTAGTTAGGCAGTAGGCAATAGGCAGTAGGCAGTAGTAATTACAACCTACTGTCTTTTGTCTATAGTCTATTCCATATAGTCTATTTCCTATTGCCTATTCCCAATTCCCTATTGCCTACTGCCTACTGCCTCACCCCCATGTCTTTTCGCGACGAATTTCCAATTTGTGAGAACATCTGTTTTTTCAACAGCGCTTCTATAGGTCCGTTTTCCCGCGCCGTATTCAAGGGCATGAC
Source organism: Thermoguttaceae bacterium (assembly GCA_017447745.1). Classification (GTDB taxonomy): domain Bacteria; phylum Planctomycetota; class Planctomycetia; order Pirellulales; family Thermoguttaceae; genus RUG11551. The sequence continues at coordinate 374 of JAFSMW010000191.1, forward strand.
GGACTGGGCGCAGCAGTCCCTCGACGGGGCGTCAATATTCTGGCCGGAATGGTACGAGAAAATGCTCCGCGCTATTCCGCTTTCCGCAAAGCTGGTCAACGCTCAGGACGACGAAATAGCTCTGACTCGCAGCACGTCGGAAGGTCTGAAAATCGTGGCGGAAGGGTTGCCGTGGGAGCCGGGCGACAACGTCGTCTTTCCGGACAACGAGTTCCCCGCCAACATTTATCCGTGGACGTTTCTCGCCAATCGCGGGGTGGAACCGCGTCGCGTTTCCCTTCCAGACGGCAAACTAACAGCCGCGGCTTTGGATCCGTACATCGACAGCCGCACGCGTCTGGTTTCCGTCAGTTGGGTGAGCTATTGCACCGGCTGGCGCGCCAATATCAAGGAGATCGCTGAGATGGTTCACTCTCACGGCGCGCTATTGTGCGTAGACGGCATTCAGGGCATGGGCGCATTCTCCTTTGACGTCAAAGATACAAACGTTGACTTCCTGTCCGTTGGGGCGCACAAATGGCTTTTGAGCGCTCAAGGCTCCGGGTTCTTCTACTGCAAAAACGCGGTCAACGGTTTGTTAAGAAACATCAATTTCGGCTGGGCTTCGGTGGAAAATCATACAGACTTTTCTCGTTCAGACTGGCCGGAAATGAAAAACGCTCAACGGTTTATGACCGCCACCACCGCTACTCCCGCCTGGCTGACGATGACGGATTCTTTGGAAACGATCTTCCAGTACGGGCAGGAAACCATTACAAATCAAATACTTAAAATCCGCCGATATTTGATCGAACGACTGGAGTTGTTAGGCGTCAAATTTAACACAGATATTTCTCTCGAAAACGAAAATCTTCACGGCTCTGGTATAATTTTCTTTAGAATTCCGGAAATTGGAGAAAAAAAACTCGCACTTATAGCAAAAAATTTCGTAGAAAAAGGAGTAGTACTGACGGAACGAAGCGGAGGATTCCGAGTTTCCGTTCATGGTTTTAACAATGAATCTGACGTTGATCAACTCATAGAGTCGTTACAACAGTCAATTATATAATATGCAAAATTCGCCCCTGAAATACTTTGGCTGGAAATGGCCGCTGTTCTTGATCGTCATAGCGTTGGAGCTGTACTATATGTTTCAGTACGCTAACACTTATGGCGCCCTAAGTTTAATAGCGCTTATTTTGACGTCAATTGTACTGGGCATCATTCTCATGCGATGGGAAGGCTCTATTTGCTGGAAACGCATCCTCTACATGGAACGGAACAACATGCCCACGACTAACGAAATGCGGGACGGCGTTCTGATCTTGTTTGCGGGCATATTGATGATAATTCCCGGAATTATTACCAGCGCTATAGGTCTTTTACTGTTCATGCCGCCGATTCGCTGGGTAGTTAGTTGGCTGTTTTTAAGGAATCTGTATTTTGAAATACCGGAAGGCATGGGATCGCAATTTCAAATGTTCAGTTTTTCAACTTCAAACGCACCCCAAAACAATCCAAGCGACGCCTCCAATAATTCAGAAGACGTTTCTCAGGACGATTATTCAGATTCGTTTAATGATGCATACCATCAAAATCCGGACGTTCAGATTATTGACGTCAAAGCAACCGATCCCAATGAATCGCCCCCGAATTCCAATAATGAAAACATGTTAGAAAACCAGAACGGTTCAGAAAGAGATAGAGAATAATAAACTCAAAACAGGATTGAGAAGCAAGGAAAATGGGAGCAATGGGTAATTTGATATAATCAGCTTGCTGTTTCTCTCTATTTTCCAACTCCCCCCTTTATTGCCCTTGATTTTTTAAAAAAAAGTGTTATTATAGATAAACGTTGTTTTTGCTGCGTCGACAATTGAATTCCTCACAGTCGGAATTCAAACAGATATGTCTGTCAGCAAATTTATTTAATATGCTGTCTAACTGCGGCATTTCACCCTAACCAGTAAGTATTATGGATCAATTCAACACACTCAAACGGTTGAGCGTATTTTTGACGTTTGCTGTTGCAATCTTCTATTCGACTTCCGTATCTTTTGGCGATGACGGACTTCGCGAACCCAACGCGACGGATAAACAAATCGCCAGAATAATCGACATTCTCATGCCGCACGAACATCTGTCCCAGAAAAAAATCGATGCGGAATACTCTCAGCGCTGGCTGGACAATTTCATCAAGGCGCTGGATTATCAAAAAGCGTATTTCTACAAGTCCGATATTGAAAAATTTCAAGAACAGGTAAAATTCATGCCTGCATGGCTGGCAAAAGGCGACATTCGTTTTGCGTACGTTATTTACAAGACGTATATTGTTCGCCTTGACCAACGTATGGAACAGGTTCAGGATCTGCTCAAGCAGCCGATGGACTTCACAGTTGACGAAACCATCTGTCTGGATCGCGACAAACTCGATTACCCCAAAAACGCGGCTGAAGCTCTGGAACGATGGCGCAAGAGAGTAAAATACGATCTGCTCATTTTGAAAGTTGACGACAAAGAAGGTCAGGAAGCCATCGACAAACTGTCCCGTCGTTACAAGAGTTTCCAGAAGCGGATGCATCAAACGGACTCCAACGAGCTGTTGGAAATGTATCTCACCGCTATGACAACGGCGTTTGATCCGCATACGACGTACATGTCCGCCAGCACGCTGGAAAACTTTGAAATCAACATGCGTCTGGAACTGGAAGGCATCGGAGCGACTTTAGGATCAGAAGACGGTTACACGATTGTCAAGCATCTTGTTCCTGGCGGAGCTGCCGAAAAAGAAGGCTCTCTCAAGGTCGAAGACAAAATCATCGGCGTTGGTCAGGGGGCAGACGGTCCATTTGAAGACGTAGTCGACATGAAGCTCGACGACGTCGTCAAAAAGGTTCGAGGCAAAGCCAACACGGTCGTTCGACTGGAAGTTTTGCCGGCAGACGGCGGAAAAACCAAAGACATCAAAATCACCCGCGCCAAAATTGAACTGAAAGATTCTGCCGCCAAAGGCAAAGTTTTTGAAGCGGGAACCAAACCCGATGGAACTCCCTATAAAATTGGCGTTATTGATCTGCCAAGTTTCTATGCGGACATGTCCGGCATGCGTAACGGTAAAACAGAATACCGCAGTACAACTCGCGACATGAAACGCATTTTGGAAGACTTCAACGCTCAAGGATGCGACGCCTGTATCGTCGATCTTCGCGCTAATGGCGGCGGTTCTCTTCCGGAATCCATTAACACAACGGGACTGTTTATCAAAACGGGACCTGTTGTTCAGGTTAAGGGACCTAAACGAGGCAGAACCAGTCAGTATGACAAGGAAGAATTTAAAATTGAGTGTTACTCAGACCACAATGACGACGTTACCTGGGACAAGCCGTTGGTAGTTTTAGTGAGCAAATTTTCCGCTTCCGCCAGTGAAATTTTTGCCGGCGCAATTCAGGACTACGGTCGCGGTTTGATCGTTGGCGACCAATCAACTCACGGAAAAGGCACGGTTCAAAGCCTGCTGCCGTTGGGCGACGCATTGTTTAATTTTGGAGCCGCTCCCAAGCTGGGCGCTTTGAAAGTTACCATTCAGCAGTTCTATCGTCCAGATGGAGACTCCACTCAAAACCGCGGAGTCGTTTCGGATGTTGAACTTCCGTCCATTACATCTCATATGGACGTTGGCGAGTCCGACCTGGATTTCGCTCTGGCGTTTGATCAGGTTCCCGCTCAGAGATACCTGAAGTTCAATCTCGTTCCGAAGAATATCGTTAAGTATTTGACGCAAGCTTCGGCTGTTCGCTGCGCTCAAAGCGAAGATTTCCAAAAGACCAATCGGAAAATCGAATGCTACTTGAAAAACAAGGACAAGTCCAATATCACGCTTAACGAAAAGAAGTTCTTCGAAGAACGCGCTGAACTCATTCCGGAAGAGGAAGAGAAAAAGCAGCTTGAAGATACAATCAAGCCGGATGGATCAGATATTGAAGAGACTCCGTACCTGCGAGAAGTTCTCAATATTACCGCAGATTACGTCAAGGCGCTTCAAATTGGCGTTGCGAACATGCCCAATCCGGCAACAATCAAAGCGAAGGAAGCCCCTAACGACCCCAAGCGAGAGGTCATTAAGCCCGCCAACGCACTTTAATCAGATTGTTTCACCCTTCAGTAATTGTCATAAAACCGCCCCGTGTTTACGAGAGCGGTTTTATGCGATTAATAACGAATTATCATGGAAGACTCTGTTACAACTATTGCAGCCATAGACGTGGGGTCCAATTCAATTCGCATGAATCTGGCTCAGGTCGAACCGACGGGGGAATTTGAATCTCTTGGTCAGTACAATAAATCCGTTCGGCTCGGACAGGATACTTTTTGTACCGACCGGATCAGCAACGATTCCATGCGAACCTCCGTTGCTATTTTTAGAGGCTACAAACAACTGTTGGAAAAATACAAGGTTCAAACGGTGCGCTGCGTTGCAACCAGCGCCGTCCGCGAAGCAATAAATGCGGACGTCTTTCAGGACAGAATTTACAATGCCTGCGGAATTCAGGTGGAAATCCTCGACCCTTCTGAAGAAAGTCATCTGATTCTTTCTGCGGTAAACAATTCGCTTTCCGACAAATCGGTTCTGGAAAAAGGCAGAGTTCTTATTGTCGAAGTGGGGGGAGGCAATACGCTTTTGACGGTTCTCCAAAACGGAAAGCTGGTCAACGCGGTTTCCGTCAATACCGGAACAGTGCGTTTGCGTGAGCAGTATCAAAGCGTTGAAATGCTGCCAACTCAGTATTTGCAAAGACTCGAGTCGCATATCGACACGGCGATGTTTACCTCAATCAACTCTCTTCATTTGGGATCTGTTGACAGAATCATTGCAGTATCCGGTGGAACGGCGACGTCAATTTCAAAACTGGTTGTCGGCGGCGGGGCAACTCAGCCGTTGGAAGTTTTGGAAGTCAGGAGCATCGAAAAATTTGTCGAGCATTTTTCTGATAAAAGCGAACTGGAACTGAGCCGGAACTATCAAATTCCCTTTGAAGAAGCGCAAAGAATCATTCCCGCCTGTACGATCTTTCGTTATCTGCTTCGTCAAACCAACTTGAAAAAGATTCATCTATGCGCGGCAAAGATGATTGACGGTCTGGTTAAAAACATGGCGCTAAACATCTCCGGAATCGAAGATAAATCCTGGTCAACGGGAGTTATTGATTCCGCTCGCGCTTTGGGAGCCAAATTCCTCGTCGATTTGGATTACAGTACCCGATTGGCGGACTGCGCTGTCAACCTGTTTGACATGTTCAAAGACCTGTCCGGCTTAACGCCGCGACATCGGCTCATGCTTTACGCTGCAGGGCTTTTGCACGAAGCGGGATACTTTCTCGCCGCCAGAGCGCATCACAAACACACGTATTATCTAATCGCCAATTCAGACATTTTCGGATTGAGCCGTCTGGATATTGACATCGTCGCCCAAACGGCAAGATATTACCGGAAATCGCTGCCCAAGCCGACACACGAATATTACATGGCTCTTCCAAGAGAGCAGCGAGCGGTTGTATCCAAGCTATCGGCGTTTTTACGCGTCGCAGACGCCGTTATGCAGGGCGCCGGTTCAGACTTTTCCGGAATTGAACTGGTTCGAAACAACGACAATTTAATTGTTAAGCATTCATCCAGCATAGATCCCGTTTTGATGAAAAAACTCTTATCCATACAGGGACGTTTGTTTGAAGATCTTTACGGCGTCAACATCGTTCCGGAAGAAAGATAACTCTTCACATCAGAAAAAAGGAAAGAGTCTTAAAACCTTTTTGTAGCGTCCAGATTTATCTGCTCCTATCCCACGTCTTTAGACGTGGGAAATAAAAACAATTCAAAATTCGTAGCCCCCAGATTTATCTGGGGGATTAAATAAACGCTACTCTCCTAAACGTTTCCCTTCCATTTCCTTCCTCGCTCCATCAGGAGCGGGAAAGGAAATGGAATTCGTGCGTTATAATATTATCGGGCGTTGTATTTGCCACCCACACCTAAAGGTGTGGGCTACGATTTAGACGTTCATTTTACCTATCTTCACAACCCAAAATTTATCGCACGCTTGCCGCTTGTTACACAGCGTTTATTGGAGTTCAAACCAATAAACGTGTCTTATGGTTAATTAGTCTTAAAACTGATCCGACGGGACGGTCTGTCCGTCTTTGTAATTGCAAAGACAGTAGAACAGGAACGGATCAATACCATAGCTAACGGATCGAACGTTGCCGTCTGCCATGCAGAAGTTGATTGAGTCCCCATGAGGAGATCCCCATCGAGACGGCGACGTATATCCAGCCTTGTCCTGAATTGGAATCCAGTAATTTTTGCTCAAGTTCTGACGGGTAAAGTACGCTTTGGCTGTATTGATACGCGATTCCGTATAGTTCAAATCGCCGTTACCCATGCTGAGCAGTTTTTCGTCTGATCCGCCCCATCGAATCGTGTCGCGGTCATACCCCTGATCCCAGCCCTGGTCGTCGTCGCTGGCAGTTCCGGTATAATATTCGTCCGGATTGACGTGTCGTTCTCCAATCATGATTGTATTTGACGTACCGTCCTGATCGGAAATTGTTTGAACCGTCTGCCCGGAGCCCGCGCAGAAACAGCCAGTTGTGTCGGTAATCGTATTCCACTTGCCTTTCCAGAAATTTCGCAGATCGACAACGGTTGTCTTATTGCCAGCGCTGGCGTATTTATGCAATTCGTCCCAGCCGCTGGCGGTGCCGGCGACGTCAGGATCCGCTCGCGTGCCTGCGTTGCCCGCATAGTCCGTTCGGGCAATCTGATTGATGCCGAAGGATTTCAGACTTTTCAGACCCTGATCCGGCAGCTGCATTGTAGAATCTCCAGGAGAGAACGGGTACCGAATCGGCTTGCGTTTTGACGGGCAATGGAATTCTCGAACCGGCGTCATGCAGCGATCCGGACCGGGCATGTCGTGCAACGCGCGGTTGTCTATATACGGCAAAACGTTATAAAGCCAACCGCCGGGCTGTAATTCTCTAAAACCTCGAGATGGCGCGCCGGCAAAATGCCAGCCCCATCCGCCTGTCGGAAGCGTAAGCTGTTCGGCATTGTGGGTCAAACAACCTTTACCCAATTGGTTAAGATTGTTTTTACATTGCACTATTCGAGCGGACTCCCAGGCGCTATTGAGAGCCGGAAGCGCAAGACCCATGAGAATGCCAATGATCGTAATGACAACCAACAGTTCAACAAGAGTAAAAGCGTGCTTATAAATTCTCATGGAACTATCCCAATATCAACACCAAGCGATTTAAAAACAGTTATGACGCAAGTTTAAGCGTGAATTACGCATTATTTAATCGCTTCTGACGAAACTGTCTGTCCATCGCAATGTGAACATAGACAGTAAAATACAAACGGATCCACGCCGTAGCTGACAGATATTACGGATGAATCAACCATGCAAAAGTTAATCGAGTCTCCATGAGGCGAACCCCATCGCGAAGGAGACGTGTATCCGGCTTTATCCTGGATTGGAATCCAATGGTTATTGTTCAGATTTTGACGAGTGTAATACGCCTTAATTTTATCAATAATTGCAGGCGTGTAGTTCAAATCTCCCATCGCCATTCCAAACAGGGATTTATCCGCCCCGCCCCAACGGACGGTGTCGCGGTCGTAGCCTTGATCCCAGCCCTGGTCGTCGTCGCTGGCGGTTCCGGTATAGTATTCGTCTGGATTGACGTGCCGTTCGCCCAACATGATGGTATTGGACGCGCCGTCTCGTTCGGAAATTCTATGGATTGACATGCCGCCGCCAGGACAGTATGCGCCTGTATTGTCGTTCACATTATTATGCTCGCTCTTGAAGAAATTTCGAACGCCAATAATGGCATCCTTATTATTCTTGAAAAAGTATTTATTTAAAGCGTCGTAATATCCCGAAGACGTTCCCGTAACGCAAGGATCGGCGCGAGTTCCGCCGTTGGCGGCGTAATCGTTTCGAGCAACCAGCGTTTCGCCATTAAAAGTTTTTATACTGGAAGAGCCGGTTCTATAGCACATGACGTTGCCGCTATGAGCAAACGGGTACCGAATCGGCTTGCGCTTGGAAGGGCAGTGAAACTCTCGAACCGGCGTTTTCATGCGGTCAGGACCAGGCATATCGTGCAATGCGCGGTTGTCCATATACGGCAAAATATTGTACAGCCAACCGCCGGTTTGCAGTTCTCGATACCCGCGAGAAGGATCTCCGGCGAACTGCCAACCCCAACCGCCAGTTGGAAGCGTGAGCTGTTCCGAGTTATGAGTGCAACAAGCCGTCCCCAACTGTTTCAGATTGTTTTTGCACTGCATAATTCGAGCGGATTCCATAGCGGAGTTGAGAGCAGGCAATGCCAACCCCATGAGAATGCCGATGATCGTAATCACGACCAGTAATTCAACTAAAGTAAATGCGCGTCTATAAATTCTCATTAAAATAACTCTTTGACCGTCTTGACAAAAAACGAATAACTTTTAGCCCTTATACATTATTATAACAGATTCTTTCGGGTTTGTCAATGAATTATCCGATAATTTTGCAAGAAAATTTAGGGAATAGGGAATGGAAGGCGGTAACGAAGCAACCCCAACGGTTCGCTGACGCTCACTCCATTACCGCCTTCCATCAATTCCGCATTCCGCATTCCAAATTACTACCAGCTTGACATCTTTTCTTCCTGTGCTAAAATATCCGTTAGACAAATCAAGGACGATAGACCTTCAGGAGCGTTTCCTTTTCGTCTATCCGGATAACCTTTACCACTGAATAATACTATGACCACATTGGGAACGGCTCTCAGACCGTCGGCTGTTAAGGTTTTGATGCTCGGTTCAGGCGAACTTGGCAAAGAAGTTGTAATTGAAATGATGCGCTTGGGCGTCGAAGTCGTCGCCGTTGACCGCTACGACAACGCGCCTGGCATGCAGGTTGCTCATCGCAGCTACTTTATCAACATGCTCGATGGCAAACAGCTGCGGGAAGTCATCGAAAAGGAAAAGCCCGACTACATCGTTCCGGAAGTCGAAGCGATTGCCACGCCGACTCTGGTTGAATTGGAAAAAGAAGGGTATACGGTTATCCCGACTGCTAACGCTGCGTTCCTGACCATGAACCGGGAAGGAATTCGTCGTCTGGCGGCTGAGGAACTCGGTCTGCCGACGTCCCCGTATCGATTCGCCGCCAATTACGAAGAATTCAAACAGGCGGTTGAGGAAATCGGAACGCCATGCGTTATCAAGCCGATCATGTCCTCTTCCGGACACGGACAGAGCGTTTGCAAGACGGCAGACGACGTCGACAAATGCTGGCAGATCGCTCAGGAAGGCGGACGCGCCGGCGCCGGCAAAGTTATCGTCGAAGGCTTTATCGATTTCGATTACGAGATTACCCTTCTGACCGTTCGTCACGCTGGCGGAACGTCGTTCCTCGAACCGATTGGACACCATCAGGTTGACGGCGACTACCAGGAATCCTGGCAGCCGCAACCCATGTCCGACGAAGCGAAGGCGAAAGCTCAGGAAATTGCCGGCAAGATCACCGGCGCGCTGGGCGGACGCGGTATTTTCGGCGTCGAAATGTTCATCAAGGGCGACAAGGTCATTTTCAGCGAGGTTTCTCCCCGACCGCACGACACCGGCATGGTTACGATGATTTCGCAAGACCTGTCGGAATTCGCGCTCCACGCCCGCGCCATTCTCGGGCTTCCGATTCCCAATATTGCGTTCCACGGCCCGTCGGCGTCCAAGGCGATTGTCGCCCGCGGAGACAGCGACGACGTTACGTTCTCCAATCTGGATAAAGTCCTCGAAGCTCCCAATACGACGATGCGTATTTTCGGCAAAGGCGAAGTCCATGGACATCGCCGCGTCGGCGTTCTGCTGGCTCGAGACGAAACCGTTGACGCCGCCCTCGCTCGCGTATTCAAAATGAGCGAAGACCTGGAGCTGGGAAACGTGAAATAAGGGAGTAGGCAATAGACAGTAGGCAGTAGTAGGCGCGAAGCGCTTAAAACTAATGCCTAATGTCTTTTCGCAACAATATATGAAATCCGCCGGTATCCTGTCGACGCTGGGCGTAGGAATATGCGCTGTATTTTTAGCGTTTTTCCTCGTCCAGCCGTATTCCGCCGAGGTAACGGCAAACCGATTGTCGTTTTACTGGAGTTTATTGCTTCCAGACGTCCTCGTCGGCGGTTGGCTTTCAATTCCAGACGACTGGAAAGCGACGGAAACTGTCAAGGCTTTTTTCGACAGTTTCAATACGTCGTTTCTGCCGTTAAATCGGCTCTCTGTTTTGCTCATCGCAGCAGTCGAATCGCTATGGATTTATTCGCTCGGATCGCTGATTTTTCGCGTCTTAAAAAATCCGTTGGAAGAATCCCCGTTACTGCGATTCTCCTTGACCTGTTTAACCGGCGCAGCGGCGCTGTCCGCGCTGACGGGAATTCTCGGACTGCTCGGCTGTCTTCAACCCTGGCTGTTCTGGACCCTGGCGGCAGGGACGATATTGACGTTGTTATGGAGAATTAGGAATAGTTGCGAGTTGCGAGTTGCGAGTTGCGAGAAGATGGAATGTGCAACTCCGTCCGATTTTTCCGGGGGCTTACGCACCCCGGCTCGCCCCACTGCCTACTGCCTCCGTGGGTTAAAACCCCATAGGTATCAACTTAAGTGGGCGCAATTATTGTTTGTGATAGTTGTCTTTTATTGAGTCGGTCATATAATAAGGGATCTTTTACACGTGTATTACGTTTGGA
>JAFSMW010000192.1 GCA_017447745.1 Thermoguttaceae bacterium
GAAACGGACTCAGGCGCAGCCGGGCGACAAGACGCTCATCGACACGCTCGTCCCGGCGATTGAAGCGGCGACCGCGGCGGCGGAATCGGGCGACGACCTCGACGTTGTCGTCAAAAAGGCGGCGGACGCTGCCTGGGCTGGCTCGGAAAACACCGCGACCATGCAAGCCAAGTTCGGACGCGCTAAAAATCTGGGCGAAAAGTCCATCGGATCCATCGACCCCGGCAGCCGGTCCATGGCTCTGATCTTCAAAGCCTTCGCGGAAAATATCTAAAAAGAGACGAGAAATAACGTGTTTTGACTGCGGAATTCCCCCCTTCGCAGTCAAAATACGTCGTCGGATTGCCCGTTGACGTCTTTTAATTGACAAAATTTCTGTTCTCTACTGTCTACCGTCCTCTAACGCTTAACCGATTAGGGATAATTGGGCAGAGTATAATTCATGAAACGAAAAACGCCGAATAATAACCAGAAGTCTACGAAAAAGAAGTTGCAAATCGGCGGCGTTCCCAAGGTGGAAAAGTATTCAAAACAATGGTACGAGAATTCCATCGCTATTCGTGAAGAGAGTTTGGAAATAATCACACATATTGATCGTTATTCTGACGAAAAGGTGTCTGAGACGCTGTTTGATTTTTACTATGTATCTCAAAGCGGAGATGAGAAATACATTTTCCCTCTGTTAAATTGCGGTAGAGCCAATATTGTATATCAAGCTATTCATACTCTCGGCAGAATGAAAATGTATGAGCCGATGTTTTCGTTCCTGTTGGAAATAATTAATAGTCAGGACAACGACTACTGCTATGACGCGTTAAAGTCTGAAGCGATTTTTCAGGTATCCCGTTATGCAAAAGAGAATAAGCAAGCGGCAGAAAAGATAAAAAGTTTGTTTTCGGAAGATGTGTTTGACCTTTTATCTTTGGGATATCAGCTTGACGTTTTAGAAGCCGTTTGTTTTTTAACAGGCGTTGAACTTTCAAGCAGCGAGGAAAGAGCGTTTACGTATCGTCAGTACAACCCCAATTCTGCCGAATACGAACGTTTACGAGAAACCCTGTCGCTCAAGCTGGACAATCATATAAAGAGCTTGCGATAAGCGTTATTTAGATCGTTGCGGGCGATACGCCCGCGAACCGGGCTCAATCAAGTACAATCGGCAGTATACCCACGGGTTAACACCCGTGGCTCGCCTAAGCGTAACTTTGCGAACTTTGCGTGATTAATAAATATTAGTACGGAAAATAAAGCGACCAACGGGAGCGATTATAGTACGTTTCGCGCGGGAGCGCGGACTGGGAGCGGCGCCTCGCCGTCGGCGGCTGAGACAGCCGCGATCCAGAAAGGTTGTTTGCTTACGCAATACTGTTTTTTCCCCTTCTATCTTTTTTCGTCTGACAGCAAAACCTATTCTTTGTCAGAATTACTATCTGTATTGGTTTCTGGAGTCGGCGGATTAGGATTAATAGGTTGTTTACAAAACGGACAAATCTTTCCATTGCTCGAACTGGAAGATGGTCGCTGATCTGGGGGAACGATTTTTTGATGACAATGATCGCAATAAAGATTGTCCAAATCCACCGGAGGTGAGTTAGATGCAATAGCGGAAGCAACGAAATAAGTTACTATATATGCGCCTCCGCCCAAAATGAGAACAAGAATTGAAAGCGTTGAAATGAATTGATCCTTGGGCGTTCCCCAACAAGCAACTAAAACGGCAATGCAAATGCCAATAAAAGCCGCAAAACATCCACAACCTTGAGCGACGGTTTTATTTGCGACTTTATTAAATTCTTCATTTTTGTTCATCGCAGTAAAAGACAGTTAATTGGTTAAGGACATACAGACAGCGCCGTAACAGTTGTAACAGCGCACGACAATACAAAACAGGCTTTTAATTGATTCCTCAAAATATGACAATTTCGAAAACCAATTAAAAGTCATTATAGCCCAATTCAGAAATAATTAAAGGGGGACTGTTGTAACACCACAGCAACTAATCCCGTGGCTCGCCTAAGTTTTCTTTTCTTTGTGATAAAATATTTCTTCGGCGGCTGAGACAGCCGCGATCCAGCGGGACGGTGGGGGGATTCTGCGAAATAGATTTTTGGAAGCTTCCGCCGCAAGCGATAGACTACCCAGACGTTTCCCAATCGTTTCAGTATCTTTTCCTCTCGCCCCCTTGTCAGGGAGCAAGAGGAAAAGAGTGTTTGACGATGTTCCTTTTTGTTTGTTCCGTATTCCGTGGGTTAAAACCCACGGCTAGAAATATTGAACCGCTAACGCGGTTCTAGCGGAACGCTTCGCGTCCGTTTTTATTACTTTGCGAACTTTGCGGACTTTGCGTGAGGCTTTCTCCGCGTCTCCGCGGCTCCGCGTGAGGATTTTCTTTGGCGGCTGAGACAGCCGCGATCCGGCGGGGCGGTGGGGCTGTCCTACGAAATAGATTTTTGGAAGCTTCCGCCGTAAGCGATAGACAAGCCGGACGTTTCCCAATCGTTTCAGTATCTTTTCCTCTCGCCCCCTTGTCAGGGAGCAAGAGGAAAAGAATGTTTGACGATGTTCCTTTTTGTTTGTTCCGTATTCCGTGGGTTAAAACCCACGGCTAGAAATATTGAACCGCTAACGCGGTTCTAGCGGAACGCTTCGCGTCCGTTTTTTAAAACTTTGCGAACTTCGCGGACTTTGCGTGAGGTAATAACGCGGCAGGGGACTGCCGCGATCCGGGTACGCTTTATTCTTGCAATTGGTCAAGGACGATTTGCGCTGCTTCTGCCAGTTTGACGTGGTTGTTCATGGCGACTTTTCTCAAGAAGGCGTGCGCCTCGTTCTCGTCCGTCTGGTACATAGCCATGAGTTTTTCTTTCGCCCGAAGGATCGTTTTCGATTCCTTGAGCATGCTCTCCAAAGACAAAATTCGATTAGAAAGACGATGCACTTTCGTCTGAACCTGCGACAGCACGGTTATCGTGTGCAGAAGCAGTTCAGGCGAAATCGGCATCTCCAAATAGACGCTGCCTGTAGATTTGGGAGCGCTTTCCATGCCGGCGCGGTCAAGCAGAACGATGATTTGAGAAACGTCCTGAAGTATCTCCGCCGTCGCCAGTCCGGACATGTCCTGCAGACGCTGAGACAATACAATCAGGTCTGGAACGAGCTGTCGGCATCGACGGATCGTTTCATTCCCGCTTGCGCTGACGCCCAAGACCTCGTGCCCCGCTTCCAAAAGCAGGACGGTCAGTCGGTCTGTCAGCTGAGCATTCTGTGACGCTATGAATATGGTGGACATGGTTGAGGAGGCAGTAGGCAGTAGGCAGTAGGCAATAGTTTGATCCATCGTACTAATGCCTAATACCTCTTGCCTTGCTGCGTTGTTAGACTATGAGGGTCTTGAGACGTAGACAGTAGACAATACTGGCAGCTTGTTAGTTCAGGAGGGTTTTGGGGCAACAGACAATAGTTCGAACCCTCTTACTACTGCCTACTGCCTAATCTACTGCCTACTGCCTCTTGCCTATTGCCTTAATACCTCGCCAGATACCGATCCAGTTCCCACTGATGAACCTGGACGCGGTAGGAATCCCATTCGAGGTTCTTGGCTTCGACGTACTTGCTGTAAATGTGTTCGCCGAGGGTTTCGCGAACCAGGCCGTCTGCCTGCATGGCTTCGATAGCGCGCTTCAGACCGCCGGGGAGGGACTCGATTCCGGCTGCCTTGCGTTCTTCGTCCGTCATCTTGAAGATGTTCGTATTGACCGGGGCGGGCGGAGTGAGCTGCTTCTTAATGCCGTCCAGACCGGCGCGGAGAATAACCGCCAAGGCGAGGTACGGGTTGCAGGACGGGTCGGGGCATCGCAGTTCGATTCTCGTGCCGTTGCCGCGGGCGCCGGGGATTCGAATGAGCGGGCTGCGGTTTTTCGCCGACCAGGCGATGTAAACCGGGGCTTCGTAGCCGGGAACGAGCCGCTTGTACGAATTGACCAGCGGGTTGGTAATGGCGACGATTCCGCGGATGTGCGCCAGAACGCCTGCCATGAACTGGTACGCCGTCTGTGACAGTCCTTCCGGGTCGGCGGGATCGCAGAACGCGTTCTTCCCGTCTTTGGAAAGGCTCATATTGACGTGCATGCCGCTGCCGTTGATGCCGAAAATCGGCTTGGGCATGAACGTGGCGTGCAGTCCGTGACATTTTGCAATCGTCTTGACGACCAGCTTGAACGTTTCGATGTTGTCGGCGGTGCGGAGGGCTTCGTCGTACTTGAAGTCGATTTCGTGCTGACCATAGGCGACTTCGTGGTGCGAGGCTTCGATTTCAAAGCCCATGTCTTCCAGAGTCAGGCAGATGTCGCGTCGAACGTTTTCGCCCATGTCGTTTGTGCCGAGGTCAAAGTACCCGCCTTTGTCGGTCGTCTGAACGGTGGGAACGCCGTTGGCGTCGGGCTGAAGGAGGAAGAACTCGCATTCCGGACCAACGTTGAATCCGAATCCCATGTCCTTGGCTTCCTGGAGAACTTTTTTGAGGATGTATCGTGGGTCGCCTTCAAACGGGGTCTGGTCAGGGCGATAGACGTCGCAGATGAGTCGGGCGACTTTGTTTTGCTGCGGACGCCACGGGAAGATAACGAACGAATCGTAGTCCGGGCGAAGATACATGTCGGATTCTTCGATTCGGACGAACCCTTCGATTGAAGAGCCGTCGAACATGCACTGGTTGTTGAGGGCTTTTTCGAGCTGGCGGGCGGTAATGGCGACATTCTTCAGAGCGCCGTAGAGATCAGTGAATTGAAGACGAATAAAACGGACATCGTTTTCACGCGCCATTTCCAGAATCTGTTCCTTGGTGAGTTTACTCATGATACCTTTCTCTCAGGTTAGGCGTCGAACTAAAGACTTGCAAGCCAGGTTTTCAATTCGATGCGGACATAAAAAAACGCCTCCGGGAAAACGGAATGTAACATCTGTTTCTCCGGAAGCGCCGTTGCTTCTCAAACTTTACCGTTAGTATACCCGTCGTCAAAAAGCTGTCAAGTCAAAAGTCCAAAATCGGGATTATTTCGATCGATTTTCATCGGCATTTTTGCCGGAGCGTTGAGCCGGCGATTGCAAATCGATAAATTTTGATCTTTACGGTTTGTCCTTGTATACAGCGGACGAAACGCGGTTTTTGAAAGTCGATAAAAAAAGAGCGAATTCTTTTCCTTCCGGCAAAATCGCCGGATAAAATCGTTTGAAAAATCGGCTCAAAGGGGGCTTTTCTCTTGACGCCGTTTCTGCATGCTGTATACTTGACGTCGTTAAGTGAAAGCAACGGCGCTTTCGGAGTTCGACGGTTATAGAACGTGACGACCGTCGCGCCCCGAAAGCGTTTTTTTATATACTGACAGAATCTAAAAGCCAGCAACTTTCACAAAACAACAGTCATGTCATTATTAAATAGTCGCAGTTACAACACAACAAAACCATGATTAAAGAATCGCTCAAAGAAGGCGCTGTTCGGATTCCGTCCGGGTGCGCCATTTGCGGGATAATCGACCGAACGGGCCGCCGGTTCAACGGGGCTGACATAATCGAGTCTATTGCGGTTATGCGCGATCGGTCGAACGGGCTGGGCGGCGGATTCGCGGCGTACGGCATCTATCCGGAGTACAAGGATTTCTACGCTCTGCACGTGTTTTACGATTCCAACGAGTCCAAAAGAACGGCGGAATCGTTCTTAAACGATCATTTTTATATCGAAACCAGCGGACGCATCCCAACGGAAAAGACGCCGACGATTCGTCAGCAGCCGAAGATTTGGCGGTATTTCGTCAAGCCGAACCGATACAAGCTCCAGGAATCGGAACTGACCGGGGAAGAGTACGTCGCTCAATGCGTCTTCAAGGTCAACAGCCGATTCGATGGCGCGTATATTTTCTCCTGCGGGAAGAACATGGGCGTTTTCAAGGGCGTCGGCTATCCGGAAGACATCGGGCGCTTTTATCGTCTGGAAGAGTACAAGGCGTACTTGTGGACGGCGCACGGCCGGTTCCCGACCAACACGCCAGGCTGGTGGGGCGGAGCGCATCCGTTCGCGCTGCTGGACAGAACCATCGTTCACAACGGCGAGATTTCCTCTTACGACGCCAACCGCCGGTACGTCGAGATGTACGGATACGCCTGCAAGCTCCAGACTGACACCGAGGTTATCACGTATCTGTTTGACCTGCTCAACCGCCGTCACGGTCTTGACCTCGAAACCGCCGCTCAGATTCTCACCGCTCCGCATTGGGAAGACGTTGATCGTATGCCGGCGCAGCAGGCGGACCGGATTCGGACTCTGCGACAGATCTATTCCGGCGCGCTGATTACCGGTCCGTTCTCGATTATTCTCGGGTTCAACGGCGGGATGGTCGCTCTCAACGACCGACTCAAACTGAGGGCGCTCATCGCTGCGGAGGTGGGCGACCGGGTCTACGTTGCGTCGGAAGAATGCGCGATTCGCAAACTCTGCCCTCAGCCGGACAAGGTTTGGGCGTGCGAAGGAGGTCAGCCGGTTATTGTTTACGCGGATTTGGAGAAGAGACAAGAGGCAGTAGGCAGTAGGGGATAGGAAAATACCATGATAGATTATTCGTTACCTGAATTTTTAGTTGACCGCGATTTGAATCGGTGTATTCAATGCGGGGTCTGCGTTCGTCAGTGCGCGAACGAGGTTCACGCCTTCGCGCCCAACGATCCCAAAAAGATGATTGTAGACGAACGCAAGTGCGTCAACTGCCAGCGTTGTGTAACGCTCTGTCCGACGCATGCGCTGTCGATTCGGAAGCACCCCAATCAAATGAGGGAAAGCGCCAACTGGCAGCCGCAGTTGATTAAAGAGATTTTCAAGCAGGCGGATACCGGCGCGGTTCTGCTTTCCGGTATGGGAACGCCGCAGCCGTACCCGGTCTACTGGGACAAGATGCTGCTCAATGCGTCACAGGTTACAAACCCGTCCATTGACCCGCTGCGCGAGCCGATGGAAACGCGCACGTTTTTGGGTCGCAAGCCGGAACGGTTCAGTCCGGACGTCAAAAATCCGACTGTCATGCCGCCGCAGTTGGAACTGAAAACGCCGATTATGTTCTCCGCGATGTCGTTCGGGTCGATCAGCCTCAACGCTCAGAAGTCGCTGGCGATGGCGGCGCAGGAGCTGGGCACGGCGTTCAACTGCGGCGAAGGCGGTCTTCATCACGACTTGCTCCCATATGCGAAAAACTGCGTCGTTCAGGTCGCGTCCGGTCGATTCGGCGTCTATAAAGATTATTTGATGAACTGCGCTGCGGTCGAAATCAAAATCGGTCAAGGCGCCAAGCCGGGAATCGGCGGGCATCTGCCGGGCGAGAAAGTCAACGAGGAAGTCAGCCGCACGCGTCGAATCCCGCAGGGAACGGACTCGATTTCTCCCGCGCCTCATCATGACATTTACTCGATTGAAGACCTGCGCCAGCTCATTTACGCGATTAAAGAGGCGACCAACTACACGAAGCCGGTTTTCGTCAAGATTGCAGCGGTTCACAACGCAGCGGCGATTGCGTCTGGAACGGCGCGGGCGGGCGCGGACGCGATTGTTATCGACGGCTTTCGCGGAGGCACCGGCGCCGCCCCGACCCGCGTTCGTGACAATGTCGGCATCCCGGTCGAACTGGCTCTGGCGGTTATTGACCAGCGGCTGCGAGACGAGGGAATTCGACAGCAGGTTTCCCTAATCGCGACCGGGTCGATTCGCTGTTCCACCGACGTCGTCAAGGCGATCGCCCTGGGCGCGGACGCCGTTTACATCGCTTCCGCCGCGCTGATTTCTCTGGGCTGTCACATGTGCCGAAACTGCTATACTGGCAAGTGCAACTGGGGAATCGCAACGCAGCGGGAAGACCTCACCCGACGGCTCAATCCGGAACACAGCTACCATCGCGCCGTCAATTTGATCAACGCCTGGACGCACGAGATTACGGAAATCATGGGCGGAATGGGTATCAACGCCGTCGACTCCCTGCGTTCCAACCGAAAAGCGCTCCGGGGAATCGGACTCAACGACTCCGAACTGCGAGTTTTGGGTATCAGCGCCGCGGGAGAATAACAGACAAATCAACGAACAAATAATCAAAAAGAGAATAAATCATGAAAAAAGTATATCCCAATGAAGACTGGTGCCTGGGGTGCAAGCTGTGCGAAGTCTACTGCGCTGCGGCTCATTCCCCATACCGAGACGTTCACGCTGCGTTCGACACGCCCGACGGGTGCGAAGCCGCACCGGCGAGTGGACAAGGTTATGCCTCCGAAAAAGCGTTTTTGGAAGCAGCAACTGCAAATCTGGCTCCGAAGCCGAGACGCAAACCCACTGCGGCAATCGTGGTCGAGGGCGACGTCAAACATTCGATTGCTATCAGCTGCCGGCATTGCCCGGACGCGCCGTGCGTTGAAGCCTGTATTTCCGGCGCGATGCAAAAGACGGAAGACGGCATGGTTTGGTGCGACACAACGCGATGCGTCGGCTGTATGACCTGCGTTCTGATTTGTCCCTACGGGGCGGTTCACAAAGGCGAAGGCATGAAGACTGTTACAAAATGCGATCTGTGCTCCTGTACGGGAGAACCGGAATGCGTCCGCCACTGCCCGGCGTTTGCCCTTGAGTATCGAGAGTGCGAAGCCGCACAGGCAAGTGGACGAGGTTATGCCTCCGAAAGAGCTTTTATCGGAGATAAAGACAGTCAATCAGGAACCGAACAAATCATGGAGGAATCAGCATGAGTCCACAAAAATCCGTTACGAAAACCAAGCCTCGACAGGTCAAGTATTTGATAATCGGCAACTCCGCCGCTGGCGTCGCCGCTGTCGAGTCCATTCGTCAGTACGACAAAACCGGGTCGCTGGCTGTCGTTTCCGACGAGCCGTGGCATACGTATTCCCGCCCGCTGATTTCCTATTTACTGGAAGGGAAAACGACTCAGGAGAAGATGCGCTATCGCGGCGATTCGTTCTATGAGAGATACGCCGTCGATACGTACCTTGGCGTTCGCGCTGAAAAACTCGATACGAAAAAGCGAATTGTAAGGCTGTCCGACGGCGTCGTTTTGAAGTACGAAAAGCTGCTGCTGGCAACCGGGAGCGTTCCGTTCGTCCCGCCGATTAGCGGCTGTCCGGCGCCCAATACCGGGAAAGGCGTTTACACGTTTATCAAGCTGGCAGACGCGCTGGCTCTGCAGGAAACCGTTACAGCGTCAACGCAGGTCGTCGTTATCGGCGGCGGCTTGACGGGCGTCAAGGCGACAGAGGGCTTGCTGCATTTGACGAAGAACATTTCCCTTGTTGAGCTTGCCCCGCGAATTCTCCCCAACGCGCTCGATACAGCGGCGTCCGACATCGTCAAGCGCCGACTGGAATCGGCGGGCGTAACAATCAACTGCGACGCGTCCGTCTCGGAAGTTCTTACTGGAGCCGACGGCAACGTCAGTTCCGTAAGACTTTCGGACGGGCGAACTATCCCCTGCGACGTGTTGGTGATTTCCATCGGCGTGCGGCCCAACGTCGAACTGACCAAGGAAACAGACGTCGCTGTCGAACGGGGGATTCTCATTGACGAAACGTGCCAGACGAGCGTTCCCGACGTCTTTGCCGCCGGCGACTGCGTCGTATCACACGATTTGACGGACGATTCCAAGCGAATCCTGGCGATTCTGCCCAACGCGTATCAGCAGGGCAAGACAGCCGGCGCCGTCATGGCAGGTCAGGACAGAACCGACAAAGGCGCGCGACCGATTAACGCGACCAGCTTTATCGGCTTGCCGCTGATTACCGCTGGAAAAACCAGTCTGACAGCTGAACAGGCGGCAGAACAGGGTATTACTATTATTATTGATTCCGACAGGGTCGATTCCAAAATGGAGTTGCGAGTTGCGAGTTGCGAGTTGCGAGAAGAATCAAAGCGACCAACGGGAGCGGATTTTGGCAACCGCGCGTCAGCGCGAACTGGCTCCCCCGCCACGGGGGTCGTTGATTCCGAAGGCGAAAACTATCGAAAGCTGGTTATTCAAAACGACAGAATTATCGGATTTATCCTTCTGGGCGCGGAGTATACAAAGCGGGCGGGAATTCTGACAGACCTGTTAAACCGTCAGGTTCCGCTGTCGTCAGTCGGCGCTGGCGTGTTACAAACGCCGGAGTTGCTGCTTTTCGACAAGGCCGAAAGACTGCAAAGAATGGAAGGAGTGCGGAGCATATAACATCATGATCATGGTTAATCATATAGACGCAAACGATATGCAGTATACGGAACTCAACCGGATTATTCGTCAGAAGCCGGGAGAATACA
>JAFSMW010000193.1 GCA_017447745.1 Thermoguttaceae bacterium
AACTGACGCTTCCCGCTGAGGCGATGGCTCCGATTGTCATCGACGATTTCGGAGACGTCTATGGGATTGTCATTGCGCTGTCGTCCAACGACTATCCCGCTTCGGAGCTTCGCGACAAGGCGAAACTGCTGCAAAAAGAACTTCAGCTGGTCAATCAGGTTGGGCGAGTTGAACTGTGGGGCGATCAGAAAGAGATTATAGAAATCGAGGTTTCACGCGCCAAAATGGCGGAATTGGCAGTTCCGCCCGCCGCGCTGGTTTTAGCGCTGCAAAGTCAAAACGCAAAGATGTCCGCTGGGGAAATGGTCGTTGACGGCGAGACGATTCGTCTGGCTCCGCAGGGCGTTTTCGGAAGCGTCGAAGAAATTGAAGACCTGATTCTCCCGGATACCGTTTCCAATCAAGTGGAGAAACAGGCTGCTCAATTATTGAAAGATTCGGAACTGGCAGGATTGGCGCAAACGATTTCGACCAAAAATCAGGCGGGATCAAAGCAGATCCGCCTTCGAGATATTGCGACAGTCAAAAAGGTTTACGAAGACCCGGCAGAAAAAATTCTCCGAGTCAACGGCGTTCCCTCTGTCGCTTTGGGAATTGCTCCCGTTCCAGGCGGCAACGTTATCGAGATGGGCGACGGAGTCCGAAAAAAATCGGCGGAAATTCTCAAAACCTTCCCGGTTGGCTTTGAACTTCAAACGATCGCCTATCAGCCGGACAACGTTCGTAGTTCAATTAACGCCTTCATGAAAAACCTTTATGAAGCGGTTATAATTGTTACGATTGTCGTTATGGTTGCCATGGGCTGGCGCAGCGGTCTGCTCATTACCAGCTCGCTTTTGGTTGTAATTCTAGCAACGATGTGCGTCATTTATCCAATGGGCATGACGCTTCATCGCGTTTCTTTGGGCGCGTTTATTGTTGCGTTGGGAATTCTGGTCGACGACGCCGTTGTTGTCGGCGACTTGATTCTCGTCAGAATGCAGCAGGGTATGGAACGAAAAGAAGCCTGTATTGAAGGCGCAAGTCGAGTTGCCCATCAGCTCCTTGGAGCGACGATCGTTGGCTTTATCGCGTTTCTCCCGGTTTATCTGTCTCAGGACATGTCGGGCGAATATTGCTGCGACCTGTTTCTCGTCTTAACCATTTCGCTTATTATCAGCTGGCTGGTAGCGATGCTTCAAACGCCGGTTGTGTATTACAAATTCGTTAAACACGTAGCTCCGGCTGCTGGCGGATCTCCGCATGGCGGTCTGGTTTATCGCGGATACAGAGCGGCTCTGGAATGGTCGCTGCGTCACAAAATAATTGTTTTGCTGGGCATTGGCATGCTGCTGGCGCTGTCAATAATTGAATTCCGCCACGTCGAGCAGATATTCTTCCCGCGCGCCGTTCGAACCCAGTTTATGGTTGACTACTGGCTTCCGGAAGGAACGTCTATCAATCAGACGTCGGAAGACGCGAAGAAGATTGAAGAACATCTTAAATCCCAGACGGGCGTTAAAAACGTTGCTGCGTTTATCGGTTCCGGTCCGCCGCGATTCTATCTGCCGTACGAACCGGAACTGCCGAACTCGTCCTACGCGCATTTTGTTGTAAACGTCGATACGCTCAAAGACGTTGACAATCTTTTAGATCCAACAAGCGAATGGCTGCAAAAAGAATTTCCGCAGGCGTTTACTCGCGCTCAAAAATATTGTCTGGGGCCTACAACCAAGTTTGAGGTTGAAGTGCGGCTTCGCGGACCAAACGAAAAGACGCTTCGTCATCTTGCGTCTCAGGTTGAGTCTATCATGCGAAAGAACCCGCATACTCATACGCCGCAGCCGAACTGGCGTCAGCCAACTTTGGCGTGGACTCCCAACTACTCTCAGCCCAAAGGCTCCAGAGCCGGCGTTTCCAGAACGGAAATGGGCGTTATGCTTCGCTGGGCGTCGGCTGGAATCCCGGTCGGACAGTTTGCCGAGGGCGACAACATTCTCCCGATTGTCGTTCGCGGAACGGAAGCGGAAAGAAACGACATCGCCAACCTCGACAGCCTCCCGATTTGGGGGCGAGGCATGGAATCCGTTCCTCTGGGACAGATTACGTCAAACAATCAGTACGTCTGGGAAGAACGGCAGATTCATCGCCGCGACCGGGTCCCAACTCTGACCGTCGGCGTTGACCCGAAAGAGATTCAGTGGACTCAGCTTGTAAATGAACTCAAGCCGGAAATCGATAAAATCGAGCTGCCGGAAGGGTATACAATCGAATGGGGCGGACAGTTGGAGAAATCCCAAAAAGCTCAGGCGGAAGTCCTCAAAAAAGAGCCCATTGCGTTGATAATCATGGCGATTATTGTCGTAGCGCTGTTTAACGGCATGCGTCAGCCGATTATTATTGCCATTACCTTCCCGCTGGCGATGATCGGCATTACATTCGGATTGCTGGTTATGCACCAGGCGTTTGGGTTTATGGCGTTGGTTGGCGCGATGAGCCTGCTGGGCATGATGGTTCGCAACGGCGTCGTTTTAATGGACCAGATTGACGAAGAGCGGCACAAAGGCATGGACGTTTATCACGCTATTGTCGAAGCGGCGGTAGAACGACTTCGTCCTGTTACCGTCGCCGCCATGACGGTTATCGTCGGCATGATTCCGCTGCTGCAGGACACGCTCTTTTCGTCCATGGCAACCGCGATCATGTTCGGTCTGATTATCGCCACGTTCCTGACGCTATTCGTCGTTCCGGTATTCTATATGATCCTCTTTAGAGCCAAGATTCCGGCTGAGGAGTAACGAGAAATCAACGAGGGCGGCGACGAGAGTCGTCGCCTTTTCTATGAGCGTTCAAACATTTCTTGTACAATGGACAACGTGAGCAACTGAACAGCGTCCTGAAAGGACGCCATTTCTATAACCGTCGACTTTAGTCTACGGACAGCAATGCGCTCATCACTCCTTCCTAATCGAGGCAGTCTTTTTTCTTTCCCTCCCGGCTAAGACGCCGGGAGGGAAAGAAAAAAGGCATTTGTCGATTTCTTATTTCATCGTTATTCTATCCCCGGTGGTTGAAAACCGCCGGTTATAGAGATGACGTCCCTGTCGGGACTTTAGCGGACTAACGTCCGCTGTCGCTATTGCGATGTATTACCTCCAACGTTTTTTGCAGACGTATCTTCCCTTCAGAATAATCTTTGGTGCACCGAAATTTTACGTGCGTTTCGCAACTTTTTTCTAAAAGAAAATCTCGCAGTCGTTATATAACAGCTGCGAGATTTATTGATTTTGATAACAACAGCGTCAAATATGAAATGAAAAACGCTGATTGGATATAAGTTAGGATAAAAAACAACCTAACTTATATCACGAATTCAATCCTTCCTCGAAACCTTGCCAGAATTCTGGAGATGAATAGACGAACATCATCAGGATACTAAGGATAAGTCCAATAATTGAAATTACCAATCCTGCCGTTGCCATACCTTTAGAGGGAGATTTCCGTCCCAATGCTCCAAATACGATTCCGGGAATTCCACAAAGCAAACCAATGATTGGAATACATGTACCAACGGCGCTGATAATTCCAAGAACCAGTGAAGTGACAGCGAATCCACTTCCGCCGCCATTGTTGCCTTCGCTCATGTTCAAACTCCTTAAAGAGAAAGAGTGAGCCAGCGATTCCTTGCTCCACCAAGAGACAAAAAATGGGAATACGCTGGACGCATCCCGAGATGGAGGTTAGCAACAACCCAAATAGTCAGATGCATTTCACGCACTCCCAAAAAGGGGAGGTGAATACACATGACTATTTTAATTGTTTGAATAATCAGAAATCGATAATCGTATTGCGGCGGTGTTCGATTAAGATAATTATCGATTCCTGTTCAAATTACGTTTGCAATTTAAACATAACCGCATCACGTCTTCATGATGAAATCTGATTTAATTCGTAAACGTAGTTTGAAGTTGCTATTTCCATCTCGTTTTGCGAATTCTAAATATAATTTAACTTGATTTTAAGTTTATGTCAAGGCGCCGAAATGGATATTTTAGAAAAAATAAGAAAAAATGTGATCTTCCGGTAAGTTGGCGCCTGGCATTTGTGCAGGTCAGTCCGTTCGCGGATTTTGGCGGGCCGGAGCGCGTAAGCCCCCGGGAAAACACAGAATTTTCACCGATTGGTTGATTTATTTAAGTTCAATTTCATAACAATCTGTCTACGCGATTTGAAGGGCGTCAGAGTTCTTCCCTTACCGGTACGTTTCTATATTTTCAATCAGAATGCGTCCGACTTCGACAATCGTCGCCGGACAGCGCGTGATTTCCGTATGGACGCTTTCGACAACCAACTCGCTTTCGACGTCGTCCAGGTGTGACGAAGCATACGCAACGACTCCGTCGCTTCTTTGGGTTTTATCGGTTATCTGACCGATAATCGAATGGTACTTTACATAGGGCGATTTAATGCACTTCTCCATCGCCGGGAAAATGGGAGAGTTCGCCGAGAGCGAGTCGACGCTGGTAGTATGCGAATAAATAAACGACGTCGCGCCTATATCTTTGTTTCGATTTTTTATCAATTCTTTAAACGTTTCTTTAATATCAGCGCTTTTGGCAATAAACGCCTTGCCCAGCGATCGGGTGGTGAGGTTCGCCATTGCGCTGCCGCGCTGAGGAACAGCGATGAAAATCACCCGATGTATCGACGTGTTGTACGTAAACTGGAACCAGCTTTTGAGCTTCGCTTTCAACTCCGGCGAGCCGTTGAGGTTGTCGATAGAATCTCTGCTGACCAGATTCCAAAGATGGTCGCCGCTGTCGATGGTCTGCATTCTCGAAACCAGCCCGCCCATTGAATGTCCAATAAGAACAATCCGATCGAATACCGGATTGGAATGAGTCGGGTCAAGCGTCTGACGGATTTCCGCCAAATCCGCTCTGAACTGAGCCGCCGACACCCAGAACGGCTGTCCGTTGGGATACAGGTAGAACCAAAACTGGTATCGGTCGCGAATTTCCGGAACGATTCTCAGCGTGTTGAACATGTCCAGCCACGTAATCTGGGACGACGCCAAACCATGAACCATAATTACGGGAATCTTGTTCGGATCGTACTTCTGGGTCATATAAAAACCCTTGACCGTTCGGCTTGAACCGGGAATAACGTCCAGAAGTTTGTCCGGCGTAAAGAGTCCAACCGACGCCACGTCTTCAACCTGAAGGTTATCCATCGACGCTGCCAGAGCCGCAGTCCAGTCGCTTTCCAGAGGAACCTTTTTATCTTGAATTTCGACCGTTGACTTCTCAATCGGATCGTAGAATTCAATTGACAAATGCATTTCCGATTCGGAGCCTTCCAGCAAAGAGTCCCCTTCGTTGTTGAACGCGTCCAGATTCGGACGTATAATCGCCGTCGCCACCGAAAACTGTCGCACCGGCGAGTATTTGCTCGCAGGACTGTTTTCATCATAACGGTTGAGAATCATCATCGGCGCGCCCAATCCGTGCTGACGATACCGATTTATCGTCCCGTTAAGATCGAAATCCGAAGCAAACTGAATGTCGCTGACGTCCTCCGGCTTCAGGTCGTGCGTTTTGATTTTCATCTCAATATTGAGCGTTTCTTCTCCCCCGCTGAGAACGTACTGCAATTCCGGCTGGTACGGCAGCGAGTGTTTCGTCTGCGCCTGATCTAAAAGCTGATTCTGAACCAAACGAAGAATTCGGTCTGCCGACGCGTTGTACAGAATGCACATGTTGTGGAAGTCCGGAGAATAAGCGTTTCTGGCCATTTCATACCGGGCTTCAAACAGATATCGATACGTATACACAAGACACTGCACGTACAGCCGCATCGCCTTGGGATACTTGCGTTCCAGCTCGAGTTTCCGCCCTTCTTTGTAACACAGTTCCGATATGGCGAAAAGCAGCTGCGATTCCGTCGAGGACTGAACGAACGGCTCTATTTCGTCGATAACCTGCTGGCGATGCGTTTTGACCTTTTTCGCCCAGTCGCACGTGCGAAGAATCGTCATGGTTCGATCGCTGAGGATATCGTCTGTAAGCGACAAATCCCGGGTCGATTCCGCCTGCATCAGGGCCGACTGATTCTTCTCCCGAAGCAGAGACTGCGGACCGAAACAGCCAACGACGCCCAACGCTGTCAGCGCCAAAATCAGCGCGAGCGTTATCGAAAGGCGGCAGGACGGAAAACGATTTGCCATGTTGAATTTCTATATAATATATAGTACCCCGACGTACTT
The DNA here is from genome assembly GCA_017447745.1 of Thermoguttaceae bacterium. Taxonomy (GTDB): domain Bacteria; phylum Planctomycetota; class Planctomycetia; order Pirellulales; family Thermoguttaceae; genus RUG11551. The sequence goes on from JAFSMW010000193.1 coordinate 6,245, forward strand.
TAGCAATTTTTGGCAGATAACGCAAGAGGAAAAAGAGGCAATTAATGGAAGGCGGTAATGGAGCGACCAACGGGAGCGGAATTACGCAGTTCGCCGAAGGCGAACGAAATGCAAGAACCCAATAGTAGACAAGGGGTAATATTCTAACCCTATTCCCAAATATCCTATTTTGATTATAATATCACGTAAGTTTTCCAGTTATATTCGTTTAACAATCCCAAGGACGTTCTATGATAAATCGTCGTTTTGTTTTGAGCGTTGTTCTGCTTCTTTTGGCAAGCGCTGTCGGCGTCTGCTATGGAGCAGAGAATTCTGACGGTCAAACAGCAAGTCAAGACCGTCAAAACAGCGCTCTTCTTTCCGCCGTCGAGAACGGGTCTTTGGACGAAGTCAAAAAACTGCTCGATAGAGGCGCGGACGTCAACGCCAAAAACGAGTTGGGAAGAGCGCCTCTGCATTTAGCCGCGCATCGGGGAGATCTGAAACTCGCTCAGTTGCTGGCTCAACGCGGCGCGGACGTCAACGCGAAAGACAACGAGGGAAGGACGCCCTTGCTTTACGCCATGGATTTCGATAAGCTGGAATTGATTCAATGGCTGACAGCGCAGGGAGCGGATTTAAAAGCAAAAGACGTTATCGGGCAGACCGTCTTGCATTACGCCGTCGATTTATCGCTGCATTACCCTTCCGAAGAAGACAAAATTCTGAAACTGGTTGACTGGCTGACGGATCAGGGGCTGGACGTCAACGCCAAAGACAAATGGGGAGCGTCGCCCTTGCATGTCGCCGCCGAAAGCGGATGTTTGAAGCTGGTTCAACGGCTGGTCGAGCGCGGCGCAGACGTCAACGCCAAAAACGACGACGCAAAAACCGTCTTGCATTTCGCCGCTCAAAGCGGAAATCTGGTACTGGTTCAGTGGCTGGCTGGTCGCAGCGCCGACGTCAAAGCGAAGGACAAAAACGACAGAACAGTGTTACACGACGCCGTCGAAAGCGGCAATCTGGAACTGGTTCAATGGCTGCTCAAACAGGGGCTGGACGTCAACGCCAAAGACAAAAACGGCAGACCCGTCTTGCTGTCCGACCGCTTTTACTACCTCGGTCCAGACCCCAAACAGGTTCAATGCCTGGTCGAACATGGGGCGAATATCAACGTCCAAGACAAAGACGGCTGGACGATTTTACATCTTGCGGTTCTATCCGGAGATCTGAAACTGACCCAATGGCTTGTGGACCACGGCGCGGATGTCAACGCAAAAGACGAAGAAGGAAAGACGCCCTTGCAATTCGCTAAAGAAAACGGCTTGCAGAACATCGCCGATTGGCTTAAAGAGCATGGGTCAAAATGAAAGGCGGTAATGGAGTTCGCGAAGCGAACGGAATTACGCTTAGGCGAGCCACGGGTGTTAACCCGTGGGTGTGAGAGCCCGGAAAAATCTCACGCGGAGACGCGGAGGTGCGGAGGATGTCCGCGAAGTAACAATCGGCGAACGCTTACGTTTCGGAGGGTCGACGTCCTCGTCGACCGCAGGCGTCCTCGCCTGCCAATGGAACATTGCCCCGCTGAAAATCTCTGTTCAGCCCGGTTCGCGGGCGTCTTCTCCCGCCGAAGAATTTTAAGCCGCAAAGAACACAAAGGGCGCAAAGAAATGGAAGGCGGTAACGGAGTTCGCGAAGCGAACGTAATTACGCATTCGCCAACGGCGAACCGAAACGTTGAGAACTGTGCATAACAAAACGACGCAGCCGAAAACCTCCCTTGGATGTAGCCCGTCCCCGGGCTACTTTGTCGGTACAAGAATAATCTATTTCGCAGAATTGCCAGCTCGAACCCCCGGCACGCGGCAGTCCCCTGCCGCATTGCTGGTATAACGAAAAACCTCTTTCGCAGAACAACCGCTCCGCCCCGCTGGATCGCAGCTGTCTCAGCCGCCGAAGAAGCCTCACGCAAAGTTCGCGAAGTTCGCAAAGTATCAATTGGTAATACGCTTGCGGCGGAAGCCTCCAAAAATCTTAAGAACGTGAAAAGCCCACTCGTCCCTCTGGTTCGCGGGCGTCTTCGCCCGCCGAAGCTTTTCATTGACGATCATCACTCCGAGAATTGATTGTTACAGATTTTTTTGAAAAAACAGATCTACCCCTACTTGTAAAATTAAAACTGTAGAATAGAATATTGATTGTTTAGGAATATGGTTTTTCCCTATAAGACTTACCCATTTTGTAAAGGAGTTAGTTATGTCGTCCCTTTCATGTGAAGATAGATCTGTTTATACATTGTTCAGTGATGTTAAAACGAATATATTAATCCCAGACTATCAACGTCCGTATGCTTGGGGCGATGATGAATGTGGAACGCTTTGGGACGATATTATTAATTTTACAATCCCAGGTGGCAACAACAAAGACAACTTCTCTGATAATGACGAGTATTTTTTGGGGCCTATTGTTTTTTTCTATAATGATGACGGTCAACAAGAAATTATAGATGGTCAACAAAGGTTAACTACATTGATGCTGTTGTTGCGAGCATTTCATGTAAAACTTGGGAAAAAAGAAGATACATCTTCGCGCAAGATCAGAGAACAAATTGAATATTGTCTATGGAAAGTTAAAAAAACTGATGAGAATATCAATACTGCAAGATTAAAGATTCATTCTAATGTTGCTACTGATGATGAATGGGAAGATTTTGTCAGAATTTTGACAACCGGCTATGCTGACAGTAGCATGAATAGCCAGTATGCTAAGAATTATAGATTTTTCCAACAACGTATAGATGATTATGAGAAAGAGTACGCCGGATATTCAGCTGATGTATCAGAAAGATTGATGGATAATTGTTTTCTTTTGCAAATTAGAGCCGGAAATCAGGATGCTGCATTGCGTATTTTTTCAACCTTGAATGATAGAGGATTGCCGCTTTCTGATTCAGATATATTTAAAGCCCAACTCTATAAGTTTTATTCTGGAATTGGTAAAAAAGAAGATTTTATTAAAAGATGGAAGAATTTGGAAGAAAAGACCAAAAAGTATTTTAAAACGTCTGGTAATCCTATGGATGAGCTTTTTGCCAGATATATGTATTTTCAAAGAGCTAAACGCGGTACAAAGCTGTCAACAACTGAAGGGCTTCGGAAATTTTATGAAAAAGGCGACTACGAATTATTCCAAACCGAGGAAACGCTTAAAAATCTCGAAGACCTTGTTTCTTTTTGGGAAAAGGTTGCAACTCAGGATGAGGAATATTTTTCAAGCAACGACAGAGTATTACGGAATTTGTTTGTGCTGAATTATGCTCCTAATAGTATGTGGTACTATTTTGTTTCCGTATATTTTCTTCAGAATCGTGACGACAAAAACAATTTAGATAACGAGAGGTTTAACCAGTTCTTGGATAAATGCATTGCTTTTATTTGGGGATTTACTGTTGTTCGATCAGTTGGCGTTAATATGCTTCGAACTCCAATTTATGCTGAAATGATCAACATTGTAGAAAATGAACCTGTTACTTTTTCAAGTTATTTATTTGAGCAATCTGGCGACCAAAACATTCGAAGTGCTTTTGAGCGATTTGAATTTACAAATAACCGTCCAATAACTAAAGCAATGTTGGCTTGGTGGGCAATGAGAAATCAAAGTCAGGAAAAAATTCCTTCTTTGGATACCAAATTCGATATTGAACATATTTTTGCTAAAAATAGTTCAGTTCAATTAGAGAAAGATGAGAATCTTGAGGCACTTGGTAATAAATCTTTGTTAGAACCCAAAATCAATCACAAAGTTACAAATTTTGAATTTCCCAAAAAGAAACCGTTTTATAAAGGAGAAAATCGAAAGTGCCCCAAAACTGTTATTGAAGATTTGCTTGATTTGGCAAAGAAAGACGACTTCTTGGAGAAGGATATTGAAGAACGTACAAGGGAAATGATCAGTTCATTTATTCAGTATATCGCCGATAACCGTTTGTTAAAATAATCGTTGAACTTGCTACGACATTAGAAAAAGCGAGTAGAATTTCTACCGTTTCTTTTTACTCTATTGAGTAACTCACTCACGCCGCGAAGCAGAGCGTTTTCTGTTTCGCGGTTTTGTATTAGAATATTTGCTATCTTAAAATACGGGAATAATCAATCAAACAAATCGAACACCAATTCTTCGGATAGCAAGTATTAATTATTTTTTCTTCGGCGGCTGAAACAGCCGCGATCCAGCGGGGCGGAGGGGCTTTCCACGTTCAGGAGATTTCCGGAGGCTGCCGCCGCAAAGCATTCACCAACAAATAACTTTGCGAACTTTGCGAACTTTGCGTGGGGCTTTCTTCGGCGGACTTCGTCCGCGACCCAGGAGCGTTTTCGGCTGCGTCGCAGTCGTTCGGCAGGGCAGAGAGCGGCAGGGGACTGCCGAGCGCCGGTTGTACAGGCGGGCTTTCCACGTTCTCAAGATTTTTTGAGGCTTTGGCTTTTTCTTGACGGCTTTCGCCGTCAAGTTGTAGCCCGGGGGCGGGCTACATCCAAGGGAGGTTTTCGGCTGGCGTCGTTTTGTTATGCACAGTTCAAACGTTTCGGTTCGCCGTTGGCGAAGTTCGCTCCGCTCACACCCACGGGTTAACACCCGTGGCTCGCCTAATATTTCACTTCATTATCGCCTTCCATTTCTTTGTGTTCTTTGTGTTCTTTGTGGTAAAATTTCCTTTGGCGGCTGATACAGCCGCGATCCAGTGGGTCGGGCGGGCAATTCTGCGAAAGAGATTTTTGGAGGCTGCCGCCGCAAGCGACCAACGAGAGCGGAATTACGAATTCTTAATTCTCCCGCTCCCTCCCCTTGTAAAAAGGCGATTTTCTGGAATAATATATAGTAGTTGCGAGAAACGAGTAGCGAGTAGCGAGAAAACGCAAGCGCTCAACAAATTCTTCTCGCAACTCGCAACTCGCAACTCGCAACTCGCAACTAACAACCTAACTGCTACACTTAAATGCTCTGGGAAATTACCATTACGCCGAAAAAGCCGTTTGCCGACACGCAAGCGGAAGAAGTCAAAGCGGATATCGCCGCTGTGGGTCTTAATATTCAAACCAACGTCGCCTCTGCGCGCGGTTTTCTGGTCGAAGGAGACGTCTCCGCCGAGCAAATTGAGCGCATCGCCGACAACCTCATCGTCGACGCGGTCGTTGAAAACGGCGTCATTTCCAACCTGACAGACGGGACGTCCCAGACTGACCCGGCTCTGGCAAGCTGGAAGTCCTTGTAC
>JAFSMW010000194.1 GCA_017447745.1 Thermoguttaceae bacterium
GCCGCGCAGTCCTTTCGGGACGTCGCTGTACTGCATGCGTTCGCGAATCGCTGCCAGCAGGCTGATGGAAATCGCCCAGCCCAGACCGGATTCAAATCCGTAACGGATTGACTGTCCGAAGTCCATGCTGCGTTCGACCATGAACAAACTTCCCGCCAGAATGGCGCAGTTGACGGTAATCAACGGAAGGAAGATTCCCAGCGCGTTGTACAGGCTGGGAACGTATCGGTCGAGGAACATTTCCAAAATCTGGACAATAGCGGCAATAACGCCAATAAACGAAATCAACGTCAAATATTCCACCCCGTTCGGGACGAGAATATAATGATAAATCGCGTAGTTGACCGGAACGGTAATTGCCATAACGAACGTTACAGCAATGCCCAATCCCAATGCGGTTTTAACGTTTTGTGAAACCGCCAGGAACGTACACATTCCCAAAAACAGGGACAGAGCAAGGTTCTGGACAAAGACGTTGCGAATGAATTCTGTAATGTAAAATTCCATAATCTTTGAGATAAACTCTCAAACGGTTTTCGGAATCCCGAAGCCGTTGCCAAGAGTTTATTTGTCTCCCTCCTGCAGTCTTGGGTTGATGGTTTTAAACAGCCAAATCAGCAGACCGATGATAAAGAACGCGCTGGGCGCCAGAATCATCAAGCCGTTGGGCATATACCAGCCGCCGTTGTTGACCGTCTTGAGAACTTCAAATCCGAAAATCGTTCCGGAACCGAAGAATTCCCGGAAGAACGAAACGATCATCAGAATCAGACCGTATCCGAACCCGTTGCCCAAGCCGTCGACAATGCTCAGAACAGGCGGGTTCTTCATGGCGAACGCTTCAGCGCGGCCCATGATAATGCAGTTGGTAATAATAAGGCTGACGAATACGGACAGACTCTTGGACAGTTTGAACGCGAACGCCTGTAACACGAGGTCGACAATCATAACCATAGCCGCGATGATAACCATCTGTACAATCATACGGATGCTCGACAGGATATGGTTGCGAATCAAACTGACGGCGAAGTTAGAACACGCCAGAACAGCTGTAACGGCGATTGTCATGGTTAACGCCGTATCCATTTTTGTTGTAACCGCCAAGGCGGAACAGATGCCCAGTACGCTAATGGCAATCGGGTTGGTTGCGAACAGCGGACTGAGAAACGCTTCTTTATATTCTTTTGCAGTCGCCATTATTTTGCGCCTCCTTTCGAATTGTCGTCAGTTGAGGGGGTTGCTTGAGCGCAAACGGTTTTGCTTTCCGGGGGAATCTGACCGGCTTTAAGCTGAGCCAGAAGACCGCGGTATTCGTTGAGCCAGTAACCGATCTGGTTGTTGACGCCCTTGCAGGTCAGAGTCGCGCCGGAGATGCCGTCGACTTTATACGCAGCGTTTTTGTCGCTAGGGTCAACGGTTCCCTTAATGACTTTCAGCTCCGCTTTGCCGGATTCGTCGTAGGCTTTCTTTCCGATCCATTTGTCCGCCCAAATCGGGTTTTCAACTTCGCCGCCCAAACCGGCGGTTTCGAGCTGATCGTAGTACAGCAGACGTTCAACGGTGGTAAAGTCGTTATTGAGGGCGATAAACCCGTACATGGTCGACCAAAGTCCTTTACCGAAAAACGGCAGAACGACTCTTTCCAGATTGCCGTCTTTATCTTTAACCAGATAAATTGTAACGTAACGCGGCACGGTCGGGACGCCGGGTTTGACTTCTCCTTCCGGAACGAGCGTATAGCCGTCCTGATTCATCATCAGTCGTTCGTCGAACGTCGCCGGATTGAATTTGTCTGCGTTTGTTACAAACTCGTCTTTGAGCAAATCGTAGACTTGCGGGTCAATCTTTTCAAACGCCGGGGCGATGTCGCTGGCTTTGTATCCGGGTTCAACCAGACCTGCCGCCAAGACGATGTTGCCGCGTTTGAAGTCGAGTTTATTCTGTTCAATTATGGGTCTGAGAACGACGTTTGCCGTTGAGACCAGCGTCGCACAAACGGCGCAAACTCCGATTGCGACGATAAATGTTTTAAGTAAGCTGTTATTAGACATTTCGCAAAGCCCTCCGTTTAATGTTGGCCTGGACGAAGAAGTAGTCAATCATCGGGGCGCAGAGGTTTCCAAACAGAATGGCAAGCATGACGCCTTCAGGATACGCCGGGTTCATTGCGCGAACGACAATAACCAGCGCGCCGATAAGGAATCCGTAAACGTACTGACCGCCTCGCGTCAACGCTCCTGTAACAGGGTCAGTCGCCATAAAGGCGCAGCCCAGAGCGAAGCCGCCCATCACAAAATGCCAGTGCGGGTAAATGCCCCAGGCGGGATTGGTCGTGTAGCCAATGGCGTACATGAAGTACGTAAACACGGCAAGCGCGCCAGTTCCAACGCACATGGAAAGCATGACTCGCCAGGAGCCGATGCCGGTGAAGATCAGCATCGCCGCGCCGATTAAGCAGCACAGCGTACTGGTTTCGCCCATCGAACCGGGAATGAATCCGGCGAAGCAGTCGAACCAGTATTGCATGTCCGTCAGGTTTTGGCTGGCGGCGACGGCGGAGATGCCGTCCATGCCCTGCTGAGTTGCCGCGGCAAGAGGCGTTGCCATTGTCGTGCCGTCAACCGGAACCCAGATGCTGTCTCCGGTAATCGTGCCGGCGAAGGCAAAGAAGATAAACGCTCGAGCGACCAGAGCCGGGTTGAGGATGTTTCTGCCCGTTCCGCCAAAGACTTCTTTTCCAATCACGACGCCGAAGGAAATCGAAACGGCGACAATCCAAAGCGGAATCGTAGCGGGAAGCGTCAGCGGGAAAAGCATGGCTGTTACGAAAAAGCCCTCGTTGACAATCTCTTTTCGGAAGATCGCAAACACGACTTCCCACAGAATTCCGACTACGAACGTTACAATATAAATCGGAATGAAGTACA
>JAFSMW010000195.1 GCA_017447745.1 Thermoguttaceae bacterium
CAAACTCCCCTTTCCAAAAAACTTTAGTGAGGGGAGAAATAGCATAAAATATCAGTTTGCCGCCAGTTCCGATTTGCGGTTCGCCAGCTGGTCTTGCAAGCGGCGCATGATCGACGTGTGCATCTGACTGACGCGGCTTTCCGACAGGTTGAGCGTCAAGCCGATTTCTCGCATGGTCAGGTTTTCGTAATAGTACAGAATGATAATCAGTCGTTCGCTCTGTGAAAGCCCTTTTGTAACAACGCGAATGAGTTCAGAATTCTGGAGCTTCTTGCCGGGGTCTTCGGAACGTTTGTCGACCAGGACGTCAATTTCCCGAATGTTGCGCGACGAGTCGTTCGCCTGATCCCAGCGTTTATCCAGGCTGGTGAGCGTCGTCATCTGGGTGTCGCGAATAATGCGCTGAACTTCTTCCAGCGGCATGCCGAGTTCCTCGGCGATTTCCGTGTCCAGCGGCATGCGGCCCAGGACGCCTTCCATCTCGCGAATCTTTTCCTTCATTTTGGTGGCGTTGGTGCGAACCTGGCGCGGAACCCAGTCCATGCTTCGCAAGCCGTCGAGAATCGCGCCGCAAACCCGGGCGGAACAGAACGTCTCGAACTTGACGCCGCGGTCAATGTCGAATCCGTTAATCGCGTCCATCAAGCCAATCGCGCCAACCTGAAGCAGATCGTCCAGTTCTACGTTGCCAGGCAAACGGGTTCGAATCCGCTCTGCGTTGTGCTTGACGATCGGCATGTAAATTTCCATCAAACGATTTCGCAGCGCCGGCGTCGGATTTTTCTTGTATTCGACCCAAAGTTTACGAACGGCTTCCGAATTTCCTGCTGTCATATTAAACTCCAAAATGAAATCAAATTATAATAGTTGCGAGTGGTAAGTTGTGATTTATGTAACAAACGCTGAAGGCGCGTTTTAATCCTTTTCTCCTAACGCCAAGCGAGCCAGATGCGCCGCATTGGCGACCTGAAAGTCCTCCGGAACGCTCTGCCCGTCTGTCACGTACGACAGCGGCAGACGCCGCCATCGCAGCAGCGACAGCAGATTTCCCAGTCCAACCGCTTCGTCCAGCTTCGTTAAAACGAGCGAGGACAGGTTGAGAATCGAAAACGTCTCCGCCGCCCGGCATAAGGAACGAGCCGCCGACGACCCGGAGAGAGTCAAATGAACTTCGTCAACGGACGCCGCGTCGAGGTACGTTTTCAAATCGTGAATTTTGTCGTCTTCTTTCGTTCCGCGCCCTGCTGTGTCCATGAGAATCAAGTCCAGATTGCGGAGTCGGCTGACCGCCTGAATCATTTCCGGAACGGATCGAACCGCCAGCATCGGCAAGTCGATGATGTTCGCGTACGCCCTCAGCTGCTCGACAGCCGCGATTCTGTAGGTGTCAACCGTAATCAAGCCGACGCGCAGACGCTCTTTCAAGGAGTAATGCGCCGCCAGCTTGGCAATGGTCGTCGTTTTGCCGACACCGGTCGGTCCGACCAGCGCGACCACGTACCCAGTGTGACGCGGTCGAATGGCGCCGGAAACCGGAATTCGGCGAGTCGTTTCAGCAATCAACGCCTGACGAATAATCTGGTAGTCGTTCAGCTGCTCGCCGCGAAGCTGAGGCGTAACAGCGCAAATGAGTTCCCGGGCAATCAGCTCAGAAATGTCGGCGTCGATTAAACTCGTATACGCTTTGTACAACGCGGACGTCATTTGAACGGAACCGAAGATTTCGTGCTGCTGAAATCCCTGCATGACGGAGTCCCACGGAGACTGTCCGAACTCGTTTGCCGCCTGGCGGACGTCGTTCATGCCAACCGTGGCGGAGAAAACCGCGTCGTTAAGCTGAGCCTGACGAGGATTGACAAAATTGGACGACGGAGCAGGGGAGGGTGCGGGAGAATTCAGCCGACTCTGGACGAATCTGCCAGGCATGGCAATAATTTCCACCTGCGGCTCACCCTGCAGAAGCCCGAAGAATCGGCGCGTTTTGACTTGTTTTGCCGATATAACCGCTGCATCAGGACCGAACGCGTCCCGAACCATGCGAATAGCTTCCTGCATATTCGCGGCGCGAAACGTCTTAACTTCAGTATTGGTTATAAGGGAACTCATAATTGAAGCGGTTATTACGATTTAAATTGATTTAACGAATAAAAGCTTTTCGCAAATTTTAGAAAAAAAATCAAGAGCAATTTCGGAAGAATTCTTATAAATATTAAAAATAAAATAATGAGAATAATTATTAGAACCGGAAAAGGCGAAATATTAAGAATATTTTAAATTTAATCTACGAAATACGTACAATCTGAGTAATCTAGCGAATTTTAAGGTTAGATATGGAATGCGACGGCTTGACGTCGCTTTTATGATGAGTTGAGGAAAACCAGAAATGTAGATCGTACAAATCGCGTTAGAACGACGAACGTTTGTACTGAAGCGGAGCGGTAGAGAATATTGACGATATACAGAAAGAGCAGGGGACTATGGAAGAGTATTCGTGCAGGCAAAGTTAGAAATGATGAAGTAGAAACGGATAGGTCGATAGATCAAAAAGGGAGAAAGTAGATGAGATAAAACGAGCGTCGAATAATGTTTTGTGATCTAAGTGTTCGTTATAGATAAAAATAGATAGGCGGATATGATCGCGATCCAGAAAGGATGTTGGCTGAGAAAGAAAATTAAACAGTACCAGAGAAAATTATCAATGGCAAATTTGCACGAATAGAGAGTATTGAAGTTCACAGCATGCCAGTAATGAAAGCGACGTCAAGCCGTCGCACTCCAAAGGCGTCTCCAACGTCCGATAATGTACGTTATGTTCGGTCGCGTTGGGCTGAAAATAATTATTGTACAATTATTCACTTTGTATATTATGTTCGGTCGCGTTCATTTTTTTATTCCTGGTAATAATTATTATTCTGCTGCTTTAGGTGGCTGTGTTCTTCATGCTGGGGATCGTACAACTAATTTTATGGAATGTACGATTTATATTCTTCGTGCAGTTACTGACAATCCTGCTTTTGTGCCTTATCACAAGGTTATTTTAGATGTTCAAGTTGCGGCAATTTCCGGTTGTGAATTTGTTGAAACTATTCTTCAAAGAGTCCCTATTACTTTTTTTGCTACCGAGCGTTGTAAGCCTTTTATGCTTAGCGACTATCGCGACAATTTCGTTGATTATAAACCTTTTTAATAGTCTGTTATGAGTAATTGTTCAAATTATCAAATTTTGGACACTGTCCAAAATCCGTTTTCTATTGATTTGGCGTTGGACGTTTGCCGCATTGGCAAACTTGCATTGTCGCCTGAACCGTCAGCGGACGGCGTCAGCGATGCGCCGGATGGCGCGCGCGACGCCGAACGCAGTTGTTACGTTCGACGCTGCGTGCAGAAGATTGCGCCAAGTGCTAACAGGCGCTTACTAAAGTACCAAGGAGGTTTTGACGGTGGCGTTGAATTGGCTTTTTATGGGGAGTTTGAACCGTGCGTTTTGAATTGGTTTAAATCCTTCGATGATTTGCGCGAGAAAATCCGGTCCGGCGATGAGTTGGCTGCTTTTACGGACTTGTTCGGTATCCCAATTAAAATTTCTCCTTCCGGCGCGCGCGTCGGTCATTTAACTTATTCGTACCAGTTTTATTATCATGGTATAACTTTCCTTTTTCATCGTTCCCCGAACCAAGATGTACCGGCTGTTCGCGTTGTTATTGGCGCTGTTCCGCTGCTTCGGGCTTCTATTCAAGATGTTTATTCATTTATTGTCAAAGTCCTTAATTTTGCTGGCGTCAATGTTTATAGGGAAATTGTCAGCCGTGCTGATTTAATGGTAATGACATCTGATTATTCGGTATTTGATTTCCTTTCCGCTATGCAGAATGATCATTATATTACTCGTTGTCGTGGCAAGCTTGCGATTTATGCTGACTTGACGACGTCAAAAGTTGAATCTTTGACTTTAAAAAGTTCTCGCGTCGAATTGTGCATTTATGACAAGCTGGCGGAAGTGGTAACGAAAGATGCTGTTTATTATAAATGGTTCTGCTCTCGCTTTGGTGGAGAGTTACCGAAGGTTCTGACGCGTGTTGAATTTCGGTTCCGTCGTGAGGCATTGCGCTATTATGGCATTAATAAATTTTCTGATTTGCTGACGCAGTGTGGCGCGCTCGTTGAAAAATTTTCTTCGTGTTGGTTTCGGATTCTGTCGCGCAAAAAAGTCCGGGGTTCTGAGAATGAGATTCCAAGTGCAGCTTGCTGGAAAATGGTTCAGGAGGCTTTCAGACGTGTTTTCAGTTCTGAATATTCCCTTCCTGTCGTCTGTTCGGTCAAGTCGGCGGTTTGCAAAGTTGAAAAGCTTGTTTCTATGGCTTCCGGGTGCATTGCCAAGGCGTGCGCCCTGCTCCAGCGTTCTAAAGAACCAATAAAGGAGATTTCGGATGCTGTTTTTGATTTGTTTTATCCTTTGTTCAAGAAGATAGATGATAAAAGAGTTTCGGCGGCTCTTGAACTTTCCGCCGATGGTTATTATTTGGAGGATTTGATTTAATATGAGTAATGCAGGAAAATTGACTTTCTCGGTTGCTGGCGCGCTTGCGCGTGTCTACAAGTTTAACGGGGACCTGGGCGAACGGTTTGCCGCTACGGTTGAATTCTGGGGCGGTTCGGTAACCGTTTTTCTTGATGAGGCGACTTTTAATGCTTTGTTGCCCTTCGCTGGTTCTGCCGATGTTCGCGTTTTCGGTCAGATTGTTAAGGATCGCTCCGGCGGGTTCCGACTTTCGGCAATGGCGGTAGATTATCCGGGCTGTTCTGACTGGCATGACGTTTCCGCTTCTGAACTGGCGGTTGGCGTTTCCTTCGCCGGAACGTGCCGCGTTAAGTCTGAACCGCGTCAGTATAAACGTCGCGACGGTGTCGAGTCCTGGGCTTTGGACGTCGACTTGTTCGGAACGTCGTTGACGTTCAGCGGCTTTTCTTCTTCGCTTTGTGCTGGTTTAACTACGGCTCAGTTCATTCAGGTTCAAGGAACAGCGGAGCCTGTCGCCTTCCGCGGCGCTGACGGTAAAGAAGTTTCGTCGTACAAGCTTCATCTTTTGGAGGTCAAGAGATTGAAGTTGAAAGAATGATGAGACATTCAGACGTTGTTTATATTATGGGGCTTCGGCATATTTGGGTTGATGGTCGCTTGGTTCGCGATAACCGAACCGGGCGTCCGTCTTATGCTGGACCCTTCGGCGAGCCGACAGTTCTTATTCGCGTTCCGGTGTCCCTCGTCCCTGATTTAAAAATCAAAATGGATGAACTGCGCCAGCGTGAAGAAGAATTGCGTCAAAAGTTGCGCGAAGATGTTTTTTATACAACGCCGGGCTTTAAGTGGGATGATCTCCCTTCTGAATGTTTGGTTCAGCGTTTTAATTTTCCTACGGAGGATTTAATAAATGAATAGTTTCGAAATTGGCGAAGTTTACAAGTCCAAAAATCCGGGCTTTTATGCTTGTGTTATTGGTATTCCTGATAAAAAAACTGTTGAATTGATAATCTGGACTATTCGGCAGGCTGGTTGGTATTATGATAATTGTATTATGTGCCCTTTGCAGAATCCAGATTTTCCAGCTTCGTGCATTTCTACGGGTGGCGATGTTGATTTGGTTTTCTCTGCTGCTGATGTCTTACAGGAGCAAGAAAAAGCCTTGTTTCGACTCTGCGTTACTCGTGCACCTGTTGTTCGAGCCAAAGTTTCTTCGCAGTCTTGAACGTGTTAGGAGGAAAGGTTAAGTTGTGGCATTTTATTCCTTTCACCTTTTCGCAGGAATTGGGGGCGGCATCCTCGCCGATGTCGCCCTGGGCTTCCGTCCAGTCGGAGCCGTTAAAAATGACTCTTTCTGTCAAAAAGTTTTGCTGTCAAGACAGGCTGCCCGATGTTTGCCCTGGTTTCCCATCTGGGACGATGTCCGAACTTTCTCCGCGTCCAATCCTAAAACTTCTGACTTTGTCGAAAGATTACGTTCAGTCCGGAATTCCCTTGTTATCTGTGGCGGTTTCCCGTGTCAAGATGTCAGCATCGCCGGAAAAGGCGTGGGTTTGTGTGGCGAAAAAAGCGGATTATGGAAAGATTTCTCACGTGTCGTTCGCGAGATTCGACCTGGATTTGTGTTCTTGGAGAACTCCCCCGAACTTGTTCGGCGCGGGCTTTCCGATATCCTTACAGACTTTGCCGCCTTGGGGTATGCTTTTACGTGGGGAGTTGTTTCAGCTGCTGCCGTCGGCGCGCCACATTTACGGCGCCGATTTTGGGGTCTCGCGGTTTCCGACTCCAACTTGCAATACTGCCAAAAACTCTATCAGTTCATCGCAACTAAAACGCCGTTCCCTGGATTTAAAGAATTTTGTTGCTCTTTATCCAACCCCCGTTACAAATGGTCTTCCGGGGTGTTCGGGAGCGAGGAAACATATTGCACGGCTGGAACATTTGACGGAACAAGAAAAAAAGTCAATGTGTGCGGGCAATGGCGGGATTCTGAACCCGTCCTGGGTCGAGTGGCTGATGGGTTTTCCCATTGGCTGGACCGATTTGGACAGTTTGACGAGTCAGAACTAAGTATTCCGCGAATCGTTTTAAATTGTAAAAATCGCGCAAATAAACTTCGCGCCCTGGGAAACGCTCAAGTCCCGATTTGCGCTGCTGTCGCTTTTGTTGTTCTTTTATCGCGATTTTTACAAGTATAAGGGGGGCGGGGGGACTATCCCCCCGACTTGCCAACGCTGGTGGAGCTGGCGGCGTCCGCTGTTGCGCCGCCTGCGACAAATTTATTTTGGAACGTGCGTGGATGTTGCGTTCTTTCCCCTCCTTGCTGGGGGGGTGTGGGGGGAGTTTACCCCCCCGCCTCATGCTGCTATTTCCAGACAATAGGCGGGCTATGCTCGCTGGCTTGGAAGCCTTTATTTTTTGTCCGGGGTTTTCTTTTTTAGAATTTTGTCTAAAAGTTTGTCTAAACCTTGTTCGATTTTGCTTTTAATAATCAATCCCAAAAGAATGAGAATAGGGATTACAATTATTCCGATAAAGATCCATACTGTTAATTGATGCATGGCGTCTTGTAACGGCTGCGGAATTGGAACTTCTGTTTTTGTAGTTTGGGCGATTAGGTAATTTAACATTTTGACTCCTTTGTAATAAGTGTACGGTAATTATAACAATTTTGTGAAAAAACTAAAGTAGGGGCGTTTTGTGCCGATATTTTTTTTGGAGGAAATATAAAATGTATGCTAGCGTAATAATTTCTTTCATTTTTGTTGGGTTTATCGTGGCGTATATGCTGGGAACATATGCACGATATACCATTGGTTTTTTTAAAAGTTTTAATAATAGTTATGACAAAGATTAAGAATTTTTTGCTTGCCTTGCCGCTTGTCGGTTTCAGCGCTCTTACTGCTTTTGCTGAGGGCGAATCCGCTTCTGGCTCTACTGTTACCATTCCTGAAGAACTGTCGGGTATTTCGTTTACCGATTTGATTAGTTCTCTTGCTGGTCTCGTTGCTCCTGCCATCGTTGGTATTTTGGGGCTTGTTGCTGGCGTTTGGGTCGTTCAGTTCGTTTGGCGTAAAATCCGCAGCACTGGACGATAATTTATACTATACTCCTTTTGCAGGTTGGAGGGCGGGGACTTTGTCCCCGTCTTTTTTATGAATTTGTTTTTTCGTTTGCTGTTGTTCCTCTTTTTGTTTTGTCCTCCTGTTTACGCTGCGGAGGCTCCAAGAGAGGAATTAAAAGTAAAACCGGCGCCGGAATTCAAGGTTGATTTGGTCAAGGCTTTTGAGCCTATTATTAAAAAGAATTATTGGACAATTCAAGGTTTTCTTGCGGTTTATTTGGTTTTAGAGTTTTATTTATTCCCTTTTTTGGATCAGTTAGAACAAACGGCGAAAGAAGAAAGACGAAAAGAAAATTATTTTAAGCGTCGCGAAGAATTAAAACGATGGAGAGAAGAAGAAAGAGAACGCGAAAGAGAAGAAAGACAATTAGAAAGAGACGCTGAAGACCTTACAAGTTTAGAAAATTGGGATTATTTTAAAGATGATGAGTAGTGAACAGTTTCAGGTGGTTGAACATTTCCTTTCGAATTTTGAGTTTTATTTGGTTTGTTTAACAGTTGGAGTTTTGATTCATGCGGGTTTTACGCTTTATTCTGCGGTTTTTAGGGATTAGCGCTTTTTTGCTTTGGCTGCTTGCGTCTTTTGCGCGTGCTCAGGATAATCAAGATGTAACTGTCAATTTTCCTGATGAAATGACTGTTTCCGGGTCTGTTGAAATAACAAACCTGGGTATTAATGGCGATCCATATTGGAATTCCGATGCTTTGCCTGGTCATGATAGCGTTGGGTTAGATAGTACTATGTCGGGGCTTGATTCTTATAATCCCCCGGCAACTTATTCGACTACTTATATTGACGGTTATGATTCTATTACAATCTGGTCCGGTTCGCTTTCGGCTCAAGGCGCCGATGGTTATTTTGGTTCTTTATCTGGAACTAAAAGTTTAATTTTAAAGGTTCCGAAGTTTAAATGGAGTTCTCTTCGGCATGATTTTTCGCGCGCACTTTATGGCGGTGTTCATATTGATACAACGACAGATCAGCCTTTAACTCAGCATTTCATGCCTGGGCTTACTGGAGGCCGGGCTAATATTCAAAATCCTGCAGACAAACTTTTGACAACTTCTGTTACAGACTATTTTGGTAATGGATCGTGGTCTTTTGATATTAATTGGAAGGCTTTTGCGGGTTTATATGGCGCCTCTGGCAATAACCTTGATACAATTTGGATGACAGGCATCGATTTTAAGGCTATTTTGACTTTTTTTCTTAGAATTGCGGCCTGGTTAGAAAGTATTTACTTGGTTTTAGCTAAAATTTCACAAGGATAATGACTTCAATATTTCAAACTCTTATTGATTTTTTAGACTTCCTTTTAAGTCCCATATATATCGGTATTATATCAATTGTAAATTTTTTATGGGGTTTGTTAGCTACTATTGTTTTTTGGATTCTTGACTTTTTTTTAATGATAGCTGGATCCATTTTAATGTTTTATGCTTGGGCTTTGGATAAAATATGTGTAAACACATTGTCTTGCATAACTGCAATGTTTGGCAATGGAGTTTTTGAACGGTTTGCAAATTTCAATCAATTTACGTCTTTTACTTCTACTTTTGTAACTTATGGCGCTTACGGTATTACTTGGTTAAAAAATTTTGTTGATATTAGCGTTCTTATTGCGCCTTTTGGCGTTTATTTATATTTTTTGCTTTGCTGGACTGTTTACAAATTGGTTAAAAGCTGGATACCTACAATTGGAGCTTAAAAATGAGTTTATCGGTTATTTTTGGCAAGCCTGGCGCTGGAAAAAGTTATTATGCCGTATTGCGTATTGCTGAGTATTTAGAAGATTATTGTCGTTCTGAATTAAAAGAAGGTGTTGTTCATCCACGAAAAATTTATACCAATTTACCTTTAAATTTAGATGCGCTTGATGACTACGTTTCCGAAAAAATTGGTCAGAATGTGTCCGCTTCTAAATATGTTCATTTGTTAAATGAAGACTTTTTTGTTGAAAAGACTGTTTCTGGCGCTATTAAGAAAATTGACTGGTGGGATCTTATCCCCAATGGCGCGCTAATTGTCATTGATGAAGTTCAGCACTATTTGTCGTCCAGCAAAGACGAAGGCGGCGCTTATTTGAAAGATTTTCAATTATATATTAGTACCCATCGCCATCGGCAGCATGATTTGATATTTCTAACTCAGCATACAGACAATATTAATAAAGTTTGTTTGAATATGGCTGCTGATGCTTATCATGTCATAAATATTAAAGGTCGCGTTCTACCTTTTTTGGGTATTCCTTTTGCTGATATTGATGTTGTAAAAGAGGCGTTTGGATATAAACAACAGTATGCAAATATCCTTTATGGTAATTATGTTGGTAGAGCGTTTAAGCCCGAATCTACCCTTCATATTTTATTAAATCCAAAAATTTACGGTTTATATAAAAGCCATAACACGTCAGAGGCTTCAGACCGCCCCAGTCTTCATTTATCGCGACTGGGCGCCATTTTTTGGTTTTTGCGCCGCCATTTGTGGCATTTGATTATTAAAGCTGCGGTTCTGTTTTTTTGTGTTTATACTATGTGGCAGGTTATTTGTAAACTTCCGCTTCATCTTTCGGACACTTTACAAAAACAGATGCAGACTAAAAGCGCTTCGACTGCTATTGTTCCGCCGCCTGTTCGCCGTTCCGGCGGCGACGAACTGAATCGGTCTCGTGTTGCTGACGCTCCGCCAAGTTCAGAACAAAAAAAGAAACCTGTTTTCCCAAAAGTTGAAAGCATGACTCCAGATTATGTTAAAATTGATGGGAAGCGTTATTTCAAAGGAGATGAGTTTAATTATGAGGGAAGAAAGTTTGTCGTTGAGAGCATTAATTTTGATCGTCTTACTGTCAATTTCGGGTTGCCAATCGTTTCAAGCTCCTCAAGTGGAGCTGAACCCGTCGACGGTCCCCCCGTCGGACAAGGTTTATAATTTTGATACTCCTGATATTGTTCCGATTAAACATTCCTATTACTTCCAAGACTGCCCGTTAAAAAATTTGGTTGTTGATATTGCTTCAGATTATGGGGTTTTTGTAAGTTTCTCTGATGGTCTTGGAGATAAGACGATTTCAGGAACGTATAAAGATATTGGTATTGCTGAATTATTAAACAGTCTCGCTGTTCAGCTTGGCGTTCGCTATTCGTTTGATGGTCAGATTTTTTATTTGTCGGATTCCGATTTTTCAAAAAAGTTTGTTTTGGTTGGTCGTTCTTCGATTCCAGAAGAGCAGCTTTCAAACTTGTTGGTATCATTGATTGGGGAAAAATCAGAAGCTAAATATTTTAATGTCGGCAATAAGTTTTTTATTTATGATACTTCGGATAATTTAAAAATTTATGCATCCGCAATCAAAGATTTTGATAGTTTAAACCTTCGTTCCTATGTTGCCGAAGTTTTTTTTATTCGTGTTTCGAATTCAGACTTGATAGACTTGCAAGCGAAAATGGATGCTACGGGAATAGATATTTTGAAGCAGTCCTGGTCGTTGAAAGATTTGTTTAATTGTTATATTGACGCAGATTTGCAGCATAAGACCCAGCATATTATTCAGCGTCCTATTCTTTACTGTAGCGAAGGAAAACAGGCAACGATGAATGTCGGAACTGATTTGACTTTGGAGAAAAAGGCTATTAGTACAGAAGGTTATACTTCAACGACGGGTTGGCAGACGTTCAGCGACGGTTTGCAAATTTCTCTTTTAATCAAACGAGTGCAAGAAGGATTATACCAAGCAGACTTTGATTTGACAATTTCAAAATATGACGATATCGGCGATACGGTCGTGGGCGTTCTTCCCAAGATTGACAAAACTGGTTTGACACAGTCCGGGGTTATGGTTCCAGCATCTGAACCGATACTTCTCGGCAGCTTGTCGACTACTGGCAAGCGTCGCGGCTTCGGTTTCGTTACCGCCAACGGTCAAAAAAATGATGAATCAATACTTGTTTTCCTTCGCGTTCGCGAAATTGATTTAAAAACTCCCAATTTATTTATTTTTGATGAAACTGCTATTGACGGAATTTGATTTTTGATTTATAATAGGGTAGCTTTAGAATAACTGTACAATTATTTGGTTTGTATCTTATGTTCGGTCGCATAGAGGCTAAATAATTTCTGTACGCTTATTCAGTTTGTACGTTATGTTCGGTCGCAGACGGATTTTTAAATTTCGCGCTCAATACGGTATTTCTGGGCTATTTCTATTTTTTAGACCCATTTCAACGGCAACGCGGCAAATAATTATTAGACCCATTTCAACGGCAACGCGGCAAATAATTATCTGACGTTATTGGGGACGTTAGATAAAGAGCTAAATTCCGCCCTATTTCATCATTTGTTTTACAGTGGAAACGATCTCGTTGAAGTTGTAATTTGGTTCTGCTATGATTCGGAACAGGGGAATGCCAACGCTGCTAAAAATGGAATTGATAAAGTCGTCGCGTTCTTTGCGGCTGTTCCGGTTGTGCGTATAGTCGTCCATTTCAATACAAAGAATCGTTTCTCGCGTTTTTTGGTTAACGATTACATAGTCGATGGATTTTCGACAAATGCGGTTAAACGCTTTCATCCGTTGCTGCGAATCGCTTCCTACGGATTCTATAATTGATGAGACGTTTACTTGCGGCCAAACGATTACTCTCAGTCCTGCATAATATAGAGCGTTGCAAAGTTGTCCGTAAAAGTCATTTTCGGTCTGTGTCAAGATGCAAGATTTCCGTTTATAGTTATCTGTCCCTCTATCAGACCCTGAAACCTGATCCGACTCAGATTTTTTCCTTCCCAAGAAAGATTCCAGAATATTTTCCAGTTTGCCTTTAGCAATCAGAAGCAACAGTAAGATTACAGGCACAGTTACTGCCGCAATACAAATCCACATCGTCAACTGATGCACTGCATTTGTTAACGATTCCGGAATAACAACTTTGGTAGTTTCTTGCGCTAACAGATTTATCATTCTAATGCCTCCTTTATATAACCATACTTTTTAATTTCATTTCAACATCCGTTTTACTGTTGAAATGATCTCGTAGAAATCGTAATGACGTTCGACTTTGATTCGAAACAGGGGAATGCCGACGTCGTCGAAGGCTGCGTTGATAAAGTCGTCGCGCTCCTGTCGGCTGTTCCAGTTGTGAGTGTAGTCGTCCAGTTCGATACAGACAAGCGTCTCTTGAGTGTCTCTGTTAGCAATAACGTAGTCGACCGACTTTCGGCAAATGCGGTTGAACGCCCGCGCCTTTTCTTTGCTGTTTTCGCTCTTCGCTTCGATAATTGCAGAGACGTTGACCTGCGGCCAGACGCTCACTTCTAAACCGGCGCCATCCAGAGCGTCGCAAAGATTATCGTAGTATTTAATTTCGGTTGGAGTCATGATGCTGGCTCTGGATTTATAGTCTCCAACTCCAACGCCAGTTCCGGAATAAATTTCATCACTTTCTTCGCCATCGTCAGCGTCTTGGCCCTGGCGCTTCTGTTCTATTAAATATTCCAGATACTTTACGATTGGGTATCCTATCCCGATAACGACAACAGCTATTGTCGCTAATATTAGTAAGATTATAATGCTTGGCATTTTCTTCTTCCTTGAAGTTGTTGTCTATTTTATTTTATTGTGACGCTATTTCCATTCGCGCGCAATTTGAGCGTCGGCTGAAAGTTCCGTTTTCAGCTCGTCGACGGTTTCGAAGCGTTTTACGCCGCGGATTCTGTGTAGGAAATCGACTTTAATCACCTTCCCGTACAGGTCTTCGTTGAAATCGAGAATATGCGCCTCGACGCGGGGCAGGTTCTGATTGAATGTAACGTTCTTTCCGATATGAACCATGGCGCGGAACTTGCGCGTTTGCTTGCCGCCTTCGCTGACGCTTGCCAGGAAGACGTCGGCGACGTACGCGCCCTCTCCGGGCAGGAGAACGTCAATCGCTTCGATATTGGCGGTGGGGAACCCGATGGTTCTGCCCCGGGCGTCGCCGTGAACGACCATGCCGCGAATCCGATACGGCGCGATAAGCATCGCGTTGGCGGAATCCACGTCTCCGCTGGAAATCGTCGACCGAACGCGGGAGCTGGAAACTCGCAGACCATTGTACTCGACTCCCGGCACGACGTCAAGAGCAACTCCACGCTCTTTCGTCCATTTTGACAGATGTTCGGCGTCGCCGAGCCGGTCTTTTCCAAAGACGAAATTGTCGCCTTCGACGAGGGCTTTGACTCGCATTCGATTTACGAGAATTTCGTCGAAAAACGTTTTGGCGTCCATGCTCAGCAGCTGCATATCAGTCGGATAGAACAGAATTATATCGACGCCCAAACTCGACAGCAGCCGAGCCTTTCGGTTTTTCCACGTCAGAGGGCGCGGGGCTTTTTCCGGATGTAACAGAGCTGCTGGGTGCGGGTCGAACGTAAAGACGATTGACGGCCCGCCGACTTGTTCAGCTTTCTTTTTGAGCTGTTCAATCAGACGTGCATGCCCCAAGTGAACGCCGTCGAAGTTGCCAATCGCGACGGCGCCAGAAGGCAGATTGTCAAACAGAGTATCCGATAAATTAGACATGCGCGGGGTACGGAAACAAAGGGATAAAGTCCGAAGGAGACAAGCGTTACAGAACGCCTTTTGTCGTCGGGACGCCTTTTTGATTCGGGTCGATTTCCCACGCCATTCTCAGCGCTCTGGCGGCGCACTTGAAAATCGCCTCAGCGATGTGGTGGCTGTTGCGGCCGTATTCCAGCTTGACGTGCAGGTTGCACATCGCGGCGGTCGAAAATCCCTGCCAGAAATCGTCTACCAGTTCCGTGTCGAAATCGCCGACTCGCGGAGTGGGGAACTTGGCGTTGCTGACGTAAAACGGACGTCCGCCCAGGTCGACGGCGACTGTTACAAGCGTTTCGTCCATCGGGAGAGTAAAGCAGCCGTAACGGCGAATCCCGGCTTTCGTTCCGAGCGCTTCTTTCAGCGCAGAACCGAGCGCGATGCCGACGTCTTCGGTAGTGTGGTGCGCGTCGACGTACAGATCTCCAGTCGCTTTAATAACCAGGTCTGAATTCGAGTGCCGCCCCAGCAGGGTGAGCATGTGATCCAAAAATCCCTGACCTGTCGAAATCGTTGACAGCCCTTCGCCGTCCAGATTCCATTCCAGACTGATTTGCGTTTCGAGCGTATTGCGTACAACAGCGCCTTTTCTCATGATATCCTCCACATACGCGTAGAGCGTACGACTTTTAGGATTCCCTACAGATAATATTCACGTACGACTTAGTTACGTACCATTTACATTCACATACGCGTAAAGCGTATGACCTTTCATTCACGTACACGCAAAGCGTACGACCAAAAACTGTTAGTCAATTCCCAGTTCGTACCGAAGCTGAGAGAACTGCTCTGCGTACCGGTTGGACGAACAATGGACGTGTTCGGACTGGGTGATAATCTTCATCTTTTCGTTGCAGTCAACGTAGGAGTCAATTAATATAGACTCGTACGGCGTCAGCCTGGGAGCGTAAACGACGAGAAGTTTGTGCTCGTCAAACTGGACTTCCGACTGACGCTGTCGATTGAGAACAGCGATTCCCGTACAGCCGTCGTTGATCAGCAAATCTTCATAATGATACAGTATACTCAACAAAACGGGCGTGTCAATACACTCTCGATACATTTCCCCGCTGAAGCCTTCCAGCTCCGGCATGTTGTGGCTGGACTCCAGGACAACGTCGACGACGTCTCCGAGCGGTTCAAGCAGGTTGAGAAACGTATCGAAAAGCAGTTCCTTGGACACGCTGGCGGTAAGCGTATTGACGCCGCGGCTGTTTGTCATGTTTTGGGGTTCGTGTCTAAATCCTTGCGTTGGAATGACTTCCAGGTTCCGTCCCGGTCGAATGGCTTCCGTCAAATGAAACTTGCCGTATTGAGATTGATACAGATACGCCGTATCCTCTTTGGATTGATGATCCAGCCCTGTTCCAAAACTGGTTTGACGATAAATATTCAACAGGAGGTTTTTCAGGTCGTTCATGGCGAATTTCCTTTAATAAAATACATTTCCAAACCCGCGGTCAAATGAGGGCACACTACCCTGCTCCGCCGATTTCGTTTCGCTAAATCGCGTTCTTTTCGACTGTAAAGTCTACTCATTTTATCTAACCGTTAAACTTTATCAAAACTCTAGCACACGATTTGAAAAGTGTTGACTAAATTTCTGAGAATTTGGGAAATTTAGGCAAGGTTTTCCGATTGTGCAGGTTTTACCGGTTATTTCGGGTTGCGATTATAGCGGTTTTAACGATTGTAGGGATTTTAACGCCGCCCCCCTGCTCCGCTCCAATTACCGCCGTTTTGCCCGGCTCCCCCCTGCTCCGCTGGCGGTTTTCCTCCCGAAATCCCAACTTTTTTAAAAATTTTCTAAAATTTTTCCCAAAAAGGCGGGTTAGGTATGACACAGGCTGTCGTACCGCCATTGAAGCAGGAACAAATAATGATAGAATCCCAATCAAGACGGTTGGGTTAGCCGTTTGACGCCAGTTTCAGTAAATTGACGTCTTTTGATTCTCAAATTCTTTTTTAACAGGAGATTTTCTCATGAGACAAGATTATCTGCACGTCTGCATCGTTTTGGACGCTTCCGGCTCCATGTCTCCGATGGAGAGAGAAACGCGCCAAATTCTCAAGGACTTCATCTACAAAGAAAAACAGCAACCAGGCAAAACGGTTCTGGACGTTTACCAGTTCAACAGCTACGTCCGCCATTTGCTCAAGTCGATTGACCTGTCCAACGTGGACAACCGATTCGTCGACCATTACTCCTGCGGCGGCTGTACTGCCATGAACGACGCCATCTGCATTGCAATCGACGAGTTGGGCAAGAAGTTTTCCGAAATGCCGGAATGCGACCGTCCTGCCGACATCCTGGTTGCGATTTTGACCGACGGAGAAGAAAACGCCAGCCGACGCTTTACCGCCGCTGACGTCAAAGCGAGAATTACGCATCAGCGCGACGTTTATAGCTGGCAGTTTATGTTCCTGGCTGCCAATCAGGACGCGGTTCTCAGCGGGGGCGACATCGGCATTCAGGCAAACGACTGCGTCAATTTTGAAGCTACAGCTCAGGGCGTTGCGTACTGCATGGACAACCTCAACGAGAGAAACGCGAACATCCGCTCTGAGCGTCGAAGAAAATAGCGAACGGTAGTTTTTTCTTCTCTGTTCGTTAGCCGCCTTTGTCCCGGACAAGGGCGGTTTTTTTATTCTTTTCTGATCTTGTCCATCGTTGGCAGGAACATGCCGCCGACGGAGTTCCCGGCTGTCATGACGAGAATGTAAATCAGCGTCTTCTGGTTGATCGCCCCGGCGGCGCAGAAATAGTACATGTTCGCAATGCAGTGTTCAAACCCGGACAGGATAAAGATTATAACGCACAGAAAAACAATCATGGCGCGGAACAAGTCTGGCAGTTTTTGTCGATAGCTTTCCACGGCAATGTACATCAGCAAACCGCAGAAAATCGAGAGGATAAAAATGCTCGTCAGCGTGTCCCCCGTTTTGACGGCGCATAGAGCCGCGGCGGCGGTAGGAATCTTTTCCAATCGCGTATGGCGAATCAGCCAGCCGACCAGAAACGTCCCGGCGAAGTTGCCCAGCCAGATGGTTATCAGAGTTACCACGTACGGGAAAAACGACGTCTTGGTCTGGTTGACCAGATAGCCGATCGCGCCGGTATAGAGTTTGAACTGAAAACACAGGATTATAAACAGTCCGAATCCGAACAGGATCGCGCCCGCCAGCCCGCCGCCAACGGATAGATTGACCGTACCCGCTATGCCGATTGCAATACCGGATAACATCGCGTTGATAAAAGTTTTAAACATGATCTTACAGTAATTCTATGATTATCGTTAGTCTCCATAAATCTCACGCGAAGAACGAAAAGGACTGAAAGGAATTCTAATTTTAAAGCTTTGCGAACTTTGCGAACTTCGCGTGAGGCTTTTCTTTGAACGGACGAACCGTATATCTATGCTCAGTCCTTGTCGCGAATCTGGAAGAA
>JAFSMW010000196.1 GCA_017447745.1 Thermoguttaceae bacterium
GGCATGGAAAGGGAATATGTCTTGAAACCTTTTCGAAACCTTCTGATTACTCTGTTCTTATCCCCACGTCTTTAGACGTGGGAAATAAAAACAATTCAAAAATCGTAGCCCCCAGATTTATCTGGGGGACTAAACAAAGACTCCACTCTCCAAACGCTTCCGTTCCCCTCCCTTCCCCGCGCCTATTGGCGAGGGGAAGGGAGGGGACTTCGTGCGTTATATTATGCCGTTTTGAATCCCACGCCTAAAGGCGTGGGCTACATTTTAGTCTCTTATCTTACCTATTTTCGCAACCCAAAATTTATCGCACCCAACGTCATGCGGAGCCGATTCCCGGAAAACGACGTTCTCCGCTCGGGGTTCGCTTACGAACCGTTTTCCCTCCTAACTCCTCGCTATAAAGAGCGTTGCTCTCCAAAAACCAGCCGTTCCAAAACAGCTTGAATTTCATCCTGGCGAGGGAGCGGAATGTCAACGATTTCTATCGTATACGATTCGTTTCTTCGAGGACAATATACTTTCATAAAATCAGACTGGTCAAGATCGTCTGAAAAGTCAAGCGAATCGTCTTCTTTGAACAAACGACGACGAATCAACAGCAGCGTCATAACAAAAAGCATATCCGTCTGAGTTGGATCGTCTCGCAGTTTATCGAAGAATTCCAGCAGTTGTTCGTTCGTCGCCGGCTTCGACCCGACTTCTTCCTCCAGAGGCGGAATTTCACATCGCCAACAGGCGTAAGAATCCTTTGGACGCCCATGCCATGCTTCGCGAGAATAGTCCCGGCGTATGAGAGACACTTGCTTCTCGTCGAAAAAAAGGGCGCTGTAGAACGTCTCCCCAGGCTGAAACGCTCGACCGGTTTGACAACAACAGCGCGCGGCAGGTTTGATTGAATAGTCCATTGCGTAAAAGTGGTAAGTTTATAAGTGGAAAGTGGTTAGTGAAACGCTTGCGTCCTTGCCACTAACCACTAACAACTTTCAACTTCTCTCAGTTAAAGAACTTCGCAATACAGTTGACAACATATTGCTGCTCTTCTTCTGTCAAACCTGGGAAGTTGGGCAAAGCAAGGACTTCCATACCCGCTTTATCGGTTTCAGGAAGGTTGTCCCAGTGCAATCCCTTATTGACAAAGCACGGTTGTTTGTGAATTCCAAAGGGATAATAAATATCCGATCCGATTTGATTTTCGGTCAGAAAAGCGCGCAAGGCGTCGCGCTTACCGTCTGGAACTCGAATGACGTACTGGTTCCAGACGTGTCTTCCAGGATGAACCTGTTTCGGAAGTGTCAGGATTTTATCCAAGCCCGCTGCCGCAAACAGCTCTCCATAAACTTTGGCGTTGTTCTGACGCATGCCCGTCCACGTATCCAGATGCGGCAGCTTAACGTTGAGCGTTGCGCCCTGGAAGGCGTCTAAACGACCGTTGATTCCCAAAATCTGATGGTAATATCGAGGTTTCATGCCGTGAACGCGGAGCATTGTAACCTTTTCCGCCAACTCGTCGTCGTTGGTAATGACCATGCCGCCGTCGCCCGCCGTTCCGAGGTTTTTAGTCGGATAAAAGCTCAAACAGCCAAACGTTCCCATAGAACAAACCCGCTTATCTTCCCATTGAGAACCAATAGCCTGAGCGGCATCTTCTACAATCGGAATATTGAACTCTTTTGAAATCGCCAAAAGCGAAGTCATGTCAGCGCTTTGACCGTACAGATGAACCGGAACGATCGCCTTGGTCTTTTCTGTAATCAAACTGCGAACGCTTGCCGGGTCAATGCAGTAAGAGTCCGGAAGGATGTCGGCAAACTTGAGCATTGCGCCCAATCGAGCCGCCGACCCGGCAGTGGCAAAGAATGTAAAGCTGGGCAAAATAACCTCGTCGCCCGGACCGATATCCAAAGCCATCATTGCCAGCAAAAGAGCGTCTGTGCCGGACGCGCAGGCGATTCCGTGTTTGGCTTGACAATACTCGCTAATTGATTCTTCACACTTTTGAATTTCCGGTCCCAAAATATAGATGCCGCTTTCAACGACTTTTTCCAAAGCGGCTTTCATTTCATCGTGGAGTGGTTTTTCCGCACGTTTAAGGTCCAGCAGCGGAACTCTGGTTGGTAAAGCGCTGGCGCTCATGGTTGACTTTCCTGTGATATATGTTATAATAAATTGGAAGTTTGGTATAGGGATCAGGCTGCAGCAAAGATTTTGCCAACATCTAGAATTCCTATTGTCTAAATTAGTATTTTTTTATCCTTTTGTCAAGAGGAACCGAGACTGATTATGAAGTTTCTTACAAAACCGTTTCGATATTTGCTGACAGGAACATTTTTTCTGTTGCCATTCGTCATTACCATTGGAACCCTCGCCTGGCTGGGACTTTTTATTGCACATTATCTCGGTCCCAATACATTTGTCGGGTCATGGCTGGTTAAACTTGGCTTTTTCTCGTTCCGATCAAATTATCCACTCTTGTCCTACTGCATTGGCTTACTGATTGTTTTGACAATCATTGCCCTTATCGGATGGATTATCGAAAGAAGCTGGATTAAAACCATTGTCCACACGGTGAACGAGCTGATCAAAAAAATACCGATTATCGGCAATTTCTACAACTCGATTTGCGCGCTTGTAAACGCTTTCAATAAAAACCAAATGGACAACATGACGCCGGTTTACTGTCGCTTTGGCGGAACCATGATTTTAGCTTTACAGCCAACAGCCGACAAATTCGTCGTCAACGAGAAAACATACGTTTCCGTGATCATTCCCACCGCGCCCGTTCCCGCCGGCGGAGCCGTCCTGATGGTTCCGGAAGAAGACGTCATTCCAGCAAACATGAAAATTGAACAATTCATGAGCTTTTACTTCTCGATGGGCGTTACCGGCAAAGATTTCATTCCGATAAGGTCGATTCCTGATTGGAAACAGGTAGCGTCGAAATAACTTTTTCGGAGACATAACCTCGTCCGCTCGCCCGCGCGACTTCGCGCCTGGACGTCGCTTTCATTACCAGACTCGATGCGAACCAGGAAAAAATGAATTCTGCGCCAATAAGGTTAGGAACAATAAACGATATATAACATGAGTTATTGTTCGAGCGTTGTTGGCCCCGAAATACGTTTTCGAAGGTTCTCGTCTTTGTTCTTATAAAAGCGACGTCAAGCCGGCGCACTCCATATTTTTTCTATCTTTTTCTTACTGGGGGCTTTTAATTCTCTCGATTCTGTATATAATATATAAAGCAATTTGGCGACATGCTTTGGAAGAGTCGCTGCTGTGAGTTTTAAAGCTATTGGCGAAAACGCTCAATGCTTTCCTTTAACGCTCAACTTGAATTGAACATGGAAACTGAAGTCATTATCGAAACGCGCAACCTGACGAAAACGTATCGCGATTTTTGGGGACGACAAAAAGTCCGAGCGCTTTCCGCTTTGGATTTGAGAATTTATAGAGGAGAAATCTTTGGTCTGTTGGGACCAAACGGTTCAGGAAAAACCACAACAACCAAACTTCTGCTGGGGTTGCTCTTTCCGAGTTCCGGCGAAGCGCTGGTATTCGGCAATCCGGCAGACGACGTCGCGAAAAACGAGCGAATCGGCTACTTGCCTGAAGAATCTTACCTGTACAAGTTTCTCAATGCCGAAGAAACGCTGGACTTTTACGGACGTCTGTTCCGTCTGCCAACCAATATACGCCGACAGCGAGTCCGCGATTTAATCGACATGGTTGGACTGGGCTGGGCAAAGAAACGTCAGCTTAAAGAATATTCAAAGGGTATGACCCGTCGAATCGGGCTGGCTCAGGCGCTCATCAACGACCCGGAACTGATTATCATGGACGAACCCACCACGGGACTGGACCCGATCGGATGCCGAGAGATGAAAGACCTCATTCTCGACCTGAAGCGACAGGGGAAAACGATACTCATGTGTTCGCACCTGCTGGCTGACGTTCAGGACGTTTGCGATCGAATCGGGATTTTATATCAGGGCGAATTGAAGGAAATGGGTCGCGTTTCCGATCTGCTTCAGATCAGAGACGTTACCGATATTCAAACGACGAAACTGCCTCCGGAAGCGGAAGCGGAAATTCGTCGAGTCGTCGAACGATTTGGCGGTCAGGTCAAGTCGTATGGCGCGCCGTCGTCTACCCTGGAAGAGCTGTTCCTCAAAGTTGTTGAAGAAGGCAAAACGCATCCCGGCAAGCGCTATCAGGCAAACGAGTCCGGCGATCCCAATACTTTAGAATCTGCAAAGGAGGATTGATCCATGGTATTGGAAACGCAATTTCCATCGTTTGGCGAATGGATTCAGGAAGCAGCCTGGGTCTGGACGGTCCGGATCGGGATATTCTGTTTGATCGCTCTGGTTATCGGATTCCTTTTTACAGGCATTCGCATGGGACCAAAACGTTCCTGGGCGATTGTTTCAAGAGCGGTAAAAAACACCTTTTCAGACCTGATACACCTGTCATTCAAAAGGATTTTTGCCATAGCGATTTTGTCATTTAAAGAGGCGCTGCGACGCAAAATCCTCATCGGGTTTGCCATTTTCATTGTCATTTTGCTCTTTGCCGGCATGTTTCTGGACACGCGCAGTCCAGATCCCGCCCGACTATACATTAATTTTATTTTCTGGGTTAACGCCGCGCTGATTCTGCTTTTGGCTCTGTTTATAAGCGCCTTTAGCATTCCAAACGATTTTAAATACAAAACAATTTATACGCTGGCAACCAAACCGGTTCGCGCCGGCGAAATCATCCTTGGACGCATTCTCGGCTTTACGCTTATGTGCTCAGCCATGCTGCTGGTTATGGGCGTTGTGAGCTATGGATTTGTCATCCGCTCCGTCGCCCATACTCATACGCTCACAGCCGACGATTTGCGATACGTCGATACGACCAAGGAAGGCGAACGGGCGCTGGAAGGAAAAACGTCTTTGGTTAAAGAGCATCGTCATGAAGTCTATTTGCCGCCGGAATTCCTCAAAAATCCGACCGGGAAAACCGTCATGACCGACGTCAATCAAGGGCACTCGCATCAGGTGTCGATTGTTGGACAGGGCAAAGACCGCCAGTACCAGCTTTCCGGCGTGAAAAACATGTTTACCGCCCGCGTCCCTGTTTACGGCAA
The DNA here is from genome assembly GCA_017447745.1 of Thermoguttaceae bacterium. Classification (GTDB taxonomy): domain Bacteria; phylum Planctomycetota; class Planctomycetia; order Pirellulales; family Thermoguttaceae; genus RUG11551. The sequence goes on from JAFSMW010000196.1 coordinate 5,132, forward strand.
ACTCCGATTCCGAGACACCTCCGGCTATGATACCGAAAAAGGCATCAACGTCGGAGACGAATGGGAATATAGAAGCTTTATTCAAGGGTCCTCGGACGCAGCGCTGATTTGGCAATTCAAAGACATCAAACCGGAATCTTTTCCCGACGGACTTCCTATCGAAATGACGCTGGGCGTATTCCGCACTCATAAAGGCAACATCGAGCGAGGCGTCATGGGCGTTTTGGCTGTCCGAAATCCCGAAACCGGCTTGATGGTCGAAGTCTGTCAGTTTGAATCCGTTGAATTCAACACAAAACGAATTCTCGTTCCACGAAAAATCAAACCCCTTTATTACGACAAAAAAGGCAAGAGTTCGAGCGTTCAGGTCATTTCCTGTAAAACAAAGCTTCCTAACGGAACCGTTGTTTACGACATCCCGGAAAATAAACTTAATCCGGCGTACGCTCAACCGAGCGCCAGCGGCGACGGTTTGGAATTCGACCTTTTCCAACAACCAGGATCGAAAAGCTCTGTCGGTCGCAGCCTGGTCAGTTCAGACGGTCGCGTTGAAGTCTGGGTCAGTTGCGAAGACCCCATGCAATACTTCGGCGCAGCAGCGCCTGACCTGTACATTCGAGCCTACGATGAATACTTTACGATCAACTTCATTAAAGGATTCTTTTGCATCTGGCTGGAAATGTTCCTGATTATTGTCTACGGCGTCATTCTCAGCTCGTTCCTGTCAGCGCCGATTGCCATTTTAGGAACGTTGTTCATCATGGTTACCGGCGTATTCCATCAGTACGTTGTCAAACTGGCAAACGGCATGACAGAAGGCGGCGGCGTACTGGAATCCATGTATCGACTGCTTCGTCAGGACAACATGATCACAGAACTGCCAGACAACATCCTTGGCGACTTTATTCGCATGTCAGACCAGGCAATCAACTATGTCATCGGATTTGTCGGATATATGGCTCCGGACTTGAGTCAGTTTGCCAATTCAGAATACGTCGCCAGCGGATTTAACATCCCGTGGAATTTAATTTCAATTGACGCCATGACGACTTTGGCGTTCTTTATCCCACTATTTTTCATCGGCTACCTTTGCATGAAACTTCGGGAGATTGCAGCATGAACAAAAACGCATCGTTTAAAAGAAAAATCATTTACGCCTGTATTTTGGTTGTTTTGCTCATCCCCTTGTTCATTCTCAGTCAGCCAGCCAGTCCTGGCATAGACGGACAAGGCGGAACGCCCGGGGGCGTATTGGCTCAACTGCGCTCTAAACACCATCTGGACGAATCCGAACTGGGCGACGTTGACCTCATCGCTACAACGTTCCGTCTGTTTGGTTTGACGCCCATTGCAGACACTATTTTATGGAACGCCGCCAATGAATACAGAATGAAAAAAGACTGGATCAGCCTTTCCGCAACGCTAAAACAGATGGCGCGTCTTATGCCGCACTACGAATCCGTCTGGCGTTTTCAGGGCTGGAATCTTTCCTATAACGTTTCGGCGGAGTTCGACGACTATCGACAGCGGTATCATTGGGTTATCGAGGGCTTAAAGTTCCTTGAAAAAGGCGTCTCAATGAACCAGAAATCCATCCGTTTAACCTGGGACGTCGCCTGGCACACCTCTCAAAAAATCGGCAAGTCAGACGAACGCGTTCAGTTCAGACGTCTATACAAAGCGGACGACGATCTCCACGGTTCGCGTCCGGTTGAACTGCGCGATTGCTGGCTGGTCGGTAAAGAATGGTATCTTCAATCGGAAAGAGTCGTCTCAAAAGACAATCCGCTGGGGAAAATCAGCCCTACGCTGTTTTATTCCAACGCTCCAATGAACCAGATGAGTTATGCAGACAATCTGGAAAAGGACGGTCGCTTCGACGAAAAAGTCGAAAGAGAATGGAAAAAAGCGGAAGAAGAATGGAAGAGTTTCGGCGAGCGGGATATTGAAACTACTCAAGGACAGACAATCAGACTCAACAATTTAACCAAATACGCCAATTTGGAAAAGAGCCTTTCCGAAGAACTGGAAAATCTTGAACCGGAGTTGCGAAACGAACTTACTCAGGAACGACGTCAAAAACTTTCACCTGAACAGAAAGCCGCATACGATAAAAACTGGTCTGATCGCAACGCAGAAGAAATTAACCTTGCCAACGAAGCGGAGGAGATTCTCAGAATCACAAATATGCAATTGGCGGAAAGGATGGCGGCTAACAACATCGAACACGGTAAAAAAATTGCCTCCGAACTCGACAATGCCAAAGAACAAGCCACATGGATCGAACGATATCGCGACCTCGTCAATTTCAATTACTGGAATCTGCGCGCTGAATTTGAACAGCTGCCAGATATTATTGAGGCGCGAAAACTGATCTATGAAGGTAAAAAAGCCTTCCGTCAGGGAGATCCAAAACTTCCAAAGGAGAACTACGACAAAGCGTTTGCTTTGATTAAAAAACGCCTTGACACGGACGAATTCAAAAACTTTGACTCTGAAGATGCGTTTCAGCTCGACTTCAAAACCACGATGGAAACTTATTTGAAAATCCTTGAACAAAACAACGAAACGATCGGCGAAGATTTTATTCTCCACGACCTGTGGATGAAATCGGGCGGATCGGTAGATTAGGAGGCAAGAGGCCGTAGGCAATAGTTTTCGCCTTCGGCGATTTTAAATCCTACTGTCTACTGCCTAATAACTCCTAATCCCTTATATGTTATTGGCGCGAAGCACATCACTACTGCCTCCGTGGGTTGAAACCCACGGCTACAAATTTTGAACCGCTAAAGCGGTTCTAGCGGAACGCTTCGCGTCTGTTTCCTACTGCCTAAAAACCAAAAATGAAATTATCCACTATAGACCAAGCCGTAGACGCGTTAAAGCGCGGCGAATTGATAATCGTCATGGACGACGAAAATCGCGAAAACGAAGGCGATTTTATCGGCTCAGCAGAAGACATTACCCCTGAAAAAGTCAACTTCATGCTCAAGTACGGACGCGGACAGACGTGCGTTCCGATGCTTCCTTCCGATTGCGACAGACTGGAACTGCCTCAAATGGTTCAAAACAACACAGCGCCTTTGGGAACGCAGTTTACAATTGCCGTTGACCATCGGGACGCTCGCACTGGAATTACCGCTCAGGAAAAGGCGATGACCATCAACGCCCTGGCAGACCCGAAAACGAAAGTCAGTGACCTGGTTCGTCCCGGGCACATTTTCCCGCTCCGCGCCAAAGAAGGCGGCGTGTTGCGTCGCGCCGGACATACCGAAGCAACAATTGACCTGCTTCGTCTGGCTGGAAAACGTCCCTGCGGCGTGCTGATTGAAATTCTCGGCGACGACGGCAACCGGGCGACTCGAGACGATTTACTCGCTCTTGCCGAGCGGTTCAAGCTACAAATCATCACTATCGACGCTCTGATTAAATACCGGCGCGAACGGGAAAAGCTCATCACTCGCGAAGCGGAAGCGTTTCTTCCGACAAAATTCGGCATGGGAAAGATCATGTCCTTTTCCGTCAAATACGAAACGCAGGAACCGATCGCCGTCGTCTTTGGCGACCTCGCTTCCGTTGACGCGCCGCTGGTTCGGCTGCATTCCTCCTGCTTTACCGGCGACATTTTGGGTTCCCTCCGCTGCGACTGCGGAGACCAGCTTCAACAATCGCTCAAAATGATTTCCCAAGAAGGCGTCGGCGCGCTGATTTATTTGCCGCAGGAAGGTCGAGGCATCGGCTTGGCGGCAAAGATTAAAGCCTATCATCTGCAAGACGAAGGCATGGACACGGTCGACGCCAACCTGGCTTTGGGCTACGCCGCCGACCTGCGCGACTACGGCATCGGCTTACAGATTCTCAAAGACCTGGGAATTCACAAAATCCGGCTTCTGACCAACAACCCCAAAAAAGTCGACGCCTTTATTTACAGCAGCTTCGGCATCGCCGTAGCAGATCAAATCCCCATCCACGGTCCGGTCAACGAATACAACAAAGCGTATCTGGAAACAAAACGCGACAGAATGGGACACTCGCTTTAATTAGTAATTACTCATTGTTCCATCGGGACAAGGCGGACGTTGAATCCGCCTTCGTCTGTCATGTAGGCGGTGATTGTATCGAACGACGTTACTTCTCTTTTTTCGATGACGCATTCCAGCGGCTGATTGAGATTTTGCCGATAAATGGAAGCGGAGTACACTGGATAATCACCGCCGGCAGCAGACTGTGAAATCGGCGTCTTGAGGAAATTGAGCGGTATGTCCACGTTACGCGCTTTGTCGGTAATGGCGCTGATAAACCATTCCTGCCCTTTGCGGCGAGCGACGACTATGTATTCGCCCGGAACGCCAGCCAGAACGCGCGTGTCGTCCCACGTCGTCGGCATGGCAGACCAGAACGCCAGCTCCGGATACGCGGTCTGATTCGGTTCAAGCGGTTTGTCATACCAGTGTAAATACTGAAGCGGATTAAAGAAGACGACGCCGCAGGCAAGCTGAAACGCTCTGGATTTAACTCTCGGAGCCAAATAACAGGGAGTAAAGTCTCCCATTCCGGATATCGGGCGGATGAACGCCATAAAGATTCTGCTGCGCGGCATGGCAGAAAACGTATCGTGACATTCATTGCCGGCGATTCCTTCAACAGAGACCAGATTCGGATACGTGCGCTCCCAGCCGGTCGGTCGATAATTGTCATGAACGTTTACCATGAGCTTGTATTCAGCCGCCTTTTTAACAGCCTGATGAAGCCACTTCATGTCCTCTTGCGTTTCCCAGTTGACAAATCCGAACTTCACGCCGTCAACGCCCCATTGTTTATACGTTTTGAACGTTTCGTCAAGGGGATAGTTTTCCAGTTCTTTATGATTGCAATAGAGGAAAAACTTTTGTCCTTTTTCGTGAGCGTATTTAATCGCGCCGAGCAAATCCCGATCGCCCTCAATTTGGGTTGGATGATCTGGAACGCTGTCATATTCTGTACCGTTCCAGCCGGTGTCCCAATGAACAAACTGGTAGTTATTGGCAGCGTTGTAATCGACCCATTTATCAGAATCCGGTCGCTGACAGGAAGAGTTTCGGACAACTTTCCCGACTTGAATCCAGGACGTATCTTTTATTTCGCACGGAGGACACAGATTTTGGAGCAGATAGGCATTTTCAACAAACCGACCAGGATTGTCTGCAACAAAAATCACTCGCCACGGAGTCGTCAATTCGCCGGAAACGCGAACCGTTCCTTTTCTAAAAGCGGCTTCAAGCGTTCCTCTGCGAACAGCGACCGGACGCAACGTCATCGGAACAAAATCCTCCAAACTTCCCGCTTCCGCAATCGCTGCATAAATAGCGTCTTTTTTTAGCTCGACGACAACAGCAGGCGACATGCTGGGAGCTGACGACATTACCCGGACGTCGTACGCGCCCTGAGGCGTGTTTGTAAAAATACACCGGCAGTCTCTGCCAAAAGGAAACGTTGTCAACTCTCGATCCAAAACGTATTCTTTCGCGCCGCCGAATCCTTCTGAAAGAATACACCTAAACGCCACGCCCTCATTAGCCGCTCTGAGCTGAAGCGTCATTCGCTCTCCGGTGTACGCTCGGAGGGGAATGTCTATTTGAGAACCCGCATTGGGGTATTCCGCCTTAAAACCATGAACCGGTTTCCACGGCTGGTTGAATGTAACGGTTTTCGGATAGGCGTCTTTGTCAAGATACCATTCTCGCGCTTTATCCCAGCCTTGAACGTGAAAGCCGACCTGACCGCGATAAATAATCAGAGAACCGCACCACGAGACGGAATAATTCAAACGACCTTCGTCCAGAGTCGCCTCTATGGACAACTTGCTGTCAGGAGACGAAACAACGTACGTTCTACCAAACGCGGCAGAGGAAGCGAGGAGTAAAACGGCTGCAAATACTAAAACACGGTTCATGGTTATTTGGAGTGCGACGGCTTGACGTCGCTTTTTTATGATAAAAGACGAGAATCATCCAAAACGTATTTCGTGCAAATAACGTTCGAACAATAATTTTCGTTTTATTATCGTTTATTGTTCATAACGTTATCGGCACGAATTCACGTTTTTTTGGTTCGTTTCTGGTAATGAAAGCGAAGGCAAGCCGTCGCACTCCATATTTATTTCTTCTTTCGATCGCGTCGTCGGCGCGGCGCGTCCTGGGGCGCGTCGTCTTCCTTCGGTTTTCCAATGTTCCTCAGAGCGTCTCCCCACGATTTGAGAACGTTCATCGGTTCGTCGTCTTCAGGACGATGTCGAGGCGGCTTTTTGTCCTGATTCGATTTCCAGTTGTTGGCTTCTTCTTTAACCAGTTCCTGATCAACCAGCTCTTTAGGCATGAATCTTCGTTCCGCCAAGCCCCACAAAGACGACGCGATAAAATAAATGCACAATCCGGCGGCGACCTTAAAGAACATGAATCCCATAAAAACCATCATGAAGGTCATAACCCGCTGCTGCATTCGCGCCTGATCGTCTGCCGGCGGAGGCATAAGAACTTTCTGCTGAATCAAAAACAGCGCTATCGTTGCTATCGGCAACAGGTTGAGATACGGTCCCAAGCCAAAAAAGCCGCATCCAGACGTTATAAACGATGGCGCCCAGGACGTCCAGTCAAGGAGCATGTCTGGAGCCGCAAGGTTCGAACAAAATCGGAACCACGAACCAAACAAAGACGCCTGACGCAATTCGACGTCGACCATCAAAGCGCGATACAACGCCATAAAAATCGGGAGCTGAATAAACAGAACAAGACATCCGGAAAGCGGGTTGTAATTGTGCTTGCGGAAAAGTTCCTGCTGCGCTTTCATCTGCTCTTGCGGATCAGAATACTTCTCCTTGATTTTTGCCATCTCCGGTTGAAGCTTCTGCATCTTTAACGCGCCAATAACCTGCTTTCGGGATAACGGATGCAGAGCCAATCGAACTACGACAGTTAGCAACAAAATCGCAATGCCGTAATTGGGAATTAGCATATAGAAGAAATGGAGCAAATACGTCAGCGGAACGGCAATCCAGCCGAACCACCCGTAATAAACAACGCCATCGACCCCATAGTTCTTCATAATTTCAGGCTTTCTCGGTCCAATATAGATTGAAAAAGTCTGAGACGTTTTTTCTCCCGGTTCCAACGTTTTTGTCTGACTGTATGCGCGGAACGAACAATTGGTTCGAGTAGGCCAATTCGGATCAACGGATCCAACTCGCAGCGGATGAAGTCTGGCAAACTGGAAGCTGGAACCGTCAGGCGCTTTCTCCGGAATTAAATAAGAACCAAAATAAGCCGCGTCGACGCCTGTATACGCCAACGGGATATCTTTAATAACTTCCCACTTGTCCTGAGCAATACTCTGGCAGGAAAACATATCGGGAGCTTTATTGGCATCTTCCTTATAGACCATGTCTCGAAGTCCGACGCCGCTCCACGTCGTCCAGACTTTATGCGTATACCAGTACCCTTCAAGCGGCAATCCAGTCGGACCATCCAAACGATACGCCGTTTTACGAACGTTCTTCCCTACGTTTTCAAAAGTAATGGTCATATTGACATGATAGCCCGAATTGGGATCTTCCGATTCTACCAGTTCAAAGGTCTTGTAAACATCCAGACCATAGCGCGGAATGGAAAACCGGAACACAACCTTGTTTTGACTGGATTCGACAACGTCCCAAACGCCGTTTCTCATGTTGACGTTGGGCAATTCCCGATTCAAATACTCTTGAAGTTTGGTTTGGTTTGCCAGAACGTCTGTTGCCTGCTTGGAAAAAGCCGGGAGAATGTCCGAAACTTCTGCGTTGTCAATTTGCTGAATCGTTAACAGGAACGAAAGCGGATTGCCCTGTCCCGGGACTTCAAACTCTTCCGGACGAATCACTGCCATTGGCGCGCTGCGTAACGCTACTTCTTTGAGCTTAAGTTCTTTTCCATCGCGAGTAACGCTTAACGTCAACTTATCGCCCGGGGACGTCTTTTTAAGATACTCCTGGAATTCTTTACGATTATTAATCGTCTGGTCGTTGCATTTGACGATTACGTCTCCAACCTGAAGTCCGGACTCCTGAGCTGGCGTCCCAGCCGGGACGACAGCTACGACGCATTTATCCATAAGAATCGAAGAAACCGTTTTTTGAGCCAGGTCTTCCTTGGACGCGCCCAGATTCCAAACCGGCGCTGGAATTTCAGCAAAAGCGTTGCCAAGATAACCGACGTTCTGATAACGATACCCTTCTTTATCGAAAAGATCTAAATATTGAGGCGAATTGAGTTCTGCATACGCCAACGCTGCGCCTTTACTGGTAAAGGTAAGCAACATCTTATATTTGCTTGAACTGTCCATAGACCCCAACGCAACCCATTGTTCCGCTTTCGGCGACTCCGATTCTGCGGTGGCAGCTGGTTGAGCCGTCGACGGCTGGAGCTTCTCGGCTTCTCCGTCCGCAGGCTGAACTTTTTCAGCTGCACCGTCCGCAGGCTGAGCTTTCTCGGCTGACGCGTCTGAATTCCAACCTTCTTCCTCTTTAATTGGAACGTTAGACGAAGCGGCAATTTCTTCTGCCGTCCCCTGCTCTGCTGGAATTTCCGATTTCGTGTCCGGGAAAAAATATCTTATCAGAAAGTACGTCAACAAAAAGATGATTATAAAATTAATTATAAAACTGATTGTACTGGGTTGTTTTTCTCCCGGAGGGGTAATAGCTGGCATATTAAACGTTGATGGTTAATTGATTGTAGAAATTCATTAAAAACAGGGAATGAAAAGCCCGCGGTTAGAATAAAAGCTCTTCATTCCCAACTCCTCGTTCCTGACTTTATCGACCTTCTGTGAGTCGTTCCGCCAGGAAGTTGTCAAGATCGGAAATCGCGCCAATCTTCGCCGCGGTCGCGCTGTAGTCGTATTCCAAACGACGATACGTTACCGTCTGATCTTCAAAAATAACGTAACAGGCGCGGTTGTCGTTGTCGCGAGGCTGTCCGACAGACCCGACGTTAATCATGTACTTGGAATCGGGCTGAAGCTCTCGAACGTTGTCGAACTCTTCCGGAGAGCGGAACCGATACGGGCGTTCAGTGAAAATGCCGGGAACGTGAGTGTGTCCTTGAAACGCCACCCACTGAATCTGAGCAAATATCTTTTCCAGCTTGCGTTCATGATAAACGTCTTCCGGAAAGACGTATTCATTGAGCGGGTTTCTGGCGGAGCCGTGAACAAAGATCATTTTGTCTTCGACGTAATTTCTGTTCAGATTCCCGAGAAAATCCCATCGGGCATCTCGGACGTCGACCGGATCGCAGGGCTTTTGGAGTTCTTCGCGAGTCCAAAAGATCGCCTGTTCCGCGCATGCGTTAAAACCGTCAGGATTATAAATCGCGCCGTGGTCGTGGTTGCCCATAATGCAAACCGCGCAGGACGAACGAATAATATCCAAACATTCTCGAGGGTTAGGGCCGTATCCAACAACGTCGCCTAAACAAATAATGCTGTCCACCTTTTGCTTTTCAATGTCAGCCATAACGGTTGTCAAGGCTTCCAGATTGCTGTGGATATCGCTAATAATGGCTCTTTTCACGGGAGTAATCCTTTTGAAACCAAATACTGGGGGAGACGCGACAATTCGTCAAGACAATGAGCGAGGAGTTTTTATAATTGCATAACTCTCTACCCATCGCTCATTGACTTCTGACAAAAAGCCGCATCTTACTACTCATCTATATCTATATTATTATAACCAAAATAAAAACTTTGTCAGACCCCCCCTTGCGTTTTTATACAATTTTTAAAAATATAATAACGATTCCGCCGATTGCGCGGTTTACAGAAAAAATAGAGAATTTTGGCGAACTGCGCCGAGAACATTTGCAAATTTTGATTATAATGAACTGCATTGCACTCGAAACGACTGAAAAATCCGCTTCCGTGGCGATTTTCGAAAACGAACGTATGATCTATTACGCCCAGTTGCCGATGGACATACGTTCCGCTCAATCGCTCGCGCCAGGCTTGAAACAGGCTCTGACTCAAACAGGCTTGGAACCGACTCAAATTGGACTGGTCGCCGTCGCTCAAGGTCCCGGCTCGTTTACCGGGCTCCGCGTAGGCGTCGTTTCCGCCAAAACGTTTGCCTGGGCGGTCAACGCGGACATTATCGGCGTCGATTCCATGGAAGTCTGCGCGCTTCAGGCTCCGCAAGACGTCGAGATAATTTCCGTCGCCTTCGACTGCCAGCGCGGTCAGGTGATTTATCGCAACTTCGACCGCGCCGCTGACGGGACGTTCTCCCCAGTCGGTAACGAGAAAACTGTTGCGTGGCGAGATTGGCTGGCTCAAACGGAACCTGATCGATGGCTATCCGGACCGTACGTCAACCGAATCGACCCTGCTGCACTGGAAAATCGGCTGATTTTCTCTACGGAACTGCGCGCCCCAACCGCCAAAGGCGTTGGAGAACTGGCGATTCGTCAGTACAAGTCCGGCAGAAAGGACGTTTTGTGGGACTTGCTGCCCCGTTACAGCCGCCCCGCCGCCGCAGAAGAAAAGAGAAATAAGAGGCAATAGGCAGTAGGCAGTAGGCAATAGAGTTTCGCCTACGGCGAATTTTAATCCTACGGTTTAATGCCTAACCCCTAATCCCTAATTCCTAATGTGTAATACTTAATTGGCGCGAAGCGCCTCACTACTGCCCCGTGGGTTAAAACCCACGGCTACTAATATTGAACCGCTAAAGCGGTTCTAGCGGAACGCTTCACTACTGCCTACTGCCTATTGCCTACTGCCTTATGAATATCCTTGCCTTCTATCGCCTTGCATGCCGATGGCTCGTCTACTGGACATTGTTCCTGGGGACGGCTCTGGCGATGACGCTGTTTTGGCGGCGAATGGCAGGCGGGTTTGAGGTTATGAGCTGGCAGCTCCCGCTGGTTATTCTGATTTTTGTCTGTTTGTCCGCCGTCCTTCGCGGCGCCGTTTCCGTTGCCTTTAAAAACGAATCCAAAACCTGTCAACGAATTGGGCTGTTTCTTATTCCCGTCGAACTGCTGTTTTTATGCGGCGTCTGTCGAATGGAAACCATGCCTGAATTCTACTTGAGCGTAATTATCGCGTTTCTGTTCCATTACGTTTTCTGGTTCTGGGGTTACGATAACCCATCTGCAAACCAGTCCCCCGCTGAAGAAATAATCAATTCTCAAGAAAACGCCGTTGAAGACTTGGACGAATCCGAAGGCGACTTGGAAGAATCTGAAGAGGACTATTTAGAAACGCTATTTCCTTCTGACGTCTGTCAGCAATGGACGCGTCAAACCGGGGCGGAAGGCGAAGACGTTCAGACCGGCTGGTTTAGAGTGTCTTTTGCGGCGCATCAGAAACACGCGTCGGTCAACGCCGCGTTCTGTCCGCCGTTCCAGTCTGTACCGGAAACGGAACTGGAAATAATCGACGGCGCGGAACTAACCGCTTCTGTTGGCGTCTGCTACCCCCACGGAGCGAGAATCGACCTGACCCTGGCAGCCCCGTCCCCGTTAGAGCAAACTGTGCTAATTCGATTCACGGCGAAGTGCGTACGTTGATAATCTTTTTCTCCCCTTACTAAAGTTTTTTGGAAAGAGGAGTTTGAGGGGAAGAACCTTTTTTTCAAAAAAGTTTTTCCCCTCTTGACGAAGCGTTTAATCTTGTTGAAAAATAAAAATTGAGCGACCAACGGGAGCGATTTATGGCAGGCGCGCGGCAGCGCGGATTGGCTCCCCGCCTACGGGGCTTGAAAAAACTTCCATAAAAGGGAGCCAGCTTGCTGGCGACCGAAAGTTTTTTCAAGGCGGCGAGGCGCCGCTCCCGATCCGCGCTCCCGCGCGAGACGTATTACAACCGCTCCCGTTGGTCGCTTGCAATTCTCTACCTAACATTTAAGTTAGCAAATAATCTATGGTTCCAGTTTCTCAATTGCCGCCATGAACTCGATCGGGTAGTCGGTTGCGAACGACTCGACGCCCAGGTCGATTAGTCCGTAGTACGTTTCCGCCTTGTCGCCGTTTGTCCAGGACAGGGACTGGAAAATAACGCCGTGCTTTTTCATCGTCTCGCCTGCGTGACGCAGGAATTCGCTTGTTGGGCTGTACGGGTCAGGACGATTAAAATCGCAGAACGTATGAATCTGGCAAATATCGATGCCTTCAAACGACGCCTTGTCGAGCATATCCAGATACGGCGTGAGTTTCTCAACCGCCTGAACGGGGTCTTTGAGCGTTGGAATCCAATGAATCGACTTTGCTTTCGGCGCCGTCTTTTTCCATTCCTTTATGATGTCGTATTTCGACGAGGCAAAAATAATCTGTTCCTGAACGCCGTACGCTTCCGACATTTCCGCCATCAGCTGGGGCGGCATGCCTTTTTCATCGATGTACAACATTCTGTCAGGACGTCCCTTCATACAAGCAAAGACCGACTCCATCGTCGGGATCTTTTCCGTCTTGAACGCCTCGCCCCGGTACTCGCCGATATTGACGTCGCGAATCTGCTCCCAAGTCAGTTCTGCAATAGGCGTCTTCCTCATGGACTCAGGAACGCCGTGAGAACAGCGAGCCAAATTCCCGTCGTGACAGGCAATCGCCACATTGTCTGCCGTGAATCGGGCGTCCGCTTCCGGAATCCCGCCTGACCCCCACGCCCAAAGAAAAGTCTCGAGCGTGTTTTCCGGTCGGTAATTGCCCGCCCCGCGATGAAATTGATTGAGAATAGGTCGCTTTCGTTTCGGAGCGTCCTGAACAGCGTCTTCCGCCTTTGCGGACATTGCACCGTTGAGCGCCGCAGCTGTAACGCCCGCCGCCGTAAGAGAAAGAAATTGTCGTCGTATCATGGATATATTTATACTAAGGGTTAAAGGAAGGTGGATTAGTTTGAACTATTTATATTCTACAGAATTCAAAAGTAAAATACAAGAGAGGGGGCGGCGAGGCGCCGCTCTGTCCCGCGCATCCGTACGGCGTACCCGGCACGCAGCAGTCCCCTGCCGCAACAGAAACCGCCACGAAGTGTGCATACCAAAATAACGTAAGCCGAAAACCTTACTGGATCGCGGACATAAGTCCGCAAAAGAAAAAGGGCTTGACGGCGCAGCCGTCAAGAAGGACTCCGGGGGAGGTTTTCCGCTTGCGTCAACTCCTCACTCCTCACTCCTAATTCCTAACTCTTTATCGCTCCGACTTGCTATCCTACGTTATTCGTATTTGATTCCGCCGTATTTGCGGCGGTCGCAGCCGATTTCACCTTCCCGTTTTTCACCCGATTCCGCCCAGCGTTCGGCGTCTTCCGTTAGTTCGTTAAGACGCTTTTCCAGCATCTGCCGGTACTCTTCAATTTGCTCTTTTGTCAGATCGGGCGGAATCATAATCTCTTCGCTGAACACGGTTCTGGCTCTTGAGAACAGACGCGGCAATGCGAATCTGTCCCAGCTGTTGAATCGATAAGGGCGATCGTATCCGTAGCCCATCAGGACGATCGGCATTTGCAATTGTGACGCCAAAAAGACAGCGCCGGGCGCCAGCGTTCTTCGCGGTCCGCGGGGACCGTCCGGCGTGATGGTTAGATGTTCCCGCTCTTTTGAAACTTCCATCATCTCCTTTAACGCCCCAGTCGCGCCGCGTCGAGACGAGCCACGAACCACTCCAAACCCCGCCAGTTTGGCAGCGTGATACAATATCGTCGCATCGGCGTGCTGAGATAAAAGCATCGTCAGATGACACCCGCCCCGCAGATAAAACGGGTACAGAATGTACTCGTGCCAAAACAGATAGATTCTCCGCCGAGGATGTTCCGGATCCTCGTCCAGAACAGCGGGATCAAGATTGACGTCCGGCAGCCAGGCGCGCATTCTCAACGTTGACATCCACATTCGAGAGAACGCAAATACAAGGTATCCGCCTAACTTCAGCAGAAACGGGTTTTTGATTTTCATGATCGTATTGAGCTATTAGCTTCTAGCTATTAGCTAGAAGCTAGAAGCTAGAGGATCCCTCCTTCTCGTGCGTAAACGACTGCATGCCGCCGGCGGTGGGTAAGTCCTTTAGCAGTTTGGGATCGATTCCGCCCAGCTCAACTTCCTGTCCCGGCATAAGTCGTTCCGCGCCTTCGATAATTGCCAGCGCGCCGGGAACGAGAGCTTTCTCCCCGGCTTCGGTCGCAGGTCGGACAGCAAGAACGGAGTTCGCTTTAGCGTGAATGTAGACGGGAACCGGCGTAACGCGTAACGCGCCGTCTGACTCTTTTTGAACGACCCAGACAGTGTTTTCGCCCGGCTTTTGCAGGACGGCGTCGCGGGGAACGGTAAGCCGCTGAGCTTTCTCCGTCGTTTCCAGAGTGCACTGAACGCTCATGCCTATTTTCAGAAGTCCGTCCTGATCGTCAATGCGAATGCGGACAGGAAACGATCGAGCTGCGGTTGACCCGTAAGGGACGATAGAAACAATTTCTCCGTTGACGGTTTTGTCAACAGCCGGGACGTAAATCGGGAGCGAGTCGCCAATGCGAATGCGCTGAATATAATTCTCGTTAATATGGAACAGCGCGTCTGCCTGACCGTCTGAAACGATTTCGACCAGCGGCGTTCCGGGCGAGACGTATGCGCCCAATTCGGTGAGTTTGCGAATAATCGCGCCGTTAAACGGAGCGTAAATTTTCGTTCGACTCAGTTTTTCCTGAATCTCTTTTTCGGTTGCCTCAGCCAGCTTGTACTTCGCGACGGATTCTTCCGCTAACGCAGTCTGCTTTTCCAGTTCGCTGTCTGTAACAACGCCTGGCTGACGTTCCCGCAAGCGCTCCAGACGGTTGAGTTCCGCCTTTTGCAGCGTCATGTTGACCCGGTCAACTTCCTTTTGCCGCTGCGCCTGAATGAGCGCGATGTTGAGCCACGTTACGTCCACGCCGACAATGAGCGTTTTCTTCGCCTGAACTTTGTCGCCCACCTCAACAGTCATTTCGTCGACCAGTCCGGAAACCTCAGACGCAAGCACGACTTTTTGAATCTCAACCAGACGTCCGTCAAATATCTGTTCGTCTGAAATCTCCGCCATTTTAGCAGGCTCGACGCGAACAATCGGCAAGCGCCGCTTTGAGTCTTTTTTCTCCTCGGAGGACAGACTTTTGAGCTGTTTTTCCAGATACGCCTTGTCAGCCAGCTTGGCGTTTGTTTGATTGGAAAGCGTCCAGTAGGAAACCCCCGCCCCGATAAGAAGCGCGGTTATGCCGACAGCAAGGAAAGAGGTAAATTTCATAGGGATGCGGGAAGGTTAATGGGGAAGCAGGAAATAAGAGTAGTGGTAAGTGGTTAGTGGAAAGTGGTAAGCTAAAAAAATGAAACGCTTGCATCCTTACCACTTAAAATTTACCACTTAAAAAACTTCTCAAGCCCTAACAGACGCTATTCCAAATCAAACGGATTGTCGGAATCGTCATTGTTGGCAGCGTCGTTGTTATCGTCTTCAGCGTCAAAAGGATTGTCATCGTCTGCCGCGTCTTTATTGGAATCGTCGTCGCCGCCAAATCCAAAATCGTCGCCGTTATCTGAATCGTCTTTTGTCGCGTTGTTGTCTGAATCGTCGTCGCCAAGACCAAATACGTCGTCATTGTTTGAATCGTCTTTGGAATCGTCGTCAGCGCCAGCGACGTCGCCGTTGTCTTCAAACTCCTTTGCAGCGTCTTGCGCTTCCGGCAGCGGAGACAGGTCAGGACGAAGATCCTCTGGGGTTATCCATTTTCCGTTGTTGGAAAACAGCGCGGCAGATCCGTGATCCGTTCCGGACTGGTCAATCCAGGGCTTGCCGTAATCGCCAGACAGTCTGGATTTCTCAAGTTTGACGCGGCAATACGGCAGCGTGAGAACTTCGCTAAAAGCATTGGCGCACATCAGAATGCGTTTAGCCTGAACGTCGCTGCCCCAGCCGACGGACATGCCGGCGCGTGCGTTGCCGCGAATGGTGCATTGCTCTATGACAACATTGGTTGCGGAGTTGGCTAACGCTACGCCGTCAAGCTGATAGCCCTGAACAATCAGGTTGCGAATCACAACGTGGTCAACGTGATTGAGGGTAATGCCCGTTCTTAACGAGGTGATTTCCAGCTTGTAATCTTCCGGCGTCTTTCCCTTTTCCGGACGGAAATACAGGTATCCTTCAAACAGAGCGGCGTCCAGCTCGTTGAGCTGACCGACGGGAGATTCCATCGGTTCAGCCGTTTTGTTTTGAACCGGCATGGAGTCTACAAAAAGCATGCAGTAACAAACCGCATTGGGATAATACTTCGCCACATGCAAACGGAAAATGTCGCCCTGATATTCCGAAGGATTGTCTTTAACTGGTTTATAGATTTCTTTGAAATGCTCCCATTGTCGAGAGTCCACTGTAACGCGACCGTCCAGACTGGCGCCGTTGCCTTCCAGAATAAACGGGTATTCCGCATTGATTCCGCTGGCGTTTTTGTTGGTCAGACTAACGCATTCCTGATACGGGACGCCGGTGTCCGCCAAAGAAATTGTGTCGCCCTGGCGCGCCAGTTCCGTTGCACGCGCGATGGTTCTGACGGGGCCTGCTTGCACGACGTCGAAATCTTCCCGTTCGCCGGAGAAACGGTCGTCTCCCATGGCATTATTGACGTATACGGTTTTCGCTTCGGCGTTAAAGCCGATAAGCGCTATGACAAGTGTTATCAATAGGCGTTTCATGTTTTACTGAATGTAACGTTTAAATATTGTGTATTAAAAGGCTCTGGAATACGTTTGCCAAAGGAAGTCGTAAAGCAGTTTGAGCTGCATAAAACCGTCGACGATGGTTGACGCCAGACGATTGGAAAACAGCGTTTTGTCGATCTTTTTGTTACAAATCAAATAAAAGTTCCTGCTTTGATAGTACGGCTGAATTCTTTTGTCCAGGTCATTGGGAATGGGACGTTTGTATTCTTCCGTATATAAATCGAACCGCCGCCGGTTAATATTTCCGATTATCGATAAAAACCGTTCCGGGTCTTCTTCGATCAGCAATCGAAAATTTGCCATGAACTTGGCGTTGGCGTTGAACGCGCCCATGCCGTAGCAGTATCCAGTCGCGTTGACCTCGAAAAACCAGCCGGGCACGTTTGTTTTGTCTTCCATCGGACGGCGATAAATAAGATACGACGTTGTCTTATAGGGCGTCTTGTCTGAAGAAAAGCGCGTGTCCCGATAAATGCGGCTGCATACCCGCTTCGGATCCGTCAGCATAAACGGGTCGAAATCGAGCATGTCCTTTTCCAGCTGAGCGGCTAACGCTCGCGTCGGCGCCTGAACGTAATCCAGATATTCCTGTTTATGTTCCGTAAACCATTCGCGATTATTATTCTCAGCGATATTTTCCAAAAACGTCAGAGTTTTTTGAGTAAACAAAACAGTCTCCGTTGCCTCCTATTATATTATTCCTTAATATATAGTATACACTAAAAATATAATAAAAAAAACTGGGGGGAGACAATTTTTTTCTAAAATTTTTAACAGGATTGATAAATAGAAACAATAAAATCATTTAGTACGGAAAAAACTATCGGCGAACTGTTTCCGATTCGCTATTTTCCATTTCCTAAACAATCAAATTCATCCAGAAAACTGCTCTTTCCTTGCAGAGCGTTTTTTGCTATACTGCCATAAAAGATTATTTGTCGGAAAGCGCGGCGTGAAGATTGGTTCTTCATTGCTTGCGGCTGACTACGATATTTCCTTCCCTTTAACAAGATACAATCCATGAAAAAGAACACGCTATTTTTCATTATTCCTCTTTGTGCGATCATGACATCATTGGCGTTGGCTCAAGGCGGACCGTCCGTCGAGCAGGCGCTTAGTTTCAAACCGACTCAGCCGGGCGTCGATTACGCTCAGCCAGCTGAAGCCGACGCGTCAAGCTGCCGGTTGGAACAGCTTTCCGGAAATATTTCCGGCTGGAAGCTGATTGATAAAAACGGTCAGACGCTGCGCGTTTTTGCCGACACCAACGGCGACAAGGCAATGGATCAGTGGCGTTACTTCAAAGAAGGCGTTGAAGTCTATCGCGATATCGACACCGACGGCAACAACAAGCCGGACGAATACCGCTGGTTCAATATGGCGGGTTCTCGATGGGGTCTGGATAAAAATGAAGACCAGCGCATTGAGTCCTGGAAGCGCATTTCCGCTGAAGAAGTAACAGCTGAAGCGTTTACCGCGCTGAAAACCGGCGACAAACCCCGGTTCATGGCTCTTCTTTTGACGGCAGAAGAAATTGACGCTCTGGATATAACCGACGCTCAGAAGAAACAGCTCAAGGGTTTAATCGAAAAGGCGGTAACGGATTTTGAAGAAGGCGTCAAAGCGAAGGTGATTGCCCGAAATGCCGAATATCTCCAGTTTAACGGCGATAAACCCAGCGCGGTTCCGTCCGACTTGGGCGATGGAATTGTAGCTTTTGAAAACGTCTCGTCTTTTGCTCGCGTGAACGAGACGGAAATGCAGTTGGCTAACGGCACGTTAATTCAAATTGGCGACGCCTGGAAAACGCTTTTCTGCCCACAGGTTCAGACTGACGCCGAACACTCAATAGCATCGATTTTCCTGCCGGGCGGCGCCGCTGCCGCGACTGTTTCGTCCAATGTAGCCTCTGCTCAGAAACAGCAGGAGTTGATAGGATCAATTGAAAAAATCGACGCTCAGTTACAGCAGACGACAGATTTAGCTCAGAGAAGCGCTCTTCACAAACAGCGCGCTGCCGTAGTTGAGAAAATTGCCCAGTCTTCCGTTGGCGAAGAACGCGACATGTGGTATCGCCAGTTGGCGGACGGCTTGCAGCTGGGCGCTCAATTGGGCGAGCTGGCTGACGGCGCAGACATTTTGGCAAAATTCGCTGACAAATTCAAAGCGGAAGGCGACGAAAATCTGGCGGCATATTTTTCTTTCCGTGAGCTGATGACTCGATACTTTATAGGCATGGCGGCTCCCAACGCTGACTGGGCGGAAATTCAAATGAAGTGGTATGCTGGTCTGGAAAAGTTTGTCGAAGACTACCCAAACAGCCCGGATTCCGCAGAAGCCCTATTTCAACTGGCGAACACTCGCGAAATGTCCGGGCGTGAATCTGACGCAATTAAATGGTACAGTCAGATTGTTAGCAAGTTCCCGAAAAGCCCTCAGGCTGCCAAATCGAAAGGCGCGTTGTATCGTTTAAGCTGCGTTGGAAAGCAGATGCAACTCCGGGGTGAAACGACCAACGACAAGGCTCTTGATATTGCCAAGTTCGTTAATTATAATGTCATTGTTTATTATTGGAACGCGACATCGTCTTCCGCCCAGTCTGATGTGCTGGCGCTCAAAGCCGCCAAAGAAAAGTTCGGTTCCAAACTTCAGATTATTGGCGTTAATTTGGATAACAATCCCCAGCTGATGGCTCAGTTTGTTGAAAACAACAAAATCAACTGGTATCAAATCGACGGCAAAGGCATGGACGGACCTCTTGCCTGCGAGATGGGAATTATCGCCCCGACAATGATCCTGGTTGACGCTTCAGGCAAAATTGTCAACCGTAACCTTCAGGCTCGCGATTTGGATTCGGCGTTGAGATTGCTCTTTGCTCCGCCGACCAAGCTGGACTAAAAACAGGAAGTAGGCAATAGGCAATAGACAGTAGGACGCAAGCGCCTTATAAAACTGCTGTCTATTGTCTCTAGCCTCTTCCCTTCTTTGTTTTCATACGGCGTATTCTTTTTTTACACCGCTTCTCATATTATATTATTGACTATTAATATTGAACCGTTACCGCGGTTCTTAAGGAAGCGCTTCGCGTCTGCTGATTATTAACTACTGCCTACTGCCTCTTGCCTACTGCCTTCCTCTTCCATTTTTCTATTTTTCTGGAATTTATCGGTAAAAACCTCAAAGATTCTCTTTGTAAGAGCCGATTCTAAAAGATAGCAACAGTTTTTATAGATAATCTGTTGGCATATATATTTTGAGAGCAAAAAAATGAGTCACGCATTGTATACCAAATTGTTCCGCGTACGATTCGCCATATTGTTTGCCGTTTTAGCTTTTGGAGCGGCAAATATAGGCTGTACGCCGTTCGACTATTACGATCCGACGTTGGAACAGCCTGCGCCAGCCGACACTGCCATTCCGTCAGAATTGGCAAAGGTAACTCTGCCGGCATATCGAATTGAACCTCCGGACGTAATTTCTATTGATATTGTCAAGATGGTGCCGCTTCCGCCGTATCGGCTCGAAACGTTTGATGCGCTAGCGGTTAACGTTTTGGGAACATTGTTGGATCAGCCGATTAATGGGGTTTATCTTGTCAATGCGGAAGGCTCTGTAGATTTGGGACCTGCTTACGGCACGGTTCGCGTTGCTGGTATGACGGTAGACGAAGCCAAAAAAGCAATCGTAAATCATTTACAACAGATTCTTAAAGCGCCGGAAGTGTCCTGTCAGTTGGCGCAGGCGTCGGCGATGCAGCCGATTTCCGGAAATTACCTCGTCGCTCCAGACGGGAACGTCAACCTTCGCAAGTACGGTCTGATTCGCGTTGCCGGCATGACAGTTCCAGAAGCGAAGCTGGCTATTGAAAAACATCTTACGCAATTTTTCGACTCACCTTCTGTAACTGTAGACGTTGCAGGTTATAACAGTAAATTTTATTATATCGTAACTCAAGGCGCCAATCAGGGCGACAGAATTCAACGCGTTCCGTATACAGGGAACGAAACGGTTTTAGACGCCATTTCCCAGATGGGTGGAATTTCCCAGCAGTCCAGCACGAACATTTGGATTGCGCGACCCGCTCCGAACGGGAACCAGTGCGCTCAGGTTTTCCCGATTAGCTGGGATGAGATCGTCCAGGACGCTTCAACAGGTACGAACTACCAGATATTCCCGGGCGACCGCGTATTTATCGGTGAAGATCGCTCTATCGCAGCCAGCAACTTTATGCGTAAGGTTCAGGCTCCGTTCGAGACGTTCTTCGGATTTATTTCATTGGGTTCGTCTGCGGTTCGCAATCTGCAAAACCTGGGCGTCAGAAACGGTACAAGTTACTAGTAAGAAGCTGTTGGCTGATAGAGTTGGAAACTATCAGCTAAAAGCGGAAAGCTAAAAGCTATATTTGATATACAAGGGATTGTCAAATGAACAAGAAATATATAACAATTGGCGGAAGCGCGCTGCTATCGCTCTGTGCGGCGGCTGGATTCTTTACCAGTTCGGTACAGGCGCAGGAAGCATACGTTCAATCCCGACCGTGTGTTCAATGCGAGGCGACCCCGCGTTCTTTGGGCGGTCGAGTGTGTATTCCCAATACTCAAAACTGGGGATATTATACTCCTACATGGCGAGTTTGGCCCAACGAAAGACGCCCAGATGTAACATTTCCGCAGTCCATTGGAGCGGAACGCGTACCGACGCCAGCTGGTTTTCGACCGGAAAACACGCCAGGTCCGCAAGCGCCGAAGCAGTCTCTTATTGATAATGGTTCTGAACCGGGAAGAGTAAACGTTACAGCGCCGAAGAATGAATCGTTGCCAACGATCAACTTTGATTCCGGATCGAAACCCTTTGAACCGACTGAAATGCTTCCTCCGATGGAACCGATTCCTGTTCCGACAGATACCGCGCCCCCGTTGACGGAACCTGCCCCGACTGCAACTCCAGCTCAACCGGCATCCGAGACGACCAAACCTGTCGAAACTGAACCGATTGCTCCTCAGGACAATCCGATTCCAGATACAGCTGATCCGTCAGACGATTTTTCGAAACCGATTTTGCTGCCCAGCGACGCTCCAGACGTTCCGGAAGAAAAACCGGCTGAACAGCCCGCTCCTACGATTCCGAAAATGGACGACGTCATCCCTAATATTGATCCGATAATTGATCCGTCTTTGGGAGGCTCTCCAAGCGAACATACGAAGTCTGCTGACGCGCCTGTAACTCCGCAGCCTATTCAGAACGATCCGTTCTCGATACCGCCGCTGTCGCAGAGTGAACCGGAAACGCCTGCGCCAATCGATCCAATTGCGCCAATTGAGAAAACTCAGCCCGCTCCGTTATACGAACAGAACAACAATGCTGACGCAAATCCGCTTCGGCAGGAAGACGCTGCTAAACAGGAACTCAAGAAGTCCTTCCGATCCCGTAACACTCCGTCGCATGTTCAAAACGCTGCAGCCCCTGTCGATACGGCAATGAACAATCCAATGCGCTCCGGCGACGTCAAACCGATTGACTCGTCTTTTAGCGCTGAAAATCCGTTGCGTCAGTCGTCAGCAATTGAATCGACCTCGTCGTCCTTCCCTGCGTCAACAGTTGTTCCCTCTGCGCCAATTGGTTCAAATAACGATTTTGAACCGGTTGCCCTGGAAGGCTATTCGCTGGTTGACCTGATTAAATCGGAAAAATGGACGCCTGGAAAACCGGAATTCGCCGTCGTCTTTGAAGGACGAACGTACTACTGCTCAGACGCCAGTCAGAGAGACGAATTCATGTCCAATCCCGAGAGATTCACCCCGGTTTGCAAAGGGTTTGACCCCATGCTCAAATTGCAGCAAAATCGGTTGGTTGACGGGAAAGTGGATTACTGTCTGGTCTACGGAAAGAAGCTGTACGTATTCTCTTCAGCAGATACGATGAAACAGTTCCGTGAACACGCCAAACAGTACGCTCGTCAGATTGCAGAAATAGAATAGTAAGTTCCCTTAAGATTATCCGGCGACTAATCGCCTAAAAGCAGGAAGCAGGAAGAAAAATCTCCCGTTTCCTGCTTTTTTCTATTCCCGGTTTCCTTGCTGTCGTTCTCGAATCATTCGGCGAACAACCGCTTTCTTTTCGTCATGGGTAAGCTGGCGATGAATTTTATCTTCCAGAATTCGGAATTCTCTTTGAACTTCTTCTGCCGTAGGCATACCGCCTGCCGCCCCGGACGGAGGATTGGCGTTTGTCGATCCAGATGCGTTTGCTCTGGGTGGATAAGGCGACATTGAATTGGGAACTGGTTGTCTGTTTCCGGAAACAGGAGTTGGCGGAACGGGAGGCGGTTGGCGCTGAGGATTCTGCATCTGGTATGAACCGCCGTAATTTTGTGAACCGCCGTAAGGATTTCGCCGTTGCTCATATGGAGTTTGTTGACGAACGTTAGGATTCCAGTCGTAAGTTTGACGTTCATACGGCTGTTCGGATTGATGCTGTTCGTACGGGTTGTGTGGAGGGCCAGTTTGATTGTACAGATCAGGCGCGTATGGGTTATAGGAATACGCCTGTTGCGACTGTGAATACGGCTGATCGTACGGCGATTGTTCGTACGTCGTCGAATTGTACGGCGAATCCGGGGGTAAAGCTGCGCTGGTTGTTACAGAAGAAACAGACTGGGAATATTGCGGATCCTGATACTGCATTGCAGATTCTGGCGAAGCCTGAACGTCATAAGCAAACGGCGAACTGTTTGCCGAATTGGGATCGTCAGACGTTTGTTCGGTTGAAACAGAGTTTAAATCTGAAGCGCTGCCTGAGTCGGAATCGGCTTCGGATTGCAAGTAGGAGCTGCGTCTTCCAGAACGGCGCAACCTGTATCGGTATCGATTAATTGCAGTGCGCCATCCTTCGCCATCCAGTCCAAACCCGTCCAGGAGAATATATCGTGTGTAATTGATTATTGACCAGAAAAGAAGGAAATCGCCCAAAAGAGTCAACGCGCCGGAAAGCTCTTCGATTGTCAAAGGCAATTTGATATCAGTCGGAGCAAACCACGCCCCAATTGAACACGCATACGCCGCAGTGGCGGCAAGTAAAAAAAGCTGCGCCATGGAGGAGCCGCGGAATTCGATCATTAAACGCGACAGAACCGCAAGATATATTATTCCATAAACAGAGCTTTCCCAGTACAATACATTGTTCGGTTCCAGTGTTACGCTGTTGTTTTCAAACGATTTGTGAACAAGAACGTTAATGCATTCCGCAAGAGACTGCGCGCAATGAGCCGTTCTGTCCAAACTCATATACAGAAAAACGCCAACGCAAAGAAACATAATCCAGCCGCGAGTTAAACATTCCGGCTTCTGTCGTCGAATGCGCCATGCCAAATAGGATGTTCCCGCTGTGAGAAGCAAAAGAATCGTTTCCAGCCACCTGTCCAGACCGGTTCCGCCCAATTTGATGAGATTCGGAACAGGAATGTTCATAGCATTGAGAGCCGGCGGCGCCAGAACGCCAAGAGCCAGCGTTCCTCCAACCACGATCGCCCATAAGAGGAAATACCTCAGCCATTGCGCCTTGTATAACGGAATCAGATCGATTAAATGCGTCTGTTCCGTGATAGAACCAGCTGTACCGGGATCCCATGGGGTTTCCAGCCAGCAGCCAGGCAGCAGTTTGGGTTCGTCAGAATTGGAGTTGGACATAGTTGTATGCTATTAGCTGATCGCTGTTATAGCTGGAGGTTAAAGCTGATAGCTGGAAAATCAGTCTGCACTATTGAACGCTGGAAACTTTTTTGCATCTGTCTGCAATGACGTCCCAGGCGCCAGCAGCAATATCGGCAGCAGGGGCGATCCACGTTCCGCCGCAGGCAATTACGCCGGGCGCAGACAGGTATTCCGACAGATTCTCTTGTGTAACGCCGCCGGTCGGCATGAATCGAACGCCGGTGTGCTTGTACGGACCGTAGAGAGCTTTGAGCATCTTGACGCCCCCCATCGCTCCGGCAGGGAAAAACTTGAGGACTTTGCAATCCATCGACAACGCACATTCAATGCAGCTGGGCGTGCAGACGCCGGGAATGAACGGAAATCCGTTTGCCTGCGCGAAGTCGATAATGTCCGGATTACAGCCCGGCGCAACGCCGAATTTCGCGCCCGCTTTAATGGCGTCTTCAATGTTTTGAGTGGTCAGAAGCGTTCCCGCTCCAACAATCAATTCTGGACGTTGCTGAGCTAAAATCGAAATGACGTCTGCCGCCGCCGCGGTGCGAAACGTTATTTCGGCAATGGGAAGCCCGCCTTCCAGCAAGGCGTCTGCCAGAGGAAGCGCCTGTTCAACTGATTCAATGGCAATGACAGGAACGACTTTGCATTTTTCTATAAATGATGTAATTGTATCCATGATCTGACGGTATATTTAAAGGTTGTCTGTTATATGTTAATAATCGCCGTTAGCTATTAGCTCAAAACTAAAGCTAACGCCTTGTCCTTTAAACATATCATACCGATATTGGCGACTTTGTCAAGAGAAAAATGATTGAAACTGTCCTTGACTATTTATTGAATTCTGTTTAGACGTTCTCTTCGATTGTAAGAATCGAGATAATGGATAAATGAAGCAATACAGCATATTATCAACACGACTATGCTGAAAAATCCAAATATTTGGGGAATCATTTTTTTGTCATCGGACACATCCATTACGTAATAAAGAGGTGAAAAGCAGAAATAATCGCCCATATCAAGCGGCTGGCTAAACAGGAGCAGGAATGGAAGAAGCGATGGAATCGACATAAGAATTAATGTGTATACAACCGTCGTAAAACCTTTAAGAGGCGTTGGATAAATGACTATATAGGGGTTCTCTGGTAACGATTTACCAAGGTTGCTTCGACGAAAAGAATCAATGCCAAGACGAATCATCATACCACATGTTGAGTAAAACAAGACCATGTAGATGAACGGAAAAACGCCATCTGTTTGTAAAAAGTCATCCATAATCCACGTCTGAGCAAAGGAATCAATCGCAAACAGCATTCCGAACATCATGATAAACCATGCAATCGCAGAACCAATGCCGGAAAAGAATGGGAACGCCAGAATTCTCAAAATGGAATTGCGAGGTA
This sequence comes from Thermoguttaceae bacterium, assembly GCA_017447745.1. Taxonomy (GTDB): domain Bacteria; phylum Planctomycetota; class Planctomycetia; order Pirellulales; family Thermoguttaceae; genus RUG11551. The sequence goes on from JAFSMW010000196.1 coordinate 30,988, forward strand.
TCTGCTGAATCTGGCGAGAACTCAATGACCATCGCTCGCATAAACCAATTCCGAGTAAAATCAATGAAACCGCAAAGGTTAACAATAACGCCATTGCAATAAAATCGTCTTTGGAAGAAATATAACAGTAAATGGAAGCGATTATTATTAAGAAAATTGAACTGGCGGTTGCAAATATTCGCGGTCGAGTCATACGGTTAAATGAAATCGGAGAAAGCATGCTGGCCGCCAACGTCAAAAAAGCCTCGCCCGAAAAAAGGGAAAGGAACGTTATAACGAGAATTGTTTCCCAGTCTATAGAGCCGACAGACGATAGAACTTCTTCGAGAATCCCGAAAAAGATATACACCATAACAATAGCCAAAATAACTCGCATTACAATATTTACATTGATGGATCCAAAAGCTATTGCAAAACAGTTAAGAACCTGAACGAGCAAAAACGCCCCATAAAGAGCCATAAGGATGTCCTGGATGTCCAGACCGCGAAGTAAATATGTAACAATAATAAATGGCGCAGCGGCGCTGAACAAAAGCAGCGAGATTATTAAACCGCAGTAAAACTTCCCTCTGACAATTTGCATCGGGGTCAGCGTTGATGAGAAGATCGCGTCATTCCCACGAACCTCTTTTGTCAACCGGGTGGATGTGTATACCGGAACGCAAATAAGGTTAGCAACGATCAGCAATCCAATAAAGAACGAAAACAAATCCGCACCTCCGGAAGACAGATCTTTGGGATCAAAAGTGATAAGAAAAAATCCCGCTACGAGCAGTTCGATCAACAAATACAACTGCAAAAGCAGAGTGATATAACGGCTCCTGACCGCCTGTCGCATTTCCTTGACGGCAATTGGATTGATATTGTTGTCCAGCGTAACGAAAAGGCTTTTAAAATACTCTATCATTGTACGTTTCCGTTGGTAATTGTCATAAAGAGATCTTCAAGCTGATTATTTTTCATACGAAAATCGACTATCGGAAATCCGTCATTAATCAATTGTCGAAGCAGAGCGACCGCAGTAGTCTCGCCGTCTTCCATGATTAATTCTATATGGTCTCCTGTAACAACAGGGTTTGTAACGCCCTGAATTTCCAGAAGCCGAAATGACAGCTGATTTAACTGTAGTTCCAAATCCTCTGTTCGAATGAGGCGAATTTCAGCGGCAATGGACGCTTTCGCCCGTCGCTGGCTGATTTCGGAAATGGTGCCAGCGTCAAGCAACCGTCCTTGTTCTATAAACACAACTCCGTCACATATTTCACCCAACTCTGTCAGGATGTGAGAGGAAATAAGTATCGCCATGCCGTTTTCAGATAACGCCTTAAACAATTCGCGCATCTGAACGCGCGCACGCGGATCAAGACCGTTGGCAGGTTCGTCTAAAATGAGAACTTTGGGTTCATGAACCAGAGCTCTAGCCAGACTGACGCGTTGTTTCATGCCTTTGGAAAGCGCGTTAAGCGTCTTGTCGGCAATGACGTGCAGATCGGTAAAATCCATAACCTCATTGACGATTCTGTCTCTGGTTGGATTTTTGATGTTATACGCTCTGGCGTAGAAATCAATGTATTCCCAAACGGAAATGTCATTGTGCATAGGAAGCGAGTCCGGCATGAAGCCAACCAGCTTTCGGACTTTTTCCGGATATTGCGTAACAGAATAACCGTCAACAAAGCAGTCGCCGTATTGAGGCTGATCAAGCGTTGCCAGTATACGCATGGTCGTTGTTTTTCCTGCGCCATTCGGTCCGACAAATCCGAATATTTGCCCTTTGTCAAAGCTGAACGAAATATTATTGACAGCTCTGGTATGCGGGAAATAACGAACGAGATTTCTGATTTCTACAAGCATGGCGTTGGATCGTTCAGTTTGAAAACAGAGGTTATTAACAAATCGAAAAAATGTTTAATGACTATAACAATCTGTTATTACTTCTGTTTATGCTTTGGCTTTTAAATGTATCTATCCACAGTGCCGTCGCGTCTGTGGACTGCTAAAATCATTCTTCCGGTCGATAATCCGGAAGAATCGCTGCAAGTTCCCGCTGTAACAGGGATTGAATGTCTCCAGCGTTGTCTGTACGAAGGGCGCGAAAAGCAATTTCTCTGCACCGTAACAAATCCAATGACGAGCAAACGCGCTTTATGTCTCTCATTGCTCCTGGAGGCATTGACAATGTACGAAGCCCTAATCCCAGCAAAAGCATTGTCAGAGCCGGATCGCTTGCCATTTGACCGCAAAGGCTAACCGGTTTGTTGACTTTGTTTGCAGCCGTTACGGTTTTCCAAATCAGTTTAATTACTGCCGGTTCGCAACCGTTGAACAGTTTTGCAACGTCTTTATTGGTACGGTCTACCGCAACCGTATATTGAATCAGGTCGTTGGTTCCGATGCTGATAAAGTCAACATTTTCCAGAAACTCCTCAATCATCATGACGGTTGACGGAACTTCAACCATAATTCCCAACGGAATATTGTGATTAAACGGAACGGATCTTTCGTCAAGGTCTTCAAACACGTCGTTAACAATCATCTTGACGCGTCGCCATTCAGAAAGCGTTGAAACCATTGGAAAAAGTATCTGGATCGGTCCGAATGCAGACGCCCGCAAAATCGCTCTGAGCTGTTTGCGGAACATTTCCGGCATGGACAGGCACAATCGCACTGATCGAAGCCCCAGCGCCGGGTTGCGATCTTCATCGGGCTGAAGGTCTTTGATTATCTTGTCCGCGCCGATGTCGCAGGTTCGAATGGTTACCGGCTTGCCGTTCATCACTTGAACGACTTCTTTGTATTTCTGGAAGTGAGTTTCTTCATCCAGCTGAAGTTCGTTTGTCAAATAAAGGAACTCTGTACGATACAAACCGATGCCGTCTGCGCCGCGATTGAGGCAATTTCTAGCCTCAAATTCCAGCTCCATGTTTCCTAAAATTCGAATTCGCGTTCCATCTTTGGTTTGACACGGAACGTTGTCAAGGTTGTTGAGCTGGGCGTTAAGTTCGTATTGACGGGAAAGAATTTTCCTGTATTGTTCCGTAACATCAGGCGTCGGGCTGATATAGATAATTCCTTGATTACCGTCAATAATAACCTTCTGACCGGCTTGAACCAGGTCAAGAAATTTTCCCACGCCCAAGACAGCTGGAATTTCAAGCGCCTCTGCAATAATTGCCGTATGAGATCCCTTTGAACCGATTTCCGTAACGAAGCCTCGAATGCAATTTCGGTTCATATTGGTTGTTTCTGACGGCGTAAGATTATGCGCCAAAACAATCAAATCTTTATCAATTGCAGTAAGCGATTCTGAATGAACGCCCATGACGATCTTCATGATGCGCATTTCCAGATCAAGGATGTCATTGGCACGAAGAGACAGACGGTTGTCCGGTATGTTTTTGAATTTCTCTGCGTATTGTCTAAAGATGGTTGAAATGGCGTACGGAGCGGAATACAGCTCCTTTTCGATTTTTTCAAGAATCTGCCTGCAGAGCGTTGAGTCGTCCAGAATGGCAAGATGCGCCTGAAAAATCAAGCCATAAGTTTTTCCCAGTTCCGTTGATGCGGCTTTAGCGCTGGCGTCAATTTCCTGTTTTGCGATTTCAAAAGCGGTTTTAAAGCGCTCAACTTCTTCCGGGACGTCATTGGCGCTGACAAAAGATTGGTGAATTCGAAACCCGTCGTTATCAATTACCAAGGCCTCGCCAAAAGCAATTCCAGGCGAAACGGGTATTCCTTTGAGCGTTATCATTGAACTGGATGTGTGACGCCCATTGAAAGAGCTGGTCAGTAAGTGTTATAAAATCGTAGTTGACAACAATTCAAGATTGATAATATATAATCTACGCCGAAACATGACAACGTTTCGGCGTTCTAACAAACAGTTTTATACGTTGCGTCCTTAACCAGGAGCGCTCGTTCAGGATTCGAAAACCAAACAGTCAACGCGTCAGGCAGACGAATGAACGTTGATTAAAAAAGGGCGCAAATGGCATTAAGAGCTTCTGACGCCTGCTCACCCTGGGCGTCTATTTTAAGTGTAACGCCCGGCGTAGCGCCTAAAGTCAGCACCTGCAAAATGTCGCGGGCGCTGACGGTTTCCGAATCTTTGGTAATGGTTACCGTAGCGTTGTATTTTTTTGCGCATTCGCTGATCATCAGCGCTACGCGCATGTGCAATCCATCCGGATTGGCGACCGTTACGAGCCGATTCATATAGTATTTCTGGAAGTATTGTTAAAAATGCAAACTTTTAGTCTTATTCTGGTTGTGATTCTAGAAGCAGAGAAGAACAGGACTTATGAAAAACACCTGTTTCTCGCTTCTAATACCGACCGACATTAATCAAACTGATTATTGTCCGCTTCGGAAATCAACTGCAGAATGTCTTCGCTGTTACGAGCCTGCTTAAGGAATTTGCAGAACGTATCGTTACGAAGCTGACGCGCAATGAGTTCCAGCGCTCGCAAGTGATTTTGAGGATCGTTCGGCGGAGAAATAAGCAGGAACAGAACATAGACGGGTTCGCCGTCAAGGCTGTCAAACTCGACCCCTTTGTTGCTCACTGCTACGGTGCCAACCAAACCTTGGACGCTTGGGTGCTTGGTATGAGGAACCGCAATGCCGCGACCAATGCCTGTACTTCCCAACTCTTCGCGTTTGAGAATTGCCCGAACGACGCTGTCAAAGTCATCTTCCGACAATTTGCCAGCCTTGACCAAAGAGCGAACCATTTCTCGGATCGCGTCATCTTTTTTCGTCGCTTGAAGATTCGGATTGATCGAATCAACTACGATAAATTCATCAAACCTCATTGGCGAGGACTCCTTGTAAAAAAAGTATAAATGGCGGCGAGAAAAACGGTTTTTCTCACCGCGATTGAATCTCCAATATTTTACTGATTTGCTATAATATAGCAAATTCGCACGAAATTTAAATGGAGGAGGGGGCGGAAACTATAAAACTTCTCGCCATTTTCCTCGATTTTTTCGTTAGAATCAGAATTATAACTAATTATTCTGATACAAATATCCGCTTATTGCTTCAAAAAGCAAGCGGGAAACTTGCAAATCCTTTGTATAATTTACAAGTTGAGCAAATGTTATTATTCTTGGAATTGATCCGGACTCTTCTTGTATTCCTGAAGTTTCTTTTCTTTCGTTTTGCGAAGCTGCTGTTCCAGCTTGTCCAACGCCAAGTCCATGGCGGTGAGGAGTTCCGTATTCTCGATTGTCGCAAAAGCGTCTGCAACGTTTTTCTGTTTGACCGTAACGCTCAAGGTGGGCTTTTCCCGATTCGCCAAGTCGATCAGGATTTCAATTCCTGTAACGAAGTCGAAATTACGACCAAGCTTCTCGACCTTCGATTCCAAATGAGTCTGGGTCTGTTCGCTGACGCTGCCATGTCGCGTGGAAATTGTTACGTTCATATTCACCTTCCTTTTCTGCTAATCGCTATTTGCGGGACGATTGATTATTCAACGCAACGCGTGAAAATCAAAATCGTTCCGGCGACTAAATGAAGTAAAAACGAATTGTAAATGTCAGGATAAGTAGCTTCAACTCCTCTTAAAAAACGCCATCATTGCGCTTTTTCTTTCTATAATTTAATAATAATCAATTATTGAAAGAAAATCAAGCGTTTCGAGATAGTTTTTTGCTCATTTTTTAAAAATTTCTTTTAATGAATATTATTAGGTAAAATATACCGATTATACGTAATACTCAAACCTTATCTATTGAAATATTAAAGGCTTATATTCTCTATACGCTCTTCGTTCAAAAATGTTTGAGTTTAGTCCGCATTTGATAAAAAACTCTGTGGATTGTCAATAATCCTGCACTCTGACAGACCTCTGAACCAAGTCATTTGTCGCTTCGCCAGCTGACGCGTATGAAGAATGATTTCTTCCCTAAGTTCTGAAATTGGAACGGTTTCGCCATTGGCTATCCATTGAATCGGCTCTCTGTATCCAACCGCTTGAGAGGCGGTTCGGGATAACGGCGAGTCGTTCTGGATAAGTCGGCGAACTTCGTCGATTAAACCAGCGGCGAGCATGGCGTCAACCCGTTTGGCGATGCGGGCGTCCAGTTCCGGTTTAGGGACTTCCAATGCGTAGACGCGGCAATCTTCTTGTGGAACGGGTCTGTCGTGCTCTTTTTGCCATTGAGAAATGGGCTTTCCAGTAAGCCGATAAACTTCAATGGCTCTTATGACGCGCCGGGAATCGTTGACGTGAAGTTTCGCCGCCGCTACTGGGTCGATTTCCTCCAGCATGGCGTGAAGACGTTCCAGACCATCGGAATCGATAACGGCTTGCAGTTCCTGACGGATTGACCAGTCCGCGCCGGGACCGTCGAACAGACCTCGCAGCAGAGCTTTTAAATATAGCGGCGTCCCTCCAACAAACAGCGGGACTTTTCCCCTTGCGAGAATGTCTTGAACGCAGGATTCCGCCATCTCACAATACCGGGCAACGGAGAACTCTTCGCTTGGATTGGCAATGTCAATAAGATGGTGTGGAACGGCAGCGCGCTGTTCTGGAGTTGGCTTGGCGGTTCCGATGTCCATGCGTCTGTAAATTGCGGCAGAGTCCATCGACAGTATCTCCGCGTTATGCTCTAACGCCCAGGAAATTGCCAAATCTGACTTGCCCGACGCTGTCGGACCTGTTAAAAACCAGCAGTTTTTCGCAAAATTATACATGACAATTAAAACGCGAATATCAAAGACGACTCGGACGCGAGGAAGGAATGGGAACGATAATCGTACTTTCGTCTCCGGCAGGGGAAACGATTTTAACTGCAATTCGGTTTGAATTGCCAATGACGTCCGAAACAGAACTGGTCAGAGCGTCCCATTCCTTTTGATTGAGGCGCGCCGCGTCCGCTCTGCTGTTCCAGCGTCGATACGGATTCAAACTGGCGTCTGGGTAACGAGCCTGACAAACGTTAAATTCTCGTCCGTTAAAATTCGTGTCGATAAACCACGCTCCAACGCTTTCCAACGGCTGAAGTTCCTCGGTTTGAGCAAGCGGATTATACATTCGGACGCCTTTCAACTTAAGCTGAAATTCCGTCTTGGAAATATGTTGGACGTCCAAAATCGGACAACCATATAAAACAAAACAGGCGCTGGATTGATTGTTGTTCAATTCATTGGAAACGTGCATATCCGGACTGATTTTAACCGGATAGACAGGCAGGGGAAGCGATTGAAGGAATTCCGTCTCAACCGGATCGAAGTTAAAAGCCAATGCAAATAGGGCGTCTTTATGAAATTTATGTGCTTCTGTCGCCGCCTGCGTCAGAACGTCAGACGCAACAGAGTCAAATTCGTCAGCAATCAAAAAGCCGACGGAGACTTTTGTTTGATTGACGGTAAATTCGCCCTCTGCAGACAGTTTTTTAGATTTAATGAAATTCAGTTTATTAAATGCAATGCGCTGCTTTTTCCCATACAGGACAATTCCGGAAAGAGCCAGATGAGTCAAAATATTCTTTTCAAACGCCTTTTGATTTTCAGACTTCTTTGAGGAGTCAGTGTTTTGAGCGTCTTCATTAGAATATAGACTTTCTATTGTAAACGGACTTGTACAACGGCTGCGTTCAGGAACTTCAAAAGGATGGTCACAGAGCGTTTCCGATTCCGAATTATCCGCAATCGCCGCGTCAATTTCCTTCTGACGACTGGCAAATAAACGCCAATAGCTTTCAAGCGTTTGGATGAACTCCGGAATGTCTTGCAGTTTTTTAACGACCGCGTCTGACAGATGAGGAATTTCCCAATCTTTCCAGTTCTGATCAGCAAGAGCGTTTAATTCTGTAACAAGTTTCTGAAATACCGGCTGGTATTTATCCCAAATCGCGTCAATCTGCTCGTTTGTTCCAGTTGATTTAACAGTAACATGAGAAGCTTTTTTACAAATCAGTCCGTCAGCAGGATTTTGTGACGGATTTTCTGTCTGGAAATATGGATATTTTCCACCTAAAAGACGGTCTCTCGTTATAGAGATCGCTAATCGGGACGTATCGATGGCAATCCAGCGCCGCCCCCAGCGTTCTGCCTCAAATGCCGTTACGCCAGAACCGCAGGCGGGGTCTAAAACCAGATCGCCCGGGTCTGTTGACATGAGCAGACACCGTTCAACGACAAGCGGATTAGTCTGAACGGAGTATCGTTTATCGTACGAAAAACCAGCGGCGCCCGTATCGTTCCAGGAAGAATTCAGCGGTATATAAGGAAAATCGTCCAAATAACGAACGTAGCGTAAATTCTTGCCAATTGCTTCAATTCGGTTCGCCTTTTTGAGTCGTTCCATACCGACAGGATACTGAGCCGTCCAGATTCGGCTTCCTGCTGGATGATACGTTTGCCCACGAAATTCAATCGGCTGCGAACGTTTTTGAACGCCTTGACTGTCCATTGCGCCAGGAAGATAAATTCTCGTCCCTTTGGGCAGCGGACGCTCGCCCGATCGCTCCTCTGGCGTCATAGGACGACGCGAGAAATCCGGCAGCTCTATAAATCTGTAATTTCCATGTTCGTCTCCCGTAAGCGGATCCTTGGGACGAAACAAGGGTCGATATTTTAATACGCGCTTGTCTTTCCCGTACCAGAGAATATAGTCTCCAACGCGGCTGATTGCACGAGTGGGAAATCCGCTCGACGTTCGATAACTTATGGTTGTTACAAAATTGTCGGAACCAAAAATCTCATCCAAAATGAGACGAACCCGATGAACGTTTTCTTCGCCCATCTGAACAAAAATCGAACCGGAGTCGGCAAGCAGTTCCCGTGCCAGCGTCAACCGATCCCGAAGGAAATTCAGATATCCGGAAACACCGTTGCGCCAAGAGTCGCGGTACGCTTGAATCTCCGGGAAGGACTCGTCGTCCGAATGTATTTCAGCAGAGCGTTTGCGGCTGTTTGACAGTTTGACGCTTTTGTTGAAATTGATTCCGTATGGCGGATCAAAGTAAATCGCCTGAATTTTACCCGTCAGATTGTTACACGCCATCAAAGACGCCATGACAAGCAGCGAATCTCCCAGAATCAAACGATTGTTCCAGTTGTCAGAATGAACGTATGAGGATATGTACGGATCATGACTGGACAATTCGTTTGAAGAATCAAAAAGCGTTCGCTGATCCTGTTCGCTCGCCTTTGAGGTGGTTTCAGAAAGAAGTTTTTGCGCCAGCAGTTCTGGACGCACTCGTTCATGAACGTATAATATATTGACGTCAACTCTTAATTTAGCGTCCGATGCAGAGTCTTTATGATCCCAAAATAAAACCGGATTTCCTCCGGCAGGACGCGGTAAGATAACGGAATCTTTTGAATTCATGTTCATTCAAGAGAGTCCTTAACGTTCCCCAGCATAACGCCGCCGCTTTTGGTCCGACGTCCGGTTAAAACAAGAGGTTCGTCTTTTGCGCTAACCGATTTTGTACGCTTGCGAACTGTAACCTGATTGACAGCCTTGCGCTGCGGTTGAGGCTGCATATCTGCGTAACGGAACGGAATGGTTTTGTTTCCATTGACAATGGCTGGACAGCCTGAGCCGTTGGAAATAGCCGCCGCGCCTTGGCTGAGCGCATCTTCGTCCATTGCTTCAAAATCGTGAATATAAGTGTGAACGCTAAACGAAGTTGCAGACGATTGATTCCCAATAGAACGGTTTTTAAACGGCAGCAGCGGCGCGCCGGATTCTGTTCTACCAGAAAACGATCGTTTGATGCCGCCCATATAAACCCCGCCGCGATCGGGTACGGATACTGTTGTATTAACAGTATTGTATCCGAATGTCGGCAGCTGAACCGCGCTAGCAGGGGCGTTTTGCGCCAACGCTGTTGAAGCCGTTGCAATTAACAACGTTAAAACAGAAACGATAGTCAGCGTTCGAACGTTCATCGTAGTTGCCGATTGGAAATCAAGGTTAATGAAACAGAAAATAAAAAGCTTTTTAACTGCAAAAACCGCGGGATTCGGTCAAAGCAAAATCCCGCGGTAATGTTACAGATTACGAAAGTTCAATTTGTACAAAGTAAATTAGTACATACTCTTCATGGTCTTGCGTTCGTTCTGTTCCCAGTACATACGCGGACCAACGACGAAGTCTTGCATTTCGCCATATTTATCTTCGTCCCACTTGAACAGGGATCGACGCTGAATTTCACCGTTTTCGTCCTTGCGGAACATCATCAACCACGGTTCTTTTTCGCCGTCAGCCTGCTGAACAGCTGTAACAACGGCGTCGCGAGGAGCAAAGCTGAGCATGCCCTTCTTGTAAACGCGGTGAGAAGACGGAATGTCGAACGTGTACTGTTCCTGAGTTCCTTCCATAACGACAATGCTGTTGTCCTGAGTGGCAGCCCAGTTGTCGTTTGCGTTGCTGGCGGCAACAGCTCCGGACTTCGGCAGAACTGGTTCCGTTTCAGTTGCGTTTCCAGTGTAACGATAAACGCCGGGGTTTTCGTCAGAGGAGAACAAAACAGACTTGTCGCGACCAGCGGCAATGGACATCTTGGGCTGTTCGTATTTGCTGCCCTTGAGTCGTTTGTACGTTGTCGGCTTAACGCCAGCAGTATTGGACAGCGTCAAGGTCTTGGCGAGGTCGTCAGCAAGAATCATGCTGTCGGTATTGTATCCGATAGCAACGTCAGACGGGTGAACGACGTCTTCGTTGTTTTCCATAACCAAGGACATCTTGCCGGAATCATTGATACGGTAAATCTTGCCTCCGTCGCGAGGAGCGGCGCAAACCAAGCCGTTGTCGCGGTGAATCGCCAAACCTGTAGCAGTGTACGGCAATTTAACCTGACCAAGGATGCGACCGTGTTCATCTACTTGATAAACGATGCCTTCAGTCTTGTCATTTCCTGTAGAAATATACAGAACAAAATGATCTTCATATTCGGGTTTCTTGAAATCGAAAGCGCCTTCAGGGATGTTGCCGAAAGCTCCTCCGCCGCCTCCGCCGCCAGCGCCGTAACCGCCGCCGTAGCCGTAACCCTGATTGTATCCATAATACGGAACCTGAGGATTGTAGTAAGGCTTCTGAGGATTGAATACGTAAATTTCCGGACCTTCAATTACCGGGGGCTTCTTGAAGAAGTTCTTCGCCAGGTTCTTGACGCGCGGTCTGACTTGAGGAGCCAGATTTACCATGTTCGGACCATAAGCGCCCGGACCTCCAGGACCCATTCCAGGAGCAGTTCCCGGAGCTGGACCAGGGGCAGGAGCATTCGGTTCAGGACCCGTTGGCGGTTCCATTGGGTTGGGACCGGGTTCCGGACCACAACCACAATCTTCGCCAGGACCAGGACCGGGGCCTTCGCCAGGAGCGGGACCTTCGCCTTCATCGGGAAGAGGACCTTCGCCTTCGTCAGGAAGCGGACCTTCGCCTTCTCCAGGACCAGGACCGGGACCTTCGCCAGGAGCAGTTCCTTCGCAATCGTCGCAACCGCAATCGTCGCCGTCGCCATCGCCGGTTCCAGGACCTTTGCCTTCGCCGCAACCGCAGCCAGGAGCTTCTTCGCCGTAAGCGCCTTTACCAGCGCCCATAGCCAGTTTGTTGCCTTGTCCCATGTTCTTGGCATAGGAGTCCATTTCCCACGGGGATCCAGGACCATTGCCGCATTTGGCGCAGCCAGAACCGCCGCAGTACTTGCAGCCATCGCCAGCTCCAGATCCGGAGCCGTCGCCGCCCTTGCCAGCGCATTTAGCGCATGTGCAGCCATCGCCATGATTGCCGTCGCAATGACCGCAACCGCAGCCGCCGCCAGTTCCACCGTCAGCTACAGCGTCGCCATGATCGTGTCCGCCGCTTCCGCCGTGAGCGTGTCCATGTCCATGACCATGTCCATGTCCGCCGCCAACGCCGCCGCCATGATGATAAACGTCGTCGTGATAGACGTCTCCGCCGTGATGAACGACATGATTGTGATCGTCTACGTAAACGTCGCGATGTCCGTCATAATAAGTGCGGACGCCGTCATGATGAACGTTAACAACGCGTTCAACGTTGTCAATAACGTGACGTTCAGTGCGGGCGATCGGTTCTTCATAACGAAGCGGATAGCTCGGAACGTTGTTGACTACCGCCGGTTTGATAACCGGAGCAACCGGCTTGACCGGTTCTACGTCTTGAACGACTGCATTGGGGAACAGTTCTTGACGATTTCCCATGCCTTCAAGATAAAGACCGACGACTTTAGACCAATCCCCATCGAAAAACAGGGTGTTGGATTCTTCGTCCCAGGAGTCCAACGAACCTACAGGATTGCCTTTGACGTCGACAATTTTAAAATTGTGCCACGGGACGTTCTTTGCAGACGGAGCCAGCTTCAATTCTACTTGAAGGAAGGAGCCGTCAGCAGAAGTTTCTTCTGCTGCCCCGGGTTTGACGATGTTGTCAATCACCCAAGGAGCATCATCTGCCATTGCAACGCTTGTCAATGCAAGAGCTGCAAAAGCCAGCAAGACTTTGATCATGCTAACGCTTTTCATTGCCATGTTCCTTTCGTAACCTGCTAATGTCGATACATAACGACAAGAGCGTTAAGTCTTCAAAATCGGCTCAAGCTTCCGATTTCAAAAACTTCGCTTGTTCACGAGAAAAAATCTATACAAAAGACTTAAAATACAGCTTCCGACCGTAAATTTTAATTTTGATTGAAACCGTAAATACGGCGACAACCCATTTTGTATACTCTGCTAAAGCGCTACTATAAACAGCGCCTACTATCTTATAACGATTATCATACACAATTATTGAGCTTTTTTCAAGCAACTCCCACTCATTTTTTCGAAAAAAAGTCAAAAAATTCTTTAAAACAGCTTTCCCTGTGATGAAAATATGGATTATAACAGATTTTATAGACGGTATTTATTGCACTTTTATGCTCTACGTATTTACGTTTCTGGTAATTTAGGATATAATAAGTTATATTCATTTTAGAATAAAAATCATAATTACGGTTTGTACATTTGTACAGAAGCCAGAAGTCCGCACGGTTTTATAACGCGTTGACTTCATTGAATTATAAAGGTCTATTGGTATGAACGACGTGAATTTTTCCCTGGAATCGCCTCGACGCCTGTTTGTTACGGGCGCTACGGGGTTTATTGGTTCAAAGATAATTGAGAAGCTGCTGTCGGCAGGGCACTACGTTACTGGAATGTCTCGAAAAAAGCCGGAATATCCTCCCGGATTCTCTGGCGATAAAACCAGTCTTTGGGAACATCCGAATTTTACGTGGATTGAGGGAGATATTCAATCTGTAGAGTCTCTTAAAAATGCGATGTCTGGCGCGGAAGGAGTGTTTCATCTGGCGGGATACGCCAAAAATTACTCTCGCGATAAATCCATCTATACCAAAATCAACGTTGACGGCATGAGAAACGTTTTTATCGCCGCCAAAGAGTTGGGCGTTGAGAAAATTGTCTGGACGTCTTCCATCGTAACGTTTGGACCGACGGCGCCCGGAGTCGTTGGCGACGAAAACATGCCTCGAATTACCGATAAATACTATACGGAATACGAAGAATCGAAGTCCATTGCAGAAAAAGAGGCTCTGCAATGGGCGTCGGACGGGCTTCCGGTTACGATCGTCAACCCGGCGCGCGTGTATGGTCCCGGGCAGATGTCGGAGGGCAACGCCATGGCAGCATTGATTGACGACATTCGCTGCGGGCGGTTCCCGTTCCTGCCCAATCGCGGCGTTAATATTGGTAACTACGTCCTGGTTGACGACGTTGCTCAAGGACAAATCCTGGCAATGGAGCGAGGTCGCATTGGCGAACGCTATATTCTGGGCGGAGAAAACGCTTCCCTGAAACATGTTTTTGAGGTTATTGAAAAGGTAACAGGGAAAAAGCATTTCAAAATCAAGCTGCTCAAATTCGGTCCGATGCTGGCAGGGCGATTTTTGCTTTTGTGCGCCAAACTGTTTGGAATTTATCCTCGAATCACCCCCGGCTGGGTGGCGACTTTTGTCGACGATTGGACGTATAGCGTCGATAAAGCCAAATCAGAACTGGGATACGATCCCGTCGGCATAGAAGAAGGGTTTGCTCGAACGTGCCGATGGCTGGAACAGATTAAAAAATAGTATGGAACTTGATAAATTAAAATAATGAATAAATAACGCATGTACCCTCCAAATATATTTATATTTGGAGGGGGGTAGCGTTTATCTTTTTTATTTTGATAAACTATTGTTTCATATAGGATTAAGGGATTTTAAATGGAAGAAAACGCAAATCCTCAAACTGACGTCCCGGTCAACGAACGGTACACATCAGAATATGCATCGCGATGGACTCGAACTTCGTTTTTTAAAGGTCTTGTTAGTCCAGAGCAGTTTAAGCCGACTGTAATAATAGCGTATATGGCAATGGCGCTGTGCTGTTGGAAATGTCTGCCCGTCAAGCCGGATTTGTCCGCTTTAGAGCCGAACTGCTGGTCAACGTTTTTCTATGGCTGTTGGCGAATCTTTGCAGCGTTTGGACTCTTTGGAGTCGTTCCGATTCTGATTGTCAAGCTGATTTTACGAGAGCGGCTGGCAGACTACGGTTTGCAATTGGGAAACGTTAAACGAACGATTATCGGAGCGTCGATTTTTACGCCGATTACGATCGCATTAGGGGCGATGTCCGGCGTTGTTTCAGGCTTCCACGCGGTTTATCCGCTTAATCCGGCAAGTCAGTGGTCCGTTGACGGCTCAATAACGTGGTTCGTCGTTCATACGTTTTTATACGTCTTACTGTATTATTCAGCTTACGAGTTCTTTTTCCGTGGTTTTCTTTTACACGGTTTGACGCCGACGTGCGGCGCGATCAACTCTTTGCTCATCCAGATGGCGGTTTCAGCATTTTTCCATTTCGGACATCCCGGTGTGGAAATCTGGGGCGCGCTGGGCGGCGGACTGTTCTGGGGCTTTATTGCATTCAGAACCCGGTCGATTATTTCCAGCTGGATTCAGCACGCCGCTTTGGGCGTTGCTCTGGACTGGGCATTGATTTTCGGACTATAACTGGTATAATATAAATTTAAATAGAGTACGATAAACAACTCTATTGAGACGTTTTTTCCATGATTCAGCTTACATCTAAGGGGGCTTTATGTTGCTAAATCCCTGATATTTTTAATGAATCTGAAATTTTTTTGAACTTTTTTTCTTCCCGCCCCCTTGTCAAAATACGAAAAGACGGCATAATATTTATCTCAGAAAATTATATGCAAATTATATAAATTTTCTGTTAAAAATATAATGATGGCTGTCGCTGGACGCGGTTTCGGATAGACCGTACGAAGGCGGGCAGAAGTAATTTTATCTGAAAGAGGACAATAATGTCTGAAGAATTGAAAGTCGAATTGCGCGAAATCACCGGCAAACGCCGCAACAAGCGCATGCGCAACAATGAAGGCAAAGTCCCAGCTATCCTTTACGGACACGGAGCGGAAAATATTATGCTCTCCGTTTCTGCCAAGGAACTCGGGGCAGTTATTCGTCGCGGCGAACGAGTTATTAAACTCACAGGCGCCGTCAACGAACAGGTTCTTATTAAAGAAGTTCAGTGGAACACATGGGGAGTTTCCGTTTATCACGTAGACTTTGCCCGCGTTAGCGCCAACGAAAAAGTCAACGTTGTCGTTCCGCTCAAACTGCACGGCGATTGCCCCGGCGCTCAGGCTGGCGGCGTTGTAACGCAGAATATTCACGAAATCCACATTGAATGCCCGGCAATTGAAATTCCGGAATTCATTCAGGTTAAGATTGACGATCTTCAGCTCAACGGACACATCACCGTTGGACAGATTGCATTCCCGAAAGACGTTCGCGCCCTTATCGACGCAGAAGAAATCGTTGTTCACTGCGCTCAGCCCAAGGCTGAAGCTGAACCGACCGCTGCTGAAGGAGCTGAAGGCGCAGAGCCGGAAGTTATCGGACGTAAGAAGGAAGAAGAAACCGAAGAAAAGAAATAAGTTTATCAGAAACGCGAGGCGGCTGGCGAAAACTTTTCCATATGCCGTTACTCTCAGTTTCCTTGAGATGGAGAACGCCGCATGAAACTAATCGTCGGTTTGGGTAATCCCGGCAGACAATACGTTGGAACGCGGCACAATATGGGTTACGAGGTCGTGGGCTTGCTGGCTCGTCAGCACGGCGCCGGACGTCCGAAGTCAAAATTCCATGCGGAGTATGTGGAATTAAACATTTCGGGAGAGAAAGTCATACTGATTTCTCCGTTAACTTATATGAACCGTTCAGGTCTGTCGGTGTCGGAAGCAAAAGGGTTTTATAAACTTGATTTATCCGACATTTTGATTGTCTGCGACGACTTGAGCTTGCCGGTCGGAAAAATTCGGATCAGAACCGGCGGGTCGTCAGGCGGACAAAAAGGACTAGCCGACATTATTCGGCTTTTAGGCACGGAAGAGTTCCCCCGGCTTCGGCTGGGAATCGGTCATCCGGGCGACAGAATGTCCGTAGTCGATTGGGTTTTGAGCAGTTTTTCATCCGAAGATAAGCCGTTGGCGCAGTCCAGCATAGAAGTAGCTGCAAAGGCGGCAGTCGTCTGGTTAAAGCAGGGAATAGACGCCTGCATGAACCAGTTTAATTAACAAAATACTTAACCATTCAGATTTTATAGAGAGAGGCGCAATGTCTGTCAATTTTTACGAAGGAATGTTCATTTTGGATACCGCGCTTTACGCGCGCGATCCGGAAGCGGCCCCCAAGAAAATCGAAGCTGCCATTACAGAAAATGGCGGAGAAATTGCTGTTAGCCGCATTTTCGACGAACGCAAGCTCGCCTACCCGATCAAGGGACAGCGCAAGGGCGTTTATTGGCTGGTTTATTTCCGTCTGGAAGGCGTCAAACTGATTGAAGTTGATCGCTTGTTCAAACTCATCGAAGGTAATCTTCGTCACATGGTTGTCAAGCACGACAATCGTATGGCGGACGCCATGATTGAAAACGCCAAGACCGGCAATTTCATTCAAGCTCACGACGAAGTTGTTCAGGAATCTGCCAGTAGCATCGCCGTTGACGCTGTTACAGGCGATGTTATCGATTCCGATTCCGATTCGGACGACGAAGAATAATCTCCTTGACAGTTCGTTATTACCAGAGTCATTTAGCGCAAGCGGCAAATGAAAAGCGTTTGCCGCTTCACGCGAGATGTTATGCGTCAGCTGGGGGGTTCATGCCTGTCAGACGCGATTTCCACCGTTTTACTTTTTTGTTCAAACGAAGGAGACTTTCCGAAATGGCAAGTTTTAACCGAGTTGTACTTATGGGCAACGTAACCCGCGATGTTGAAGTTCGGTATTTGCCGTCCGGCGCTGCGGTTTGTGAATTGACTTTGGCAGTTAACGATCGACGAAAAAACCCGCAGGGAAACTGGGTCAACGAAGCGTCGTTTTTTGACGTTACGTTATGGAACCGAACTGCTGAAATTGCTGGCGAATACCTGCAAAAAGGCGCGCCGGTTCTGATTGAAGGCAAGCTTCGTCAGGAATCCTGGACTCAGGAAGACGGTCAGAAGCGTTCCAAGATTCGCGTTATTGCAGATCAGATGGTTCTGCTCAGCGGACGCGGTCAGGGCGACGGTTCTCCGGACGACGGCGGCGGATACAATAACAACCGCGGCGGACGTCAGGGTGGTTATGGCTCTCAAGGCGGATACAACCAGGG
Source organism: Thermoguttaceae bacterium (assembly GCA_017447745.1). Taxonomy (GTDB): domain Bacteria; phylum Planctomycetota; class Planctomycetia; order Pirellulales; family Thermoguttaceae; genus RUG11551. Next base: position 48,694 of record JAFSMW010000196.1, read on the forward strand.
CGGTTATAACCAAGGCGGTTATGGAAATCAGAGCGGTTATGGCTCTCAAGGCGGTTACAACCAGGGCGGATACAATCAAGGCGGTTACGGTGCCCAGGGTGGACAGTCCGGAAACGCCAATCAGGAAATTCCATCCCGTCAAATTAACGAAGATATTCAGTCGTCTGGCAATGACGGCAATTCCGGGGGATTCACCCCTCCAATGTCCCAGGACGACGTTCCGTTCTAAACTTTAGAACATAGTTTAAGTCGGCTAAGATTACTGGTAGGTTCTTTTACTAACCACTTACCACTAAAAACTTACCACTTATTTTACATATTTTTTCAACCCTCATTTTAAGGATTTGCAAATGCCTAATACGACCAAACAAAAGAAAATCAAGCGTAAGCCTTTCCGCGCCAAGAGAGCGCCCAAGGGAGAACGCGGCGGTTTCCAGTTGTTGCTTATTCAGTCTGTAGACAAACTCGGGAGACAGGGCGACGTCGTTGAAGTCAAGCGCGGATACGCTGTCAACTACCTGATTCCTCAGGGTCTGGCAACCATCGCCACTGAACACCACAAACGCATGGTAGAAAAGCACAAGGCTCAGCTGGCTGCACTGGAACGCGATCGTCTGCTCAAACTGCAGGCTATTGCCGATCAGCTCAAGGATCTGGAAGTCAATATCGAAGCCAACGCGTCCGACTCCGGACAGCTTTACGGTTCCGTTACAGCTCAAAACATCTCTGTCGCTCTTAAGGCGAAGGGATATCACGTCGCACCGGAACAAATCATCCTCGAAGGACCTCTGAAGGAACTCGGACGTTACGCCATCAAGGCGCGTCTCAGCTCCGACATCGAAACCGAATTCAAGGTTTGGGTCGTTCCGATTGTTGCCGCCGACCTGTAATGACTTCACCCCCTTAAACGGGTAACGAACATCGTTGTTAGTTGTCAGTATTTTGCTTATAGAGAACTTTTTCTAAAGGCTTTTTACTGACAACTAGCTTTTTTAAACATTCAAGAATTATCTCGGCGCTGCATATCAGACCGAGAAAAGTGGTAAGTAGTAAGTGGTAAGTAGTAAGGACGCAAGCGTTTCTCTTACTTACCACTAACCACTAACCACGTACCACTATAAGCATTGCCTGTCACGATTCCATGCCCAGCAGCCCGAAACGCGCGCCGAGAAATCAAACGCTCACTCTGACAGAGGAACAGTATTCTTTGCTCCAAAAGCGGCTGGACGTTCCGTTACACCCTCTGACGGCGCAGGACATGGAGAACCGCGTCTTCAACTGCGATCTGTTTGACGTTCTGGACTCGCTACCGGAACGCTTTGTTGACTTGATGATAATTGACCCCCCGTATAATTTAACAAAAGAATTCAACGGGCTGAAGTTCAACAGACGTAACAACGAAGCGTATATCGAGTATTTGGAGCAGTGGTTTCCGCGTCTGATTAAAACGCTCAAGCCGACGGCGTCTGTTTATCTGTGCGGCGACTGGAAATGTTCTGCGGCGGAGTTTACGGTTCTGGACAAGTACTTGACCGTTCAGAACCGAATCGTCTGGCAACGAGAAAAAGGACGCGGCGCAAAACGGAACTGGAAGAACTGCTCGGAGGACGTCTGGTTTGCGACCGTTTCCGATTCTTATTACTTTGACGTGGACGCGGTCAAGATGAAACGCCGCGTTCTGGCTCCGTATCGCGTCGACGGCAAACCAAAAGACTGGCAGGAGACGGACGACGGCGCGTTTCGCATGACGCACCCGTCCAATTTCTGGGACGACATTTCTATACCCTACTGGTCAATGCCGGAGAACACGGATCACCCAACGCAGAAGCCGGAAAAACTTCTGGCGAAACTGATTCTTGCCAGCTCTCAGCCCGGCGACCTGGTTTTTGATCCCTTTTTAGGAAGCGGCACGACGGCAGTCGTCGCGAAAAAGCTCGGAAGAAAATACTGCGGAATTGAACTCAACGAACAGTATTGCTGCTGGGCGTTAGCGCGACTCGATCGAGCCGAACAGGACGCGAAAATCCAGGGCTATTCCGACGGCGTCTTCTGGGAACGGAACTCGGGGAAATAAGCGCCCCCGATGGCGGGGGAGCCAATCCGCGCTGCCGCGCGTTTGCCAAAATTGTCTTGTCCTGGTATCGGTTGACAGAAAGGTTAAAGATGTTAAAACGATATACAGACGCATTTCGTCAGACCGTAGTGTCAGAAATCGTTTCAGGCAAGTGGAAATCGGTTTGGGAGGCATCTCGAGCCTACGGGATAAC
>JAFSMW010000197.1 GCA_017447745.1 Thermoguttaceae bacterium
CACTCTCTCCCGCGACTAACGGCGCGGGAGAGAGTGTGGAATTCGCGTGTTATAATACTATTTATATTCTTTTGGATCCCACGCCTAAAGGTGTGGACTACGATTTAGACGTTCATTTTACCTATCTTCACGACCCGAAATTTATCGCACCCTAACGAGATTTTAATTTTCTTACTCCATATAACGTTCTCTCCCCTTACTAAAGTTTTTGGGAAAGGGGAGTTTGAGGGGAAGAACCCTTTTTTTCAAAAAAGGTTTTCCCCTCATATTATTTAACTTGAAAAAACTTCTCTAATAGGGAGCCAGCTTGCTGGCGACCGAAAGTTTTTTCAAGTTATCGAGGCGCCGCTCCCAGTCCGCGGTGCGAAGGCGCACAACCAGAAATCCGCTCCCGTTGGTTGCTTTTTTTAACCGCTTTCACATGGTTGAGCGCTGTTTGCGGACGTCTTCGCCCGCTTCTTTGCGCCAAATAAAAAGTATATGGCGTAACATTTAAAAATTTTCTGGATTTTTTCTGATTTTTCATGATTTAGGTATGACAGCGCCTGTCGTACCTGTCTTGTTATCCCTTTTTTAACGGTTATAATGATCTCATAATCGGGAAATCAGAATTGGGGGGGTAATTCTGAAACGCATTGGATTTTTCACAAGGTAATCAGTTACAATTGGAGATTAATATTAATTATGGCATCGAAAAAATACGCTCACACGTCCGGAACAGACAAAGCCAATTGGCAGACGCTTGAAGATCATTTAACAAATGTAGCGGATTTAGCCGCTCACTTCTCCCAATCTTTTGGGTGCGAAAAACTGGCGTACGCCGCTGGGCTGCTTCACGACCTCGGAAAAGTGCACGATGAATTCCAAACGTATCTCGAAAAGTCGGCGTTGGGGAATTCCAGTCGCTGTCGCGTCAATCATTCTGAGGCAGGCGCAGCGTACGCATTTCAAAGAATCTCGTCGCCCTTGAAAGACCTTATTGCTAACGTCGTGGTTGGACATCATACCGGGCTGGCAGACTACGATAACGGTCCGGCTTCGTATAAATACCGTAAAGAAAGAGGAGAAAAAGACCTCGACGTTATCAAAGAACAAATCACTCCGTATATTCAGGGATTGCCAGACCCTGCGTCGCTTTTCCCAACTGGATTTCAACTCAGCCCAGAGAGCTACCATTTCCTTGTTCGCTTTGTTTTTTCGGCTCTGGTTGACGCAGACTGGCTCGACACGGAACGCTTTAAAAAACCTGAAAATTTCAATCTGCGATCGCAGTTCCTTTCGCTGACGGAATATCGGGAAAAGTTCAACGCCCACATGGAAGCGCTGTCAAGCAAAGCCCAAAACGATTCCAGCGCCAATTCATCGCACGCATCGCTGAACCAGATGAGAAATCAGGTTTTAGCCGATTGCCGCGCCAAAGGACGAGAATCGACCGGCAGCGGCTTGTATTCTTTGGCGGTTCCGACAGGCGGCGGGAAAACTCTCTCCAGCATGGCGTTCGCTTTGGAACACGCCGTCAAGACGGGGAAAAATCGCATTATATACGTTATTCCCTATACCAGCATTATTGAGCAAAACGCAGACGTCTTCCGCGGCATTTTCGGAAAAGACGCAGTCATCGAACATCACAGCAACATCGATTGGGAAAAGTTCAAAAAGGAAACGGATTCAGACCGAGATGCAGAATCGTCAGCGCAGCTTCAAATGGAACTGGCAACCGAAAACTGGGACGCTCCGCTGATTGTTACAACGAACGTTCAGTTTTTTGAATCCCTGTTCGCCTGTCAAACAAGCCGATGCCGAAAGCTGCACAACATCGCCAATTCCGTCGTTATTCTGGACGAAGCCCAGATGTTAAAGCCGGAACTGCTTTCTGTCTGTAACAGCGCATTAAACGAGTTGACTACGCGATTCAATACGACCGTCGTTCTCTGCACCGCAACCCAACCAGCTCTGGATAGCCCGGAACTTAAGAATTATACGGAAAAATACCTCCCGCTCAATCCTCCAACTCTCATCAATTCCAATCCAAACGCTTTGTATGAAGCTCTGCGTCGGGTGGAATACCATATTGACCTGGAAACGCCGGAAACGTGGGATTCTCTGTCGGATAAACTTATCAGGGAAAAACAGGTATTGTGCATCGTCAATACGCGTAAAGACTGCTATGAACTCTATAACGCCGTTAAAGCCAAAGCGGAAAACGCAACCGAGACGGTTTTTCATCTTTCCGCCTTGATGAATCCAGAGCATAGAACCAAACGAATCGACCAAATCAAACAACGTCTCAACAACGGCGCTCCGGTCTGCGTCATTAGCACGCAACTGGTCGAGGCGGGCGTTGACATCGATTTTCCCGTTGTCTATCGCGCCTCTGCCGGGTTGGATTCTATTCTGCAGTCTGGCGGACGCTGCAACCGGGAAGGCAAGCTCGACGGCTTGGGGCAGGTGTACGTTTTCAAAGCGCCGTCCAAAATTCCAGAAGGAACGATGCACAAAGCAGAAGGATCGTTTAAGGAATTATGGAATACTCAACCAGATCTGCAAAAGCCGGATTCATACAGAAGATACTCGCAGTTGTTCATCGCCAAACTCAATTCCACGCGAGAAATCGAGATTGCGAATACTAAAACGTCTATAGACGTATTAACAGAGTTGTGTAACGATTGCGAATATGTTAAATGCATGAATCTCTACCCTCAAGTATCATTAGAAGAAATAAATGAGTACTGGAATGAGCAAGAAGCGCCCAATATCGACTTTAGAAAAATCGGGGAGAATCTACACTGGATTGACGACAAACATTCTGTTCCGGTTGTAACCATGTATGATAGAGGACAAGAACTTGTTGACCAGCTTCGAGCTGAAGGTCCTAACAAGACTCTTATGCGACAATTACAACGCTATATGGTCAATATTCCACGCAACAAAGCGGATATGCTGCTCAAAACAGGAGAACTGCAAATGCTGGAATGCGGGATTCTCGTTCAAAACGACTCTTTCCTGTACAGCGACGAATTCGGGTTAAACCTGTTCAACGACTCCAAAACGCCATTGAGAATGATTTAGCGGTTAAAAGGGAATATTAAAAAGAGGACGAGTAAACTCGTCCTCTTCTTGAGACTTTGTTGGCTAAAATGATAATAACTAACAATGTTTCAATCCGCATACATATAGTATGACCAAAACATTAAACCATTTTTTTATTAATCAATCAAGTCGAAAAAAATCCATTAAGATTATAAACTATTTAAGAAAAATAAAAAATCTCAAGAATTTTTTCAAAAATACCGATTAACCCTATTGACAAAATCTTATATTAACTTACAATGAAATAAGTTTTGTGTTTCTCATAATTTTTGAAAGGAGGTTAACTATGAAAGGCTTTTGCCTTGAGACTTCCGGCGAGTACGCGTGTTTTACACGTCCAGAGATGAAGGTCGAACGAGTCAGTTACGACGTCATCACTCCGTCAGCGGCGCGCGCGATCTTTGAGGCGATATTATGGAAACCCGCCATCCGTTGGCGCGTTACCAAAATAGAAGTCCTCAAAGAAATCCGCTGGGCGTCAGTTCGCCGCAACGAAGTCGGTCGAACAGCTTCCAAAGGCTCTGATGGCTTCTTTATCGAACAGGACCGTCAGCAGCGGGCGACCCTCATGCTTCGCGACGTCGCCTATCGCCTTTATGCCGAATTCGACTTTATTCCGCCGGAAAAAAGAGGAAAGGTTTTCAACCCCGTTCCAGAATATCTGCTGGACAGCGACGAAGCGGAGTTAATCCAGATTCCCAACGATCGCAAAGACGAAAAAGAGGCAAAATACGCCGCCATGTTCGACCGTAGAGCGTCAAAAGGTCAATGTTTTCATCATCCGTATTTGGGATGTCGAGAATTTGCCGCCGATTTCCGTCTCATCAAAGACCCGGATTTTGAACCTGTCAAGCCGATTCCCCTCGACAAAGACTTTGGCTGGATGCTTTACGACTTGGATTATTCAGACCCGAAAAACCTTCGTCCTTGCTTTTTCCACGCCATAATGAAGCAGGGCGTCATTATTGTTCCCGCTTGGAACTCGCCGGAGGTGAAAAGATGATCATTCAGGCATTGAGAGAATACTACAATCGTAAATTGTCTGATCCGGACTCCGGCATCGCCAAGACCGGTTGGGAACGCAAGGAAATCAAGTACATTATTGTACTGGACAAATCCGGAACCGTTGTCGGTCTGCAAAGCACGCAGGAAGGCGCTGGAAAAGATAAGAGCGTCAAGGCGTTTATCGTTCCACAAGGCGTTAAACGAACTGTCGGCGTGGCGTCGAACCTCCTTTGGGACAACGCCGAGTATGTTCTCGGCTTGACGCTCAAAGAAGGCAAGCCAGGCAAAGACGGTCGTTCCCCAGGCGAGATTAAACATGACGCTTTCCGCGAAAAGCTGGAATCTTTGGGCGAAATCGACGACCCCGGACTGAAGGCAGTACGTAGGTTCGTTGCTCTGTCCCTCGAAGAAAAACTCAAACAACTCCAAGAAAAGAATCCAGAACAGTTTGAAAATTTGAAAAAAGACGGTGCCGCTGTCAACTTATCTTTCAAACTGAATGGGGAAAAGGGACTTGTTTTTGAGTCAGACACGGTCAAGCATAGAATTGACGAGCTGGCAACCCCGGACGATTCAGCGCCTAAAGGCATCTGCCTGATTACTGGTCAGAAAGAACCGATTGCCAATTTGCATCCTGCAATCAAAGGCGTTCAGGGCGGCAACACGTCAGGAACGAACATCGTTGGATTCAACCTCCCTGCGTTCTGTTCGTTTGGTAAAAAACAGGGCGAAAACGCCCCTGTTGGCGCATCGACAACCTTTGCATATACAACAGCCCTCAACACGCTTTTGGCGAAGGATTCCCCCAATAAAATGCTGGTCGGAGAGGCAACCGCAGTTTTCTGGAGCGAAAAGAAAACGACCTTTGAATCGAGAATCAAAGCGTTGCTTGCCAATGAGGAAAAAGACGACCCTGATAAAGGCGTCAAAGCGGTGAAAGCTCTCAGAGAAAAAGTTAAATTTGGAACAATGACTCAAGATGAGAAAAAAGAAAATAACCTTCGTTTTTACGTCTTGGGGCTTTCTCCTAATGCCGCTCGGCTTGCAATCCGGTTTTGGATATGTTCGACCGTTAAAGATATGGAAACGAATATCGTTCAACATTTTGACGACATCGAAATCATTTGTCCTTCTAACGAAAAACGAAATTTTTTATCGTTGTTCCGTTTGCTGGTCAGCGTCGCCGTTCAGGGAAAATCGGAAAACATCCCTCCTAACATCGAAGGCGATCTCATGACTGCCATTCTGGAAGGAAAACCCTATCCGCGAACCCTTTTTAACTGCGCTATCGAACGAACTCGCGCTGAACGGTTTGTATCTTGGGAGCGCGCTGCAATCATCAAAGCGTACCTCAACCGCAAATTGCGTCTGAGCAAAAACGCTGACAATAACATGGAAAATACTAACAATCAAACTCAACCTTCAACAGAAACGGAGATTCAAATGTCTTTGGATATCGAAAACAAAAACGTCGGCTACTGCCTTGGACGTCTGTTCGCAACCTTGGAAAAGATTCAGGAAGAAGCCAATCCTGGAATCAACGCAACCATTCGAGACCGCTTCTACGGCTCTGCGTCTGGAACGCCTGTTACCGTTTTCCCGAACCTGATTCGACTCATGACACACCATCTGTCCAAGATGGATAACCAGGGTCGCGTCATCAACATGGAAAAACTTGTTGGAGAAATTCTTGACAAAATCGCCGATTTCCCCGCTACGCTGTCCATGGAAGATCAAGGGCGTTTTGCCTTGGGATACTATCACCAGAGAAACAAGTTCTTTACCAAAAATGCGGATTCCAACAATACCCAAGAGACAGATTCCGTCAAGGAAGAACAATCCAAATAAACCATCGTAAAGAATCAGCATAAACATTCGGAGACGAAAACGTCATATTCAATTCAACATCAACCAACATTAACCATATAAGGAATAAAATCATGGCAGAAAACATTACCAATCGTTACGATTTCACCCTCATTTTCGACGTCATCGACGGCAACCCCAACGGCGACCCGGACGCTGGCAACCTCCCGCGCATCGACCCGGAAAACGGTCAGGGACTCATTACTGACGTTTGCCTCAAACGCAAGGTTCGCAACTACGTTTTGATGGCTAAGCACGACGAAGCTCCGTTTGAGATTTTCGTTAAGGAAAAGGCGATTCTCAACGATCTCATCAAAAAAATTGGCTATGACGATGCGGGAACTGATCTGACAGTCCCGCCACAAGATGAAGCCGACGGCAAAAAGCGAACCACCGTGGGCAAAGGTCAGGGTAGCGAAGTGGAATCGGCGCGTCAGCAGATGTGCAAGACATTCTTCGACATTCGCACATTTGGGGCTGTTATGACAACTGGCGCCAATGCTGGTCAAGTTCGCGGTCCGGTTCAGTTCACCTTCGCCCGATCAGTTGACCCGGTTTCTCCGCTGGAACATTCGATCACCCGCTGCGCCGTTACAAAACCAGAAGATTCTGAAAAACAGTCTGGCGACAACCGCACCATGGGACGCAAGAACACGATTTCCTACGGTCTGTACGTTGCTCACGGGTTCATTTCTCCCCACCTGGCGGCTCAAACCGGATTCGATTCCGATGACCTGGAACTGCTCTGGACGGCGTTGGAAAGCATGTTTGAGGTTGACCATTCCGCCGCCCGCGGCATGATGAGTACGTGCAAGCTGATTGTTTTCAAACACGATTCCGCCTTGGGCAATGCCACCAGCAAGAGTCTGTTTGATCGCGTGAAGATTTCTCGCTCAGAGAAAGGCGCCAACCCGCCGCGTTCCTTCGACGATTACGTTGTTACTATCAACAAAGACAACCTCCCCACCGGAGTTGAAATCATCGAACGACTGTAACGCGGTTAAAGCAGTCTGTTAAACAGAACCTTTAATTTGTCCAGAATTGGGGGGGAACGCGAACGCTTTCCATAGAGTTTACGCTTCCCCCTCGTTCCGATATTTATCATTCCCATGCCCTACTCCGAAGACGAATTTCTGATGATTTCCGGACTGCAGCATCTTGCTTTTTGTCCGAGGCAGTGCGCCTTGATACACATGGAGCAGGCGTGGTCGGAAAACGTCTTGACGGCGTTGGGCGAGGTCATGCACGAGCGCGTTCATACTGCTGGCGCGGAGTCGCGGTCGGACGTCCGCATCGTGCGCGGGCTGAAGCTGAAGTCCGCCCGATTGGGGTTAACCGGGGTTGCCGACGTGGTCGAATTCCATAAAGTCAGCCCGGCGCCGTCCGATAACTGTAACGCAGCGCCGTCTGCTTGTCAGGGCGTCAAACTCCCGAAACGAAGCGGGCTGTGGGTTCCCTATCCTGTCGAATACAAGCGCGGAAAGCCCAAGCCGGACAACTGCGACGCCGTTCAGCTGTGCGCTCAGGCGATCTGTCTGGAAGAGGCGTTTAACGTCCAGCTGACCTCTGGCGCGCTGTTTTACGGTCAGAGCCGGCAGCGGGTCGTCGTCGAGTTGACGCCGGAGCTGAGACGCGAAACGGAATCGCTGGCGCTGCAGTTTCATCAGCTCATTTCGTCCGGCGTCATTCCGCCGCCGATTCTGCAAAAGCGATGTCAAAACTGTTCCATGGTTGACGTCTGTCTGCCCTCCGCCGGCGGGAACGTTCAGCAATGGGTCGATTCCATGGTCGAAAAGAATCTCAAGGAAAGAATCTCATGAAACGTCACGGAAACACCCTGTACATAACGACTCAAGGCGCGTACGTCAACCGGGACGGCGAAAATCTGGTTATCTCCGTCGAACGCGAGGTGAAAATGCGAGTTCCGATTCACACGATTGCCAGCGTCGTCTGTTTTGGAAACGTGATGTGGACGCCCCATTGCCTCGGGCTGTGCGGAGAACACAACGTCCCGGTTTCCTTCCTCAGCGAATCCGGCAAACTCTTTGCCCGAATGGTCGGTCCGCAGTCCGGAAGCGTCCTCCTTCGCCGCGCTCAGCACGAAAAGACCCGCAATCAGGAAACGATGTCACAAGCCGCCCGGATAATCGTCAGCGCGAAAATCGCCAATACCCGATCCATGCTCCAGCGCGCCGTTCGCGATCATGGCGATAAAATCGACGTCGACGCGATTCGTCAGGCGTCCGATTTGATGATGCGCTCTCTCCAGTCGCTGCGGTTCGACATGCCTCTCGACCAGGTTCGCGGAATTGAAGGCGACGCTGCTAAAGTCGCCTTTGCCGTATACGATCATTTGATTCTGGTCGATAAAAAGAACTTCTTCTTTCATGAACGCTCCCGCCGCCCGCCGCTGGACAGGGTCAACGCGCTGCTGTCGTTTGTCTATACGCTCCTGGCGCACGACCTGACTTCCGCCTGCGAAGCCGTTGGGCTGGATCCGCAAATGGGATTCCTTCACGCCGACCGCCCCGGGCGCCCCTCGCTGGCTCTGGATATGATGGAAGAGTTTAGACCGTGGCTCGCCGACCGGCTGACGCTGTCACTCATTAACCGTCAGCAGCTGGGCGCCTCAGACTTCAAATTTCAGGAAAACGGGTCTGTTCTTCTTTCCGACTCTGGCAGGAAAACCGTCCTCACCGCCTGGCATAGCCGAAAAGACGAAGAGATTACTCACCCGTTCCTCAACGAAAAAATGACCGTCGGACTTGTCCCGCACGTTCAGGCGCAACTCATGGCTCGCTGGATTCGCGGGGACCTGGACGCCTATCCGCCGGTGTTTATTAAATGACGGTCAAGTGCAAGCGAATAGTCCCCACTTTGGGATAATTTTTGTGTCATTGGGTGGCGACTTTATGCTTGCACTTGACCAATAACCTTTGCGCTGGGTGTAAGTGATATTGGGGGGTATGAATAATATCGTAGCCCACGCCTTCAGGCGTGGGAGTTCAGTACGGCGCAAATATGATTACAACGCGCGAATTGCGATTCCTCTCCCGCCTCAAATGAGGTGGGGAAGGAATCGTCGGGCAAGCGTTTAGGGGATTGATCATGAATGGAATTGCTTAGCGGATTAAAGGGGAAAGCTTTTTCATGATTTCCCCAGCTTCTCCCAGCAATTCCCAGAAGCCTCCCTGCCGCTCCCAGCGACCTCCCAGAAAACAACTAATATTTTAGGTCAACGAATTCGACTGATGACAATTCGTCCCATGTTAGCTCCTTGACAATTTGGTTAAACTTTTTTTATTATGATGGTTCTGGTAACATACGACGTCAACGTCGAAACCGCCGAAGGCAGAAAACGCCTGCGGCAAGTCGCTAAAATTTGCGTCAATTACGGACAGCGCGTCCAGAATTCTGTGTTTGAATGTCTTGTCGACCCCGCTTTATGGGTAAAAATCAAAGCTGAATTGGAAAAAACCGCCGACCCAAAGACCGACAGTCTTCGATACTACTTCCTTGGGAAAAACTGGGAGAACCGGGTAGAACATTTTGGCGCAAAAGATACATATAACCCCGAAGGACCCCTTATCATTTGACAATTTTTGGTTATAATAAAAGAGATTTCTAACGATTTATTTTGAGTTGTTGGAAGTCCCTTATTTGACGCCGCGAACGTCCGGCTCTCATAAAAAGCCCGTAGGTTCGCGGAGTTCGTTACTCATTGCAGTATAAAGAATTATCTTTCTGACGCGATTTTTGTTACGCAAAATTTCCATTTTGCGGATACAGTTCGCGAAACATCTAGATAATAGCTTTATATAGCAGTGTATAACGAAATAAGAGTCGCACGCTCTGCGCGTGCGTGGATTGAAACAACAAGATTGTCCGGCTGGGCGATGATTGCAAGCGTCGCACGCTCTGCGCGTGCGTGGATTGAAACTGTTGTTCATTGACCAATCCTCGAAATACGGCATGTCGCACGCTCTGCGCGTGCGTGGATTGAAACCATGATAAGCCTCGCAGTTCAGCTTCCAGTTCATGTCGCACGCTCTGCGCGTGCGTGGATTGAAACGTCCTCGGTTTTGTTTTTGCATGGTGGATTGATTGTCGCACGCTCTGCGCGTGCGTGGATTGAAACCCATCGGTCAACGGCTCCAGAATCCATCAGAATCCAGTCGCACGCTCTGCGCGTGCGTGGATTGAAACCAGAACGTCTGATGGTTCCCATCGGTCAACGGCTCGTCGCACGCTCTGCGCGTGCGTGGATTGAAACCACGTGAAACCGTTTTAGAAGTGATGGGGAATACTGTCGCACGCTCTGCGCGTGCGTGGATTGAAACACGTGAAGGCGAATAGATGACGCCTCTGCCTGCGTCGCACGCTCTGCGCGTGCGTGGATTGAAACTTATTCTTTATTGATGAACGAACGATGAACGAACGTCGCACGCTCTGCGCGTGCGTGGATTGAAACCGCTGCGTCTGATGGTTCCCATCGGTCAACGGCTGTCGCAAGCTCTTCGCGTGCGTGGTTTGAAACC
>JAFSMW010000198.1 GCA_017447745.1 Thermoguttaceae bacterium
GAGTAAACAGAGGCTGAAGACCTCCAACGTGCTGGACGGCAACGACAGCCGCCGCGACTGCGCCGGTCATGGAGATGATAAACAGAACGAAGTCTGCCCACAAAACCGCACCGAATCCGCCGGTTGCGGAGAAAATAACGGTAATCGTACCGGCGACAATAGCGGTTACCCAGTCTGGAACGCCGAGCGTAACGCCGAAAATCTTGAGGACAGCCAGCGTAACGTTTCCCATAATGAGAATGTTGACCAGCATGCCCAGATAGACGGTTCTAAATCCGCGGACGAAAGCGGCGCTTGCCCCGCTGTAACGCTTTTCGTAGAATTCCAGGTCGGTCATGACGCCCAAACGCCGCCACAGAGCAGCGTAGATGAACACGGTCGTCAAACCGGCGGGAAGGAACGCCCACCAGCACCAGTTTCCGCTGACGCCCTGTTCACGAACGAGCTGCGTTACCAGGTTGGGGGTGTCGGCGGCGAACGTCGTCGCTACCAAAGAAAAGCCCAAAAGCCACCACGGCATTGAGCGTCCGGAAAGGAAGAATTCCTGAGTGTTTTTGCTCGCTTTACGCATTGAGATGAACGTAATGGTCATAATCAGACCGATAAACGCAAGAATCAAGACCCAGTCGAGCCAATTGAGCTTTTCCGACAAACCTTTGACGAAGTCGCAGTTGAACGGGCAGCTTGATAGTAGTAAGTCCATAGTTGATAATAAGGGTTAAGGGTTAAAGGGAAAAAAGGCAGTAGGCAGTAGGCAGTAGGCAGTAGTAATTAAGGGTTTGAACTTAGTTTTGAGATTAGGGAGTTTAACATTCTCCCAACTTCATCACAATACTTTAACGCTAAGGCAGTTTGGTTTTCTGTTAAATATCCAACTCTAACACAAATTAAAAGCTGCGTTTCGAGTTCATGTCTTGAACCACGAGAGATATTGAGAAATCTGATGTAATCTCCTGTTGCATTTCTTCCATAACCCTCTGAAATATTGGCGGGAATAGAAGTAGCTGATCGACGCATTTGATCTGACAAGCCATACATTTCTTCTCTCGGAAGCAGTTTGATAAGCCGATAGATTTCTACTGCCAAATCCATCGACTTTTGCCAAACAATCAAGTCTCTATAACTTTCCATAAAAAACTACTGCCTACTGCCTACTGCCTCTTGCCTCATTTATACTCTACATTTCACGATAACCTTCCGGACGTGCTCCGGCTGGTCAACGTAAATCATGGAAGCGTGCAGGTCGTCGGGAGCGAAAATCGCCAGTTCTCCCGCATTGACGACGACTTTATTGGGGGAGTCGACGTCTTCGGCGAAAAACGGCATGGTTTCCAGCTCAAACAGTTCGCAGTCGCCCGCCTCGTCGTACGGCGTTTTAACCGCAAGCGTCGGAGCGTATTTGACCGCGCCCATGTATTCCCGACCGATAACGACGCAATGGATGTCAACGTAACGTTCGTGCTTTTCGATAACCGCTTCTCGCGGAGAATGGGACTCGTATTCCAACACGTTGATATAGAGTCTGTCTCCGGCTTCGTCGGTTTCGATTTTGGTTACGCCGTTGGAAAGAGCGGAGAAATCCGCCTGCTTGAGAAATTTCAAACCGTCTCGGACGGATTCCGGATACGCGCTGAAAACGTCGCTGTCAGGGTCGAGTTGTGCGAGGTTGTACTTCATGTTCAAAAACGATAGAAAAAAGTCTTTTGCTTTTTCTGTTGACCGAGAAGAAATTGCGAAATTGAATATTTGTTCTCTATAATCCGTCAACAGAGATTATTTATTATTATAGAGTATAACATATTCAAACGGTTTTGAATACCACCCCGGCAGGAATTAGACGTATCTTTTAAATAAAAATGATAAAGAATCGGATTTATAACCAAAAAAACGGATTATTGGGAGGGGAAAACGGGGTTTTGTTAAAAGATTAAAAAAATCGTTGCCCCCAGATTTATCTGGGGGACTTAATAAATGTTCCACTCTAAAGCGTTCCCCCCCAATTCACTAGCAGCCCCAGCTTCCTTTAGGAAGCTGGGGCTGCTAGTGAATTGGAATTCTTGCGATATCTTATTATTGTTTTATTTAATCCCACACCTAAATGTGTGGGCTACGTTCAAATTACCAAAAGAGTCTATTTTTCTACCGCGTACAGAATTACGTTCAAGCCGATTTTGGCGGCGTCCTGGACGCTGTAGCCCGGGCAGGAGGCGGACGAGTACTGTTCCAAAGCGCAGGACAGGTCGATGGGCGAGAAGAAGATCGCATAGCGTCCGTTGACGGTCAGCGCTTCCATCTGAACCGGCTTTTTGACGACGGACGTTTTATCTGCAGCGCCGCTGCCGGAGCTTTTGAGTCGGACTTCCACCTGTTTCAAATCGAAGCCGCCGAACTGGTTTGTCCAGACGGGATCGGAACCGGGAATCGGTTTGAGCTTTTCGTCGGGATACATCAGCTCCACCTGGCGTCGGAACGAGTTGGTAAACGCGTCCGAGCCGCAAATCGAGTTGACAAACAGAACCCCGCCGCGATCCAGATACGCTTTCAAATTGGCGCGTTCCGTTTCCGTCAAGTTGAACGCCGTTCTGCCGTGCATGAACAGAATCGGGTACTCGTACAGCTTCGCGTCCGACAGCGCGATTTTTCGTTCCTCAACGCCTGTTCTTAACCCCAGCTCTTTCGCCGCCGAATTGAGCAGATTCTGCAGCGCGCGCGGCGCGGACTGGCATCCGCCCGGGTGCCGCACGTTGGCGACGTACAGACGTCCGCGGACGGTCTTCTCATAACTGGACGAGTCGCTTTGCGACGCTAAAACCAGGTCTTTGGTTTTCAGTTCCCGGTTGGTGGCGTACGATGCGATGTTCAATCCCAGATTCAGCCCGCCCTCGATTTTCTCCTGATTTTCCGGGAGAATAGTCGGGTCGTTTTTCAGAGCCGGCGCCGCTTCCCACAGGCACGACAGCGACGGAACGCCCATTTGTGACGGCAAATAAATAATGCTCGTTCGGCACCCAAAGCTGACGCCGTAAATCGGGCGAAGCTGAGTCGGTTTGATTGGGACTTCCGCCCGCCAAATCGGGTGTTCCGGCGGCAGCGGCTGGAGCAAATCCGATTCCCCGGGGAACATCAACGCGATAAGTCGTTTGAACCCGGAATCGAACGCGGCGCCGGAACAGACGCTTTCCGCAACGATAAACCCGCCGCGGTCCAAGTAGTCGCGCAGCTTTTGAGCGAGCTTTTTCGCCTGCGCTTCGTTGGTTGGGACGGGGCTGTTGACGCCTCCCAGGTACAAAATCGGCGACAGCTGCAGGTCGTCTGCCGTGGCGGCGTTGAGGTCGACGTTTTGCCAGGTCATTTCCTTGTGCCAGCGCTGTTCGACGTACGCCGTGAGATGTTTGATGTCGCTGTGATGTACGTTCCAGTTCTCCGTCAAGCCGTATTCCAGCTTGGAAATCAGCACGGCGCGGCGCCCTTTGGATAAAAACAGAAGCGCGTAACACGTTGCGATAATCGGGTCGCGTTCTTCGGCGTCTTCCCCGACCCAGTATTCCAGCGTCTGAGCGTTGTTGACTCTGGCGCCTTTAAGGCGAATGAGGTAATCGGAGCCTTCCCGATACCAGTCGTGCGAGCCGATAAAACGTTGTCCGGACATTCGCCCGACGCGTTCTAACGCGTACAGATAATACAGAACGCGGTTGTCGCCGGGATTTCGGGTAACGCTAAAGTGTGACGCCAGCCACTGCAAGCCAGCGCGGATTCGACGCTGATTGTCGTTGAGTTCCACGTTTTGACAGCAGAAGAACTCGTTGTTTCTGAACACGCCGTTTTGAGCGCTGATTTTATCGGACAAAATAATCATCGACGCCAGCCCGGCGCACGTCATACTGCCGGTTTCCGGAAGACGGTCTACAGAATAATATCGCCAGCCGCCGTTAGCTGTCTGCCCTTGCCGCCAATGCTTGATTGCCTTTTCCCAAACGACGGGATTGACCTTAAAGCCCGCATTTGACGCCTCGTTGAGAGCCAGAATTGCAAACTGGGTATTGGAGTTGTCGCCGTAGGAGCGAGTCGCTTCAAAGTAAGACCACGTTCCCGGCCGCGGCGGTCCAGGATTTTGCATTCGTTCCAGCCAATGAACGTTACGGGCAATAAGCTCTTTGTCGCGTTCAGGGTCAGCGGCGCAGAAAACCATCGTTTGCAGCGAGACGACGTACGTGTACTTCGGCGGGATTTGTCTGAGATATTCAATCGCCCGCGCCAAATCCGGGTCGTCTTTCGGAACGCCGCAAGAGAGCATCGCCAAAGCGCACAGAGCTGTTTTCCCTCCAGTGTAGGCAGAGTAATCTCCCCAGGAACCGTTGCGAAGTTGCTGACGACGAAGGAACTCGACTCCGCCGTCGATTGCGCGCTGAACGTCTGACGCGGTCAGGTTGTCAGCGGTCGCTGTCGGCGAGCAGAATGCCATCGTCAGAACTGTCAGCAGTACGCCCAGCGCGATCCAGGGCGCATTTCCGGAACGCTGCGAGCGTGTCACGTTTAACTCCTCAGTCTGGGGTCGGTCGCTTCCTGTAAACCTTCGCCGATAAGGTTGTACGTCAAAACGGTCAAGAAGATCGCCAAGCCGGGATAGAAGCTCAGCCACCAGTACGACAGGTTGCTTCGACCGGCGTTGAGCAACATGCCCCACGACGGGTTGGGAGCAGGCGCGCCGAATCCGAGGAAGCTCAAGCCGCTTTCAACCAGAATCGCCCCCGCAATGTGGAACGTAATAGGCACCAAAACCGGCGCCAGCGAGTTGGGAAGGATGTGACGAAAAATGATTCGGATCTGACTGGCTCCCAAGGCTTTGGCAGCGGCGACGTATTCGCTCTGCTTGAGCTTGAGGAACTCGGCGCGGGTCAGTCGGGCGATTCCCGTCCAGCCTGTTACGCCCAAGATCGCCATGATGTGCCAGATCGTCGGCTTTTCTACAATGGATATCAACGCCAGAATCAAAATCAAAGACGGTATGCACATGACAATTTCGATGGCTCGGCTGATAATAATGTCCGTCCAGCCGCCGAAATACCCGGCAATCGCCCCAACGATAATCCCGATTACAGCTGCAATGCCAGTAGAAACGAACCCGACCAGCAAGGCGATTTTTGTCCCGTGAATCATGACGGTTAAGACGTCGTACCCTTGAGACGTTGTTCCCATGGGATGCTGCCAGCACGGCGCGCTGTTCTTCCCGAAATGGTTGCCGGGTCTGCCGGGCCATTCGTTGTCGCGGACGCGGCGATACGGGTCGTTGTAAATCAGCGGCCAGATTGCCCACGAATCCGGGTCGTTCTTTTTCAGATTTTCCGGATAGACGCCGCCGAACCCGTCGTGCATGAAAATAGGGTTTTCCCAATTCGCGTTAAAGTAACCCATCATGGGAAAATAGATATTCCCTTTGTACTTGCATACAATCGGCTTCGTTCCCGCCAGCATGGGAGAGAACAGCGCGATAAGAGACAATATCGCTATAAAGCCTAACGCCACCAGATTGATGCGGTTTTTAGCAAACCGATGCCACGTTTCCTGCCAGTAATTTCGGGATTTTTCCATGTATTGTTAATCGGGGTTAAGTTCGACGACATTTAAGGATTATTTTTTCAATTATATTATTATAGCATAATTAGGGGATTTTGTAAAGAGGCGATTGAAAAAAGAAAAAATTCCATATATCGGAAACGCCCAACATGGAGTGCGACGGCTTGACGTCGCTTTTACTAAAAAAGAGTTGAGAATAACGTTTAAAGCGATTCGTGCCAACAATGTAAGAACAATAATCGATATAACGATAATTTATTGTTCAAAACGTAATTGGCACGAATATTCTTATTCGATGTTTGCGGCGTTTCCGGTAATGAAAGCGACGGCAAGGTGCGAGCCGCACGGGCGGAGAAGACAAAGATTTATATCCCAAAAAGCATTTTCGGCGCTACCGTCTTCCAATCAGGAACCGACCTTGTCGGACGTCGCACTCCAAAACGCCTATTTTGCTACCAGTTCTTTAGCTTTTTGTACTGCGGAAGAGGCGTTGAGAGTATAGGCGTCGGCGCCGATTTCGTCTGCGAATTGCTGTGTAACAGGCGCGCCGCCAACCATGACGATAGTTTTATCTCGAAGTCCCGCTTCTTTGAGAGCTTCTATAGTCGCTTTCATCTGGGGCATGGTCGTCGTTAATAGAGCCGACAGACAGACGACGGTTTTATCGTGTTTTTTGGCTTCTTCGACAAAGCGTTCCGGGGCGACGTCGACGCCGAGGTCGTTGACTTCAAACCCGCCGCCTTCCATCAAAGACGCCACCAGATTTTTGCCGATGTCGTGCAAGTCGCCCTTGACGGTGCCGATTACAACGTATCCGACCGGCTCGCCGCCCGACTGTTTCAAAAGCGGCTGAACAATCGACAGCGCCGCTTTCATCGCGTTGGCGGACATGAGCAGTTCCGGAACGAAGTATTCTTCTTCTTCAAACAGACGCCCGACTTCGTCCATTGCGGGGATCATATATTTATTGATAATCTCCCCGGGAGCGACGCCATCGTCGATTGCTTCCTGAACCAGTTCTTCCGCGTCGTCGTCTTCGCCTTCGACAATAGCTGTGTAAATGTCTTGCAGTTCCATAAATAATTAATACGGATAACGGTTTGAAGTAAAACACGCGAAGCAAAAATCCGCTTTGAGACGAATTGTCAGTTCTCTGCTTCCTTGCTTGGTAAAACGTTTTCATTATACAATATATAATTAATTAGTCAAATCCCCATCAGAGCAAAAAACGAAAATTTTTCTCCTTCACCTATTGACAGAATAAAATAATTGGATAAATTAATACTTAATAAAGGATAAGTTATGAACTCAAAACAGGAAAAGAACGAAGACAAGTCAATCAGTTCAGCGCTTTCAACCGGTTTGTACTGGTCGCACAACATCATTTCCGCGACGCTGGAATTCGTGATTTTTCTGGTGATTGGGTACTTCCTGGACAAATACTTTTCCACAAGCCCTTGGTTGCTGCTCGTTTTCGGCGCAATCGGCATGTTTGCCATGTTCCATCGAATCTTGCAAATTGCCAAAGAAGCGGGGGAGGAGCATGAGTCCAAAGACAAGAGACAGTAGGCAAGAGTAAGCTATTAGCTACTAGCTTTTAGCCTTTAGCCCGTTAGTTCGAGGCTCTCAACGTTTAGGTTTTAGCGTTGAAAGCCGCAACTAAGAACACTACTGCCTATTGCCTACTGCCTACTGCCTATCAAAAATGGGAAAATCCATAACCGTATTTGCCATAGTCGTTGCCGTTTTTTGGGCGATAATTTTATGCACTGTCGACCAGATGCGCTTTAGCCGTGCCTTTTTAATGGGGTCGCTGACTATCGTGGCGACGTCGTTTGTGGCTTTGATCATGGGGCTGCGATCCATCGGCTTGGAACCCATAAAAGCCTACCCCTGGATCATGGGCGGACTGGCTGTCGAGCTGTTTATTCCACTTATTTTGTTAATTTACGCAAAATTTTCTCCAAACCTACTGGAAAATTCTGGAGATTTGGTTATAATAATGAAATACTTCCTCGCGTTTTTCCCTGTTTGTCTTATTTTGGAAAAGACCCTGGTTCTGCGCGAGATACATTCAAATAACACAACGGATACAAAAAATGAGCGCTGAGTATAACGCAACAGAACACGTTCAAGACTCAAATGTATTGGAGCTCCCGTTCGGAACGGAAATCCACTTGCCATCCTTCGACATCCCGGTTCCGGATTGCCTTCAGTCTGTATTGGGAACAAGTATTCACTTTGGAACCAAGTACATGTGGCTTGAAGTAGTCGCATTTCTTCTTTGCTGTTTGATCTTTATTCCTTTGGCGCGCAAGATTCGCACTGGAGAGCCTGTTAAAGGACGTTTCGCCAATCTCATGGAAGCGATGGTCTTGTTCGTCCGTGACAACATCGCTATTCCCAACATGGGCAAAGAACATTCCAAAACTTATTTGCCGTTTTTGCTGACAACGTTTTTCTTTATTCTGTTTTGCAACCTGCTGGGTCTTGTACCGTGGCTGGGTAGCGCAACAGGCGCATGGGCAACCACTATCATTCTGGCGCTTTCCACGTTTATTGTCGTTAACTTCGCCGGTATGAAACAGAAAGGCGTTATCGAATACTGGGTCGGTCTTTGCCCGCACATGGATATTCACTGGACTTTGAAAATCGTCCTCGTTCCCATGCTTTGGCTTTTGGAATTCATCAGCTTGCTGATTAAGCACTTCGTATTGAGCGTTCGTCTTTTGGCGAACATGTTTGCCGGGCACCTTGTTCTGGCGGTTATATTAGGATTTATTTTCATGACCGCTGGAAGCGCGATTTGGTACGGCGTCATGCCTGCCAGCGTTTTAGGCTGCGTCTGCTTAAACCTGCTTGAACTTTTCGTCGCGTTTTTGCAGGCGTACATTTTCACGTTCCTTTCCGCCCTGTTTATCGGCTCGGCTGTCAAGGGACACTAACCCCCAATTTAGAGTAGTATCGATTTTAAGAGCGCCGCATGAGCCGCCGATTGATTCGGCTCTTTCCTAACGGTAGAGATAATTTGCCTTTGCTCATCTAACAGCCGTCGCCACGAATCGAATTTATAATTTACATTATCCGTTAGTTGGAAGATTTGCTCGACGTTTGTCGAAGTTCAATATTCCAACTTAAAAGAACACAGGAGATTTTATCGTGTCCAATTTTGCAAAACTTTTTGCGTTGTTACTGGTTGTTTTCGCCATTTGCGCTCCGGCGTTTGCTCAGGAAGCCGCTGCTCCGGCTGATCAGCCCGCTGCTGCCGCTGAAGAAACCGCTGTTGCCGCTCCGGCTGCTGATAAGGGATTCCAGATTTTCGGTTGCGCTATTGGCGCTGGCATTATTATCCTCGGCGCTGGCTGGGGCATTGGAACGATTGGTTCCAAGGCTGTTGAAGGCACTTCCCGTCAGCCGGAAGCTGGTGGATCCATCATGACTCAGATGATTATTTCCGCCGCTCTTATCGAAGGCGTTACGTTCTTCGCTTTGATCGTTTGCTTCCTGGGTCTTTCCGCCTAAGATAGAAAACAAAGGTTGGCGGTTAGATCCCTTAAGTTCTAACCGCCGCCGTTCGACCAACAAAATTACGGTAATTCATTAACCCTGCCCCTATTCGGTGTAATTATGAAGTTTCGAACCATATTGAGCTTGGCTGTCGCTTCCGGTTCAGTTTTACTGACCGACGCTGTTTGTTTGGCGGAAGAAGGCGGATCAGTCAACCCCTTGGCTCTTTCGAAAGACATTGCTTTCTGGACTGCTGTCGTGTTCATTATCACGCTTTTGGTTTTAGGCAAGTTTGCTTGGAAGCCGATTGTTGAAGGTTTGGACAAACGCGAACAAGGCATTGCCGATCAGATTGCGCAAGCGGAAAAGATGAACCAGGATGCTCAGTTGACTCTGGCAGAATACAAATCTCAGCTTGCAGACGCCAAAGCGGAAGTCGCCGCCATGATTGAGCAAGCCAGACAGTCTGCTGAGAAGTCCCGTCAACTTATTCTCGAGAAGGCAAAGGCAGATGCAGAAGCCGAAAGCAAACGCGCCAAGACGGAAATCGAACTGGCTAAGAAGGAAGCCATGCAGCAACTGGCAGACAACGCCGCCGATTTGGCTCTCGTTCTGGCTGGCAAAATCTGTCAGAAAGATTTGGACAAATCTGCTCACGCCAAGTTGATCAACGAAGCAGTAGAGAATTTTCAAAAACAAGCGCTCTAACGGGAGAAATCAACCATGTTAGATAATCAAGCCATTGACGCCCGATACGCTGCGGATGCCAATCCGGACGTATCCGCTGATCAAATCGGACAGGTCTACGCTCAGTCGTTTATCGGCGCGTTGGACAACAATCCCGAATTGGTCGGTCAGGCGGTCGAGGAGTTCGATTCCTTCCTGACGGCGTATTTTGACGCCAATCCCAAATTCGAGGAAATCCTGTCCAGCAGACTGATTTCCACCGAA
>JAFSMW010000199.1 GCA_017447745.1 Thermoguttaceae bacterium
ACAGCTTCCGATTCGCAGACTAGGGAAATATGCTTTATGCTTAGTTCAACAAGCCAAAACACGTAAGAAACTTTTTGATTATTATCAAAATTTTTCTTATTCACCTACTTGACTTCATTACAGAAACTCCGTTACCGCCTTCCATTAACCAATCGGCGCGAATCCGTTTAATCCGTTAAATCTGTGTGCGAGTTGACCTGCACAAAATGCAAGCGACCAACGGGAGCGGGTATTGGCAAGCGCGCGGCAGCGCGGATCGGGAGCGGCGCCTCGCCGTTATTCTCCGACTTTGAACAGCCCGTAGGTTGATCCGGCGTTGGTAACTTTGATTACCGTTGGGAAATTGTCTTTGAATTCGCTGAACGTTACCGTCCAGGGGATGGAGGGGGCGTTCGGCTCGAAGAGTTCAATTTGCGCCAGGTCGCCGGTTTGAGCGTCAAAATAGAATTCCGTCTTTACGCCGCCGTAGCTGGAAACGAGGCAGTTGTACATTTTCCCGTCTTCGGAAAGCGGGAACTGCCCGAGGTACGTCAGCCCTTTGAGGAACTCGTCGTCTGCGATAACCATTTTATACCAGGCGAATAGAGCCGGGGCGAGGAACCCGGCGTTTGCCGGCGTTGACTGAACCGACCAGTCAGCGGCGGAAGCCGTTTTGATGGTCGTTTCCGGCAAGGTTACGGTCAGCCCGTCGGCGGAAAATGCCATGGTAAACGCTGCGCCGTCTTCCAAGACGCCTTTGAGCGCTGCCAGTTTGGACGCTTCCGGCTTTTTCCACGCCTTGAGCGTATTGTCTTTGGCGAGTTTGTTATAGTAGTAATTGACGTATCCCGGCCGCTTTTCGTAAACGGCTTTTACGACGTCCGGCAAGACGGGGCCTTCCGCCTGTTTTTTAATCTGCTCTTCGATTTTCTTTCGCTGTTCCGGCGGCAGATTGGGCGGGAGCTTGGAAAGGTCGAACTTCTTTTTGGGCGAAACCTTATCCATCAGTTCCGTTTCGCTGTGAACGCCGCTGAGACGAACGACGATTGTTTTCGGCTCGGACATGGCTTTCCCGCTCTTGTCCGGTTCGCGGTACTCAATCGGGACGCGCCAGGATTTCGGGTACGTTCCCAAAGCGTTTTTGAACTCGTTGACCGTATAAATGCGTCGAGAGCCAAACTTGAGCAGGACGTCGTTTTCCCGCAAGCCCTGAACGTAGGCGTCGGAGCTTTCGAGAATGTCCTGAATTGCCGGTCTGCCGTTGGAATCGGACTTGGCGAGCGCGCCCAAGGTGGAGTGGTCGCACCAAAGCCCAGCGCGAAGCTGGGGAATAAACCGCTTGATCTGGTTGATTGAAATGGCGTATCCGACGCCGACGTTGACGCGCCCTCGCTTTTCAAACGAACAGCGGCCGTTGATCCCGATAACCTCGCCCTTGAGGTTGAACAGCGGTCCGCCGGAGTTGCCGGGGTTGACCGAGGCGTCCGTTTGGATGCAGTCAGCGTATTCCAAGAGCGTGTCTGCCGGGTACTGATACCGATGAACGCCGGAAATCAAGCCGAAAGAGACGGTCGGCTGAAAGTCTTCCGCCAAGAGGAACGGGTTGCCCAGGACGAGCGCCCAGTCGCCTTGACGAACCGTGTCGCTGTCTCCGAGGGGAGAGCAGGGGAAATCGTTTCGTCCGAGAAGCTGAATCAGCGCGACGTCGCCTACTGGGTCGATTCCAACGACAACGGCGTCGTAGAGTTTCCCGTCGTTCAACCCGACTTTCGCGAACGGACCGCACGGCTGAACGACGTGGTAGTTTGTCAAACAGAACCCGTCTGGGGTGAAAATAACGCCGGATCCGCCGCCTTTTCCATCGGACGAGAATATCGACGCGGCAGACGGGGCTATCTTTTCGATCACCGCAATGCGGGCGGCTTCGAGTTGATCGACGTCTGAAACGGCAGGTTCGTCGCAGTGTGCAGCGGCTGTAAGTCCAATCCAAATCAGGAGAAGGTATTTAAATGATGCGTTCATGGGAATTGGTGTAAACTTTTAGGGTATTGATAAAAATCTATTTTTAATTATTATATTCATTGTTCAGGTTATGTCAATAATATAGAGACAAATCCTGGAATTAAAATTAGAATATTATTCAGTCGATAAATACGCGAGAGGAGTTGGAAGTGAGTAGTAATATAGAGGCTTTGCGATAGCATTGAACCGCTAAAGCGGTTCTAGAGGAACGCTTCGCGTCAATTACTCATTACTAATTACTAATTATATCATGTCTGTTTGCACCGTAACCGGGGCGACGGGGTTTATCGGCTCGCATCTGGTTAGAAAACTGCTGGAAAACGGAGAAACCGTTCGATGTCTGGTTCGAGCAAGCTCGAATACTGACCGGCTTAACGGTTTGGACGTGGAATTGAGGCAAACAGATTTCAGCGACATCAATTCTCTTAAACGCGGAATTCAAGGGTCTGATATTGTCTATCATTGCGCCGGGTGTATAACATCTCTGCATGAAGAGGAAATGTATCAGACCAACTGCGAGAATACAAAGCGTCTGGCGCAGGCGTGTATGAATTCGGATTCGGCGCCGAAATTTATGTATGTGTCTTCTTTGGCGGCAGGCGGTCCGATGCCGGGCAAAGACGCGCCGCTGCGGGAAGAATGGATGACAGAAACCCCCGTTTCCATCTACGGCAAAAGCAAACTGGCGGCGGAAAGGGAATTGAGAAAGCTCAGTCCCAATTTGCCGATTTCCATCGTTCGTCCTCCGATGGTTCTCGGTCCCGCCGACAAGAGCACTCTGAAAATGTTTCGAGCGATTCAGAATACCGGTTTTCATTGCTGTCCCGGCTGGGAGAGAAAACATTACACCGTAGTCTTTTCGGACGACGTTGTCCAAACGCTTGTTTTGGCGGCGGAAAAAGGAACTCGCCTGACTGACTGTACTCAGTCCGGCGATCCGAAGAATTCTTATCAAAGCGGAATCTATTACGTTGCCCGGGATGAGAATCCGGAATACGGCGAGTTGGGCGAACTGATTGGCAAAAAGCTGGGACGAAAATGGACGATTGCCTGGCATTTCGCCCGACCGGTTTTCTGGACGATTTGCACGGTTGCCGACGCTTTTCATCGTATGCTCAACCACCCCTCAATTGTCAATCGTGATAAAGCCGTGGAAGCTCTTGCCGGCAACTGGATTTGTTCTAACGAGAAAGCCAAAAGAGAACTCGGATTTATCACTAACGGCGATTTATCCAGTCATTTAGAAGCAGTTATCGCCGATTTTCGCGCTCACGGCGAGTTAAAGTAAAAGTTAGGAGTGAGGAATGATGAGTGAGGAGTTGGCGCAAGCGCTTTTTCCATCTCGCAACTCGCCTTACGGCGAAAGCGTAACTGCGCTCCCGTTGGTCGCTCCGTTACCGCCTTTCATTTCTAGCAACTGTTATCAGCTGATTTCAAACGACTGTTCTGTCAAGTCGTCGAGAACGTCCATGTCTGGTTCCAAGCCCCAGCCGGGGGCGTCGGAAAGGCGAATCTGCAATCCGTCGTCCGTCTTTTCGAGTTCGTCTGCGGGGAAGAGCAGGGCGTCAAAGCATTCGTTGGCGTCGAACCACGGAACGGGGAACCGAGTCGGCTGACCGCATCTGACAAGGTCGGCGCCTGATTGGTTGTGGGAATCTTCGAATCCGGCTTGTTCGGAGTTATAACCTGGACCTTCTGCCTGTGCGGCTTCGCACCCGAAACCGAACATGGCGTTGTTCTTTTGACTTGCCAAAGCGTACATCTGACGTTGCCCCAGCGGCGTTGTCAGTTCGCTCCAAACCCGGGCGCCGACGTTGAACTGCTTGCATTGCGCCAGCTGCGATTTCGTCTTAATCCAGCCGCCGACTCGCTGCGGGTTGAATCCGTACAGGTCAGCCGCGCGCGCTTCAACTGCTATGCCAAGCATGTCCGGGTTGGAAAGCCCGTCCGTCATGCCAAAGGGAATTTTCAGGCTTTCGCACATTTGGGCGGAAAGCGACAAATTGTACTGCGAAAACGGCTGATTGTACAGAATTGGGCAGAAGTCCCGGAATCGATAGAGCATGTCTGAATGCTGTTCCTCTAACGCCCCGTCGAACGACAGGAAAAACATGCTCTCGCCCAGCGCTGACCACAGCGCGTTGACCATGGAAAAGTCCCAGCCGGGGCGAATTTTTAGTTCGAAGAAATTGAACCCGTCTGTTACAGCTTTGGCGACTCTGTTATAGAATGCGTCGAAATCGTCTTCCTGATCGTAAGAGATGTAGACGTCCAGCGGCGGCAGCTCCGACGCTTTTGGCGCGGTAACGTCGAACCCGCCGGGCGTTTCCGGATACAAATACTGCACCGCAGACTTGCCAGCAATCTTGGCGCAGGCGTCCAACAGCGCGCATTCCAGCAGATACTTTGCTGAATTCGCGCCTTGAAATTTCGACCATTTCTCGGTCATGTCCGACGGCAGCGAAAACTCCTCGCCAAGCCACAGCGGCGCCAGCAGCGTTTGCGCGGTGAAAAAGACGCTCTCCGTCCATTCGTCGCTCAGACGCGGTTCAAGCGGAACGCTGACTTCCCCCCAGCCGCACTGGTCGCCGACCCAGACACGCGCCAGAATGCTCGACAGAGCCGTCTGCCGATACTGCGGCGGTCCGTACGGACGTTTAAGAGGAACGGTTATCTGATACAGCTCGATGGAGTCCAGTTGCATGGCTATTTAGGCAGTAGGCAGTAGACAGTAGATAATAGCGCGAAGCGCTTCCGTTAGAACCGCGTAGCGGTTCAATATTAGGAGGGAATAGGGCGTAGGGAATAGACAATAGGGGACACGTTTTAAAAAACTACTGCCTACTGTCTATTGCCTACTGCCTTAGTTCTCGTGTAGTTCAACCAGCGTTTCGACGGGGACAGGGGCGAGTTTAGCGCGTCCGCCAAGGTCAACCAGTTCGATAACAAAGGCGCATCCGACCGGGGTTCCGCCTGCTTTTTCGATGAGCTTGCAAGCCGCTTCCGCCGTGCCGCCGATGGCGATCAGGTCGTCGATAAACGCCACGCGAGAACCGGCAGGGACGTCCGATTCGTGAACGTGGAGTTCGTTGGTTCCGTATTCCAGCTCATACTGATAAGAAACCGTCTTTCCCGGGAGTTTGCCCGGCTTGCGGAGCAGAACGAAGGGCAATCTCATTTTCAGAGCGATTACCGACCCGAAAATAAATCCGCGCGCTTCCGCCGCTGCAATTACCGTCGGGTTCCAGGGCTTGATCTTTTCAATCATCTGATTGCACGTTTCCTCAAAAACGTCAGGGTCAAGCAGCAGAGAGGTAATGTCTCTAAACAGAATGCCAGGTTTCGGGAAATCCGGAATAATGCGAATGTGATCTGCAATGTTCATAATACAATTAGTAATTAGTGATTAGTAATTGACGCGAAGCGTTCCACTAGAACCGCTTTAGCGGTTCAATATCAGTAGCCGTGGGTTTTAACCCACGGAATTAGTAATTGACGCGAAGCGATCGTCGGAAGTTAATTTGAGTCCCTTTCGACAGAAACGCTGTCGGCGAAATATATATTATAATTATACCGCAGATTTTATGGAAAGGAAGGGGGATAGAATAGTTAGGAGTTAGGAGTGAGGAGTGAGGAGTTTCGCAAAGCGCTATATCAACTCCTCACTCCTAATTCCTCACTCCTAACTTAGTTTACAGCGTTGGGAAAATATCCTCCAATGCAATATCGACCGGGTCTTTGGAAACCGGGGTCGGGTCTGCCAACGAGTCGTCCCAGTCAAAGAGGGAGTCTTCGTCGTTCAAAACCGCCGCCTGAACGGACGTAAATTCTGAACTGACGGACGGCTGCGACTGGTATTCTGTAACAACGCGTTCGATGGTAATTGTCGCGTTGAGCGCTGCGCTGTTTGAAGCGACAACCGGAGTTATCTGCTCGACAACAGGCGTTGACGCTTGCGGCGCCGGAGCGCTTTCGACTTTTATCAACTCAACTGCGACAGGTTCGGCGCTTTGCGGAACTTCGTCGACAACGACAGGAATTGGAGCGCTAACCGGTTCTGAAACCGCGCTGGCAGGCAACGCTGCGGGGGCGGCTGCCATGCGTTCCTTCATTTTTGTCATGAAGTTTGCCGGGAAGGAAATGCTTTGACCATTGACGCGTCCATAACCGAAGTTCGTCGCGAAGGTAATAAAGTCCTGAACGTCAATCAGGTTGGTTGAGTCGTAGTCTTCGTACCAGGAAGCGTTGGCTCTGTTCGGCTGACTTCCAAAGTAAGTCGCGAAAGAGATAAAGTCGTTGACGTCAACAGTATTGCTGTCGTCCACATCGTAAATAACGGGCCAGACTTCGGTCGTGGTTTGTGTAACGTTTTGGTTGACGGCGGAACCGCCTTTGGCGCGTCCGAGATTGTACGGCGAAACCGTAATTCCCGTTGTGGCGCATTCGCCTGTTTTGAACGCGTCGATTGCAACGCCCGCCCCGTTTTCCGCTGGCGAGAACTGAATTCGCCCCAGCAGGACTTTGGAACCGTCCGCGCCCATGCCGTCAAGGTTGGTTTGACCGGAGACGATAATCTGTCCGTTGACCAGAATCATGGAGAACGTCCCGTTGGCGCCGGAGAACGCTGGCGCGGTTTGATATACAAACTCGCCGTCCTGCGTAACCGGGGCGAACATATCGGAGTCGTACGAAATAATCAGGTTGACTTCTCCAACGGAAGACGCATCCATTTCCGCCCAGAGTTCCAGATAGAAGTTTTGCCATTCGTGAATCCATTCTTCCGCGACGACAGTCTCGCTTTGCCCGTCGTCGCCGATGGAAGCGGATGACGCGGTTGAAACGACTGCCGAAATCGACATCGACGCGTCGGTTTTGATAAACGGTATGACGTACTGGTTGTCAACGAGGTTTGCCAACGGCTTGCCGCTGACGCTGAGAATGACGTTGCCATCCAGGTTAAGATGGTATTCCGTTTCCATCGCCAGCGTGTCTGAACTGGTAACGGTCAGCGTGTGTGTATCATCGTTGTAGGCAAAATGAAGGTCAGCCGGCTCCCAGGGAATGAACTCGTCCAGAGGCGCGTAATACATCTCGAACGAGACGGCGTCGCGCCAGTGGGCGTTTGCGGACAGCTCGACGTTTTCCTCGAACGTAACGTCGATCTGGAACTGGTCGTCATTAATCGCAACCTGCGACGTAACAGCGATAACATCCAGCGGAATCGTGTAGTCAAGGACGTAGTCCGTCGTCATGGACAGCCCGTTGGTTGTAACGAAGTTCTCCTTTTTGAATGTAATCTGAACGTTTTCGTTCTTGTACGGATAAGAATCCAGCAGTTCGATGGTAACGGTCTTTTTGTCCTGGCTGAGCGAGATGGACTTGACGTTGATTTCCGCGCCGCTGCACAATACCGTAACCGGATTTTGCGAGAGGTTGATCAAGTCCTGACGAAGCGCGTCGGAGAACGTTACAGAAACGGTCTGCATCTTGTAATCCAGCAGCGTTCCGTAGTCCGGAGATGCGCTGACAACCTTCAAAGCGGTGGTGTTGTCAATGCCCTGATTGGAAAGTCGCATCGAGTACTCGCCTCCGGTTTCTCCCGTATTGACGAGTCTGAAAACGTAGTCTCCCGACCCGAGGGATGAACTGATTGCCGCTTTCCAGCCGGTAGCCGTCGCCGTTAACGGGGCTTCCGTTTCTCTCGCACTGTTGGCGCGTCGATAGTACAGCTTGACGCTTGACAGGTTTGAAATGGGGGAACTGGCTTTGTTTATAATGACGTTAATCGCCTTGGTGGCGTCGATGTAACAGGCGTACTCGTCGTCCGTGTTGGGGGTGGAGTAGGTGAACACAACGCCGCTTCTGGGCGAATCGAGTTCGTTTTCCGGACGCTGTCCAACGGCTCCGATGGCTAACGTGTCTGCGTCCAGAGCAATTGACGTCCCGACAAACGCGCCCATCATGGTTTCTCCGGCTAAGACGTCCTGCTGAGGCGTCCACTGGTCAAACGCGTTGAGTTCGAATACAGTCGCCTTTCCGGTGTACGGGAGAAGTGTCGTGTTATTGACTTCAAACGAATAGTACATGGAGCCAACGACGAGGCAGGAGTCGTTCATCGCCAGCGCGGAGCCGAACATTTCGCCGTCCTGTTCGCCGTAAAGCATGTCGGAGTAGGTTACAGAGCCGTTTGAGTACTTGTAAATATAGACAACGCCGTTGGAGTCGTAGCCTCCATACGATGCTTGCGGCGCGCTGACGAGAATGTAGTCTCCGTAAACGAGGACTTCAGAACCAAACATCGCGTTGGCGCTGACTTCCAAAATGTTGTCTTCTGAAACGCTGTTACTGTCCATCAAAGACAGAGTTTCCAGCTGCTCCCAGACAGAGGTTTGAGCGTTATATTGATAAACGAACGCCAAGCCGACGTTGTCTTTCCAGCCGGAGCCGGAAATGTATCCTGCGCTTTGCGGCGCGCCGACAACCATCAAATTGCTTCCCTGCTTTGTATTGACGCTCACGCTGGAGCCGAATCCCTGAATGGAGTAATCGTCAATCGTATTGACGTCATTTTGAGTAATGGGCGAATTCGTTTCCAGAACCCAGTTTCCGCTTGCGTTTTTGACGTAGAATCCAACCTGATTTGACGACCCGATGAGGATTTTGGAATCGTTGATAACCTTGCAGTCCAAGCCGTAAACCAGATTGGCGCCGAATTGTGACAGACTGTCCGTCTGCTGCCAGGTTCCGTTTTTGTATTCGAAAATATACGCCTGACCGATCAACCCGTCCATGTCTTTAATGGGCGAGCAGACGACGGCAACGTTTCCCTTGATGGACACGGCGTATCCGAGCTGGTCGCCTCCGGTTAAATCGTCTGGCGTGAGTTCCTGGAATTCCGTCCAGCCGGTTGCGCCTTTGACGTAGATGGCGGCGTAACCGCTGCTGATTCCCTCCTGATTGGCGTAACGACCGCCGACAATCATCCAGGAACCGTCAACGTCAACCGACGACCCGAAGAACGCGCCGCGTCCGAGAACGTCTGACGAAACGATGTCGGACAGAATGAACGTGTTTTCGTAGCCGCTGTATTTGTCGAGCGATCCGGCAATCCAGGAATTGTTGTGAGCGACAACCGCCGCGCCGTCTTTGTCCTGATTGAACACCGTTCCGACGGCTGCCAGAAGCTCGTATTCTCCCGTCTGACCGGAAACGCGAATGGTATACGTACTGCCGCTTTCCGCCGTTTCAACGAAGTTGAGAATGGCGCTGCTGAAATCCTCCGTTTGCGTTCCGGATATAATCAGCGTGTTGTTGGAGTACAAGCCCATTGTAACGCTGTTGTTGTCGTCCTTTGTCAAATACAGGTTAATCCATTCGCCTTTTTGCAGCGTGAAGGAGTACCAGTCAACGTCTGAATTGGACGCCAGATTCCCGCGAACGACCGCAGTGTCGTTTTGCAGGTTCAGCCCGATAATCGGCTCTGCCTTGGCGCTGGTATTGTTGTTTGTCCCAATCGGCTCCGTTTCTTTCTGACCGTTAAGGGACGCTGTAACTGTATAGCTGCCGCTTTGAGACGTTGTATTTTTAACGACGACGCAGAAGTTGGATGTAACGCTTTGCGTGAATCCGTACTGCCATGCGCCGGAGGTCGTTTGACCGGAATACTCGGCTTCGAGAAGTTCTCCGGATTCGCTGTCGCCCTGATAGACGTACAGAGTCGGCTTTAATCCGTTTGTGGTTTCAACGAAAACGTTGAGCGTCGACCCGGCGGGAATGTTTTGTAACACGTAGGCGTCTGAATCGCCTGCATACAAATAGCCGCTTTGCGAGGTCTGAACGGACTGCTTTGTGAACGTTGCGGAGTAATTGTCTGCTGTGTATCCAACGGTTTGAGCGGACGACCAGTCCGCATAGAAATTGAGCGTGTAGTCCTGAACGCCCGTCTCGCTTGAGCCGTCGAGCGGGTTGCCCGCCAGGTCGGCAAAGGCGCCGCTGGACGACTTCAAAACGAGCGTGTAGTAATCGTCCGGCAGGCTGGAAACGACTATGTTCAGTTTCTTTGTGGCTTCGCTGTAGGTTGCTCTTTCGATATTGACGGTTCCGCATTTCGCGCCGGAAAGAGCCAAATCGTCTATGGTCGGAGCGGAAAGCAGGGCTTCGTTAAATGTAACAGTGATTGTTCTGGACCCCGCGCCGGTTGAAACGTTGTCAACGTGCGCGCCCTCGTGAACGGAGTCAATTAGAAGCGTTTGGACGATGTCGGCTGATGTGTCAAGCGCGCGCCCGGCGGTGTCGGTCAGAGACGTTCCCTGAGCAATCTTGACGTCGTATTTCCCGTTGACTGCGCCTCCGCCCGAGGGAACCGTCAGACGAACGGTTGACCCGTCGAGAATTTCGTATCCCGTCGCCGCAACCGCTGCGCCGTTGATGGTAATTTTGCCAGCCGATAACGCTGCTCGCAGAGAGTCCAATTTGATTTGAGCGTTAAACGTCAAGTCAATTTTGGTCGTTTGAGACTTAATCCGGTTGTTGAACGTATTGGCAAATCCCGTCAGTTCAAACGCGCCGTCCTGATAAGGAGCCGTTGTTCGGGGGTATCCCAAATAATAAATGTACTCTCCTGTACGGCTGGCGGCGGCTTTGACTTCAGCCGTGTAGGAGTCGGCGGGGAAGCTGGAGTCGCTGTAGTAACTCGTTCCGTTGGAGCTGGTAAACGCCATCGTCGCGCTGAGGTTGTTGGTAAACTCGCCGATTGTCGGGCTGGACGGCACGATAATTACCGTACTGAGCGTTCCCGCTTTATCGAGCGTGAATCCGTACGTCTGAATTTCGCTCAGAGAGTTTAGAATGCTGGTTTCGTTCTCGCCCGTCTTCGCGAAAATCGCCCCGGAAGCGGGAGACGCGCTGACAATCGTTTGACCTTCAAACTGTGACGTCGAGGCGTACTGCGTTGTGGTCCCGTCTGCATTGAGCAGGTAAATCCAGACCTTGGACTCGGTTCTTTGCGAATCCTTCCAGCCGGAAACGAGCAGCTGATTGTCGGCGAAATCCAAAGATGTTCCGAAGTTTACCGCGCCGTTAGTTTGCGACGTAATTGAGCTGAGCGTTTTGAGCGACTTCCCGTAACCGTTGATCTGATACAGATAAACCGTTCCCGTCCCTTGAGCGTTTGCTCTGTAGGGAGCGCTGATGGCGATGGTATCGCCGTCAATGGCGACTTGCGAGCCGAAACCGTCTGAGTATTCCAGCGCAGCGGGCGAAATGACGTTGGACTGCGCCCAGTGAACGCCGTCGTAATAATAGAGGAACGCAGCGCCGGTGTTGTAGATGAAATCCTGCGGCGCGCCGACGATCATCCAGTCGCCGTCTATATCGATAGACGCTCCAAACGCTTCGCTGACCGAGGCGTCGTGAGAGCTGACGCTGTTGTCTTTTCCCGCCACGAGCCGCTGAGCGAAGACGGCTGGACTCGAGGAATTATCTGTAATCTGGTACATGTAGACGCTTCCGCAGACGCTGCCGTTATATATATCGTCTGTAGCGCCAACCGCCAGCCAGCCGTCCGACAGGCTGACTTCCGTTCCAAACAACACGCCCTCTTTGGATGCGTAGTTCTCCGGGTAAACGGTTTGAACCTTTGTCCAGGTTCCTTCTTCAGCTTCAAAAGCAAACAGCGAAACAGACCCGCAGGCGACTTGTTTGTAGGAAGCGGTCGGGGCGCCGACGGCAAGAAGGTTCCCTTTCAGGGACAGGGATTGCCCGAATCCCGCCGAGGCGAATTCAGACCCGGAAAGCGTTGTGTACAACGTCCAGACGTTGTTTGTCCGCTTGTAAATCTGAACGTTTCCGTATTGAGAGCCGGACGGTTGAACGCCCACCGCCGCCCAGTCGCCGTCAATACTGACGCTGACGACAGGATTACTTTGAGCAAACGACTGCAAATCGTCGTCGGTTATCGTTCCCGGCAGGTAGGTCGAATGTCCGTAAATGTACGTCTGTCCCAGATTGCTCTTGAATACGCTGGATTGCGACAGCGTGTCGGACGTAATTGCGTCTGCCAGAACGCCGTTTTGAATGGCTGTCAGCTGGAATTCGCTGGTAACGTTTGAGACCTTAATATAATATGTAGCTGTCGAGCCGCCGACGTTGTAAATCGGGTCAATGGCAATCAGTCCGCTTGGGGTAACGGTTCCTGCTGCAATTTGCGTGTTAGGGTCGCAGCCTGAAGCTGTATAAACGCCAATCTGAGCGCCCGCGTTTGCCCCCGGGTTGAGCGCAGCGGAAAGGTACGATCCGCCGGCAATTTGAACTGTGTAGATGTTGTAAGAATTGGTATTGGCAAAAATGGAATTCCCGACAACGTTGGTAATATAGCTGATCGCGCGGGAGGAATTGTCAGACGCAAACGTCGGGGAATACCAGACCGTTCCGCTTGACAGAGCCTTTGGCGTAATAATGCTGGGCGAAATGTCCAGCATGCCGTTGAGAACGACGTAAATCGTATACCCGCCGGTGGTCGAGTCCGCGCCGGTAACGCTGATTGTATATTCTGTATTGGA
The DNA here is from genome assembly GCA_017447745.1 of Thermoguttaceae bacterium. Taxonomy (GTDB): domain Bacteria; phylum Planctomycetota; class Planctomycetia; order Pirellulales; family Thermoguttaceae; genus RUG11551. The sequence continues at coordinate 12,561 of JAFSMW010000199.1, forward strand.
GGAATTCTTTGCTGAAATCCCTTCAACCGAGGCGGGAGCGCCGGCGCGAGTTGCTGTCCCGCTGCCGGAGGTTGACGTTCCGTTTTTCACGGTAACAGACGCTTTAAGCGTCGAGCCGCTGTGTGGGACGACGTAAACGCTGAACATGTTGCCTTTATCGATTCGGATGCTGAACGTATCCGTTTCGTTCTTTTGGGAAATCGCGCCGCTGACGCTCGTCTGATACATCAACGAGCCGTCCGTCATGCACGCCGTTGTGGCGGGAATGGAAATGGAACTGCTGGAATTGACGAAGAAGTTCCAGTTCGCGCTGTTGGCGGCGAGTTTGTTGCCCGCCATGTCGACGAAATCGTCTGACAGCTGAATCGTGTACGTGTCGTCTCCGAGCTGCTGATCAATCGTCAAAACAACGGTGTGAGCGTCCAGATCCAAAGCCAGGTCAAAGTCAATCGCCGTCCCGACGGAATTGACGATGGACACGCCGCGTTTGACCGCCGGTGCGTTTTCCGGCAGATTGATGTCGGAAGAAAAGACGAGCGTAACTTCAGTAACGTTTCCCTGCGGAATGGCGACCGCAGACCCGGTGAACTGAGAGCCGGAAACGAGCTCTCCGTCCACGGTAAAGTGCGACGCATTCGTCAGACTCGGCGGCGTGGTGTCGACGGTAAAGCTGAGCGCGTCTGAGGAAACGCTCGATCCGGTCAAAGACGTCAAACCGGAGAAAACGCATTGCAGCGTTCCTGACATGGTCGAGAACGAGCTTGTCGAAATGGAAATGGTTTGACCGTCGATGAGCGTGCATGCGCTTGACGACAGCGAGATGGTCTTGTTGTTGACGTTTAACGTTGCCGACGACAACGACGAGTAGTCAATAACTTCGTTAAATTTGAATATCAACTCGCTGGGCATGGCGGAAATTGGGTTCGTTCCTGACGGGGAAACCAGCTGCGCTTTGAACGCGTCTTTGGTAATGTTGCTTACCGACAGGGAATAGGCGCCCGACGTCCCGGCATCCGCTCCGATTCTCAGATAGTACGTTCCGGTTTCGTATCCGTCTGGCAGATCGACAGAACCTGTTAAATACGCTCCGCCGATAGACGACGTAAAGCTGATGGCGTCGGCGACAATATTGCCGTTTTCGTCCATCAGGCAGACGTCCATGTTGTTCAGCGTCAAACCGTACAACGGAGAAATCGTAATGGCGGCGTCTTCTCCAAGACGTTTGGTGATTTTGACTCTGTAATAATCGACGTCTCCCAAGCCGGTATAGGACTGAATGAGCTGGCTGGCGGAATTGCTGGTTGCCGGAGAACAGACGACGATTCTGTCGCCCGCTGTCAAAACGCGGCGCCCGAAATCTGTAACGCCTTCGGAATCGATTGTACCTGTAACGTTCCAGGAAGAATTTCCGCTGGAGAACTCCATGACGTAAACGGCGCACGCCATTCCCGGCGCGCCGACGACCAGACGCGTGTCTGACAAGTCAACGGATGAGCCGAACTGTCCAACGAATCCGCTGGACTGAAAGAGCGTGTCCGTCCAGTTCCATTGTCCGGTTTCATCCTGTTTGAAAAGACCAACGATGCCTTTTACATGTCCGTTGTTGTATCCGGGACAGCCGATTGCCAGTCTGCCGTTGTCGAGAGAAACGCTGTACCCGAAGCGCATGTCGTTGGGCGTAACAGACGCGCTGCCCGGCTTGGATTGCACGGAATCGAGCGTCAGCGTTTGCGTTTGCGTCCAGGTCGAACCGCGCAGAGCGTAAACGAACGCAGCGCCGTCTGCCTGCAGCGTTCCGTCTGTGGATTCGTAAGGCGAAGCAATAACCAGCGATTGTCCGTCGCAATCCATGGCGTAGCCGAACTGGGCGAAGTTGACTGTACTCTCGCTGACCAGTTTCTGAACGAATTCCCAGGAGTTGGAGTTATTGAGACGATAGACGTAAACCGCGCCGGAGGTTGTCGAACCGCCCTGATCGGCTGCAGCGGCGACGAAGAGCCAATCGTCGCAAACCAGAACGTTGGATCCGAACTGCGCGTTGGCAATCGCGCTGGGCGCGGTTAGCTGCTGGGTCGTTTTCGTCTTTGTATTGTAGACGTACGCTGACCCGGTTTGAACGCTGTTGACAGTGTCGGTCGGCGCGCCGGCGACAATCCAGTTTCCGCTGATGGACAGACTCGCTCCAAATTGACCGCCTGAGGCGCACTGTGACGGTTTCGCCCAGGAGCCGATTTGCGTCCAGCCGCCGTCAGTAGCGTTGGGAACGTACATGTACACCGCAGACGAACTCGCTTTGGGCGTGGACGCAACCAGTATGCAGGAATTGGAATCGTAGGCGACGGCAGTCCCGAATCCGGAACTTGCCGTTTGAGTTGTGTTGACGGCGCTGGGAGTAAACTCTGAGCTTGTTCCGAAAATCGTCCCGTAGATTTTCCCGTTGGAGTTGACGATGTCCAGCGCAGTTGCAATCGAGTTGTTGGTTTCCGTTTCTGTTACGCCGTTGCGAGAGACTTGCAGCTCATAGGATTCAGCTCGAACGTTTGATCCGCCTGTAACTCTGATGTAGTACGTAATTGTCCCTGAACTTGAACTGGGATTGCAAAAAGAGGGAATCGTATAGTAGCCGTCTCCGACGTACGAGGCTTCCGCAATTTTGGACGACCCGCGATACAGTTCGACAACGGCGTTTTGGCTTTCCGGAGCGTACAGCTGAACGCTGCCGTACGTCCCCTTTGACATGGTGAACGAATACGAGTTGGTCGTTGTAACGGCGGCTTTGTCAAACGACCCGGTTAGCGTTGATATTTCCGCTATCTTTCCCAACGGACACTGATATTTATAGATTCGAATGGTCTGGGCTTCGGAAATGTTGGCGCTTCGGGTGATAACCAGCGTCGCCTGAGTTCCGCCATACTGAACCATGCTGTTAAAACTGATGGTATCGCCGTCAATCACGCCTGTGGCGATAACGTTGTTGTTAGCGTCAACGACTCTGGCGGTAACGTTGCTCGACGCAACCGCTCCCGGCGTATTGAACTTGACTTTGATGTTGATCTCGTACGGCGTTGTTGACGTATTTGCTCCAAACGTGAAATCGTACTCGTAAGTTCGCGCTCCGGCGTTGAAGGTTTCAACAGGCTCCTGATGGTTTTCAGAACTCGACGGGCTGTAAACCGGCTCGAAAGTACTGTCGATGGACTGCGACGCCTCCATGGCAACCGCCGGGTCAACGATGAGAGTTGAATCGACGGTCAGCAGAACTCTGCTTTCCAACGCCTCAACAGACATCGAGCGTTCCAGTTTGGGCGCCGTCTTACGCGCGTTTTCCTTGCTGGTCGATCCAAAAAGTTCTTCTAATCCCCAAAGATTTCGATAGTTTGATTTTTGCATAATTGGTCTAATTTGGGTTGTATGGTTATAGCGCTGGTATGGTTTATGTACTCTTTCAAAAATTAGAGTCAAAATCTCCGCGTTTTGTTCCATATATTTTAAGATAATATATTATCTTATCGTCCGTTTTCCCAAAAACCTGCATAAGAACGCTTTCAATTTATATTTGAACAGCTTGAACGTTTATTAAAAGCGTCATGATGAGAAAATGGATAATATAAGTGAAGCGAGATGACAGAGCAGGGGGCTGGTATGAGGATGTGTTCCTCCTCGTCAAGTTTTTTAGCTAAATTGCCGATTTAACCAATATTATGGAAAATAACATGAAACAATTTGTAATTGACGTTGTCAAAGAGGCGTCTGAACTGGCGTTGGCGGTTCAGCAGGAAATGGTTACTCCAACAACGGTGGAAAAAGCCGACAAGTCCCCGGTAACGGTCTGCGATTTGGCGATTCAGGCGTTGATTTCTCGCCGTTTGGCGGAACAGTATCCCAACGACGCCTTGGTTGGCGAGGAGTCGAACGACGTCTTTGCCGACGAAGCGGGACAGAAGCTTCTCGATCAGGTTACGGGATTCGTTCAGCGTTTTGAACCGTCTGAAACGCGGTTGTCTGTTGCCGCCTGGATAGAGCGCGGTCGAGACGAGGGCGACGAAAACCGCTATTGGGTTCTCGACCCGGTTGACGGCACGAAGGGGTTTCTGCGCCGAGATCAGTATGCGATTGCTCTTGGCTTAACGATTGACAAAACGCCGGTCTTGGGCGCGTTGGGTTGTCCGTGTTGGCAAGGCGGCTCTGTTTATTTCGCCTCTCAGGGGGAAGGCGCGTTTTCTATCCCGCTGCACGGAACGGACTTGACGCCGATTCACGTCTCGGACGTATCCGACGCCTCGTTGGCGCGCGTTCTGCGGTCGGTCGAAAAGGGACATACCAATGTCGGGCAGATTGACTACATCGTCGAAAAGCTCAACATTCAAACGGATCCCGTAAGTATAGACTCTCAGGTGAAATACGGCGTTTTGGCGTCCGGCGGGGCGGAGATTCTGCTTCGGCTTATTTCTCCCAAAATGCCCAACTACAAAGAGAAAATCTGGGATCAGTGCGCGGGCGTGGTCGTGCTTCAGGAAGCGGGCGGTATCGTTTCAGACCTGGACGGCAAACCGCTGGACTTCACTCACGGACGGACGCTGGCGGAGAACCGGGGCGTCTGCGCGACCAACGGCAAGATTCATTCTGCCGTCCTGGACGCCATCGCCGCCGTCGGCGCGTAGCGTTAAAAAGGGAAAATTACATCGAGATATACTTCAATGCGGCTTTGATTCCCAAAAGAATCAGAGTCGTTATTCTTTCGGGACGCAAATGCGGAATCCGACTTTGACGTCGCGACCGTCGACAGGCAGGTAGTCGCGAGCGCTGCAAAAAACAGCGTTTTTAATCTGTTCCAGATAGCTGCCGCCGCGAACCACTTTCTTTGGCTGTTGAGAATTCTCAGCAGGCGTTTTAGATTCGTCAAGAGAATTATACTCATTGGAGCACCATTCTTTTACGTTTCCTGGCATGTCGTAAATGCCCCATGAATTGGGCGATTTACTTCTCGCCAAAGCAGGCGCGATTAGAAAATCTTCATAAGAAACCGCTTGTTGAATGCAAGTCTCGGAAGAATCTTCGCCGCCAGCGCGGCACGCGTATTCCCATTGTTCTTCAGAAAGCAATTCAACGTTGACTTTCAGTTTTTTGGCAAGCTCTTTGCAAAACTCTTGCGCGTCCAGCCAGCTAACGTTTCTTACCGGCGAGTTTTCGGCGTTGTTCAGGGAGCGAATAGCGTTATTTGCTGGACTGTTTGGCATGACGGCAAACCACATCTTTTGAGTTACCTCGCAGTCTAGCGTCCAAAAGCCGTGCTGAATAGTTGCTTTTTGCGGCGGAGATTTTGTATTGACTTTCGGGTTCCATGTCAATTCAAAATACAGGTCATTGAGAAGGATTTGCTGCTCAATGTCCTGCATTGACGAGTTCTGAATATCGTTGCTTTTTCCCTGAAGATTTTTAATGCGTTTTTCAAAATCTGCAAGCATGTCGTCAGGAATCAGACGATTTTGTTTTGCGATATCCATCAGCTGCTCAATGGTCATGTCTTTTGAAATGACGACGCCGTCGTTTCCCATGAGAAACGACCCCGGCGGACACCATCGAAAGACGTATTCAACGCCGTCTGCAACGCGAACGAGCTTTTCTCCCGCCTGCTTTCCTGTGGGGAATGGCGCGATAACGTCTTGAACAGGAGCTTCCATTTTGACGTCTGAAACAGAAACGTTGACAGAATGATCGCCTGAATCAGTCAAACCGCCTGGTTTAGAGTTAAACGCCCATGCGGCAATCGCGGCAAGAGCAATCGTTCCTGCTATAGCCAAAGATAACGGTTTTCGAAAAGATTTTGGCTTCAGGACCTTAATGACTTCCTCCATGGAAGAGAAGCGCTTCGCCGGGTCTTTTGCCGTCATTCGATTTAATACGTTTTGAATATGAGCGGGAATTCCCTTTCTGAACTGCGCTAAGGGCGGAAGACTGCGCGTGCGCTGCGCCTCCATTTTCTTTTCCGAGGAAGAAAAATCTTTCCCGCCAAAGGGGACTGCCCCCGTAAGAATATAAAACAGCGTACAGCCCAGGGAGTAAATATCCGATCTCGGGTCAGGAGAACCGGAGGCTGAGCATTGTTCTGGCGGCATAAAATCGGGCGTCCCGACAATTTGAACGCCAGCCGCGTCGCGCGCCATTGCAATCGCCAGTCCCAAATCCAAAACTTTTACGGTATTATCAGGCGTAATCCAGAGGTTTCCCGGCTTGACGTCTCGATGAACGAATCCTTTTTCATGAGCGTACTGAAGACCGAGCGCCGCCTGAGTAACAATCTCAACGGCTTCGTCAACCGACAGCGGCTTTCCCAGCTCGATTCGATGGCGAACGTACTGATGAACCGTCTGCCCGTCGAGATATTCCATGACCATATACGGTCGTCCTTCATACTGCCCGGCGTTATAGACGGAAACGATGTTAGAATGCTGCAATTTAGCCGTCGATTCAATTTCCGTCTGAAATCGGGCGATAACCTGGGGATTGAGAATGAGTTTGGAACGGACGAATTTAATCGCCTCCCGCCGTTTGAGAGCCAGATTTTCCGCTTCGTAGACGTCTCCCATGCCGCCGCGTCCGAGAAAGCGAATCAGACAGTACTGACCAATCGGCAAGGGCGTTGGAAGCGGCTGGTCGTTGTCCGCAGCCTGATGCAGCTTTTGCAGCAAGCTGGAAACTTCAGTCTGAAACGGCAGAGCATCCGGGATGTCCATAATTGTATGCAGGGTTACAAAAGGCGCTCAGAAAAAACGTTACTCCTCTTGTTCTGGCAGATCCAGATCGTTCAGTTCGCCAAAATACTCTTGCAGATAAGTGTTGATCCGCTTTCGAATCTGGCGAACGTTTGATGGCGTCATGTCCATCATCTCTGCAACGTGAACAGCTTTTTTATGCTCAAAGGTCAATTGATAGTAGATGTCAATGTCACGCTTGGAAAAGTGGGAGCCCAAAACCCGCATGAGGTCTTGAAAGTAAATGGATTCTTCGTTAAGGTTTTCCAAATCAGACGCGGAAAGTTCGCTTCGTTCTTTCTGCTCCTGTTTAATCAGAGCCTCCAAAACAGACGAGTGCGGGTCGGCGACTTCGAGAGAATCCGGGTTGTACCCGGTGTGGGTAGTCTGTTCCGCCTGATGTTTTCTTTGCAGATTGTTAATGTGGTTTTCTACAATGACGTGAAGCCAGTTGCGGAATTTGTCTGTGGGCTTGGTTTTGTGGAAGGTGTCAATTGATTCCATGACGCGGATGCAGACGTCGCAGATGATCTCTTGCCGAACGGCGCGGTTTGTAATGCCGCGTCCATAGCACCAAAAGCTGATAAGGCGTCCGTAAAGCATAATAAAGCGATCCCATGCAATCTGATCGCGATTGCGAAGTTCTGTTATAAAGGACGACGGCGTCGGCTGATTGAAGTCGATCGCGTTTGACGGGGAATCGGAATCAGGGGTCATGGCAAATACGAAACATGGAAAAAAGTTGGAAAATATCCCATGTTGGGAAAAAGGTCTCTATAAGAAAAAAGCCCCTGCAAGATATTGCAGGGGCTTAGAGCTGGGGAACAGGGATTTGAACCCCGACTAACAGAACCAGAATCTGCGGTGCTGCCGTTACACTATTCCCCAGTGCGGCTGTTGTCGAAATCGCTTTCAACAATCAACGTGAGTAAATGTACCACGTTTCCGTTTTTCGTCAATAGGGGGGGAGGAATTTTTTCAAAAATTGGGTGTTGGGGGTGTCAATAGGTTGGTTGAGTTAAGAGTTAGGAGGGAGGAGTGAGGAGTTGGGAGAATTAGCAATTAGCAATTTTCAATTAGCAATTACGCAAGCGACCAACGGGAGCGGTTATAATACGTCTCGCGCGGCAGCGCGGATTGGCTCCCCCGCCATCGGGGGCGGCGGCTTGCCGCCGGCGAACAAAACGACGCGAAGGGAGAATAAAAAAACGACGCAGCCGAAAACCCTTCTCGGATCGCGAGCGAAGCTCGCAATATTTTTTAAGCCGCAAAGAACGCAAAGTTATCTTTAAAACTTTGCGAACTTTGCGAACTTTGCGTGAGTTTTTTCCGGGAGTTTATGCATCCCGGCTCGTCTAATCGTTTCAGTATTTCTTTCGTGTTTTTCGTGTTAAAGAAAAAAGGCGAGCTTCGCTCGCGATCCGAGGGCGTTTTCGGCTTCGCAAGACGTTAGTAGCGGGGCTTTGGCTTCATATCGTCCACGTTTCTTTTCCGATTTTGATTTCAATCTGGCGGTTGGTGGTAAGCGCAATTGACGTCTCGACGTCTGCCGGGTTCTCGCCGGGTGCGACGGGAATGAGCGCGGTTGCGTAGCAGACGGCTGCGTCGGCGTCTTTCTTTTGGACGAACGCGAACGCAGGTCGGCGTTCTTTCTCCATGTACCTGTTGGAAATCCAGCCTTCTTCTTCCGCATAGGAGACGGTCGGCTGTTTCGCCTCGGCGAGAATCAAATTGGCGCGTCCGTCATGGAGCGTCTTCGCGGTGAACGTTTCTGGATTCCAGTTCCATTCGCCGGGCATGAGCTGATAATGCTGGCGAAGCTCTCCAGACGCCGTTCCGGACAGAACGTCTAGCAGGACAAAGAACCGTCCGTCGACGAGGGTAAAGGTTCGCTCGTGGCGAAGCCCGTCGACCGGCTCGTTTGCCAGCGTCAGAGAGTCGATTCCCGGCGAGCCGTCGGCGTTGGGAACGGACTTCTGACTGAGCTTCTGACCGCGGGAGTGAATCGGTTTGTTGTCAAGCGACACGAGTTGATGAACCATCGGGGATCGGAAGAACTGACGCCACGTCGGTTCGCCGGAGTAGTTGTAACAGCCGCTGTCGGACATGAGCCGTTCTCCGAACGCGGACAGTTCAAAGGACATGTTGTCCGCCTGATTGTGTCCGAACCGGGTGGTGTTGGAGTTCTTTACAACAATAAACCGGGCGGACAGAGACCAGTCCGAGCGGAGCGTATAGTACCCGGCGGCGGGCAGCTCCTGAAATCGAGAGTCGGGTGGCGTTCCCTCTTTTCCTTTGCTGGCAAAGTAGCGCCAGTCAGGACGGTCAAACAGCGGCAGGAACGGCTTAATCCACTTTCGGTTCGAGTCCTTCTCACCCGGCCAGGCGTCGCCAAAGACGGGAGACGTTCCGTCCGGATGGCTCCAGACGACCACCGCGTTAATGGACTTTTCCAGGTTGTCCATGAATTCCGGCGGGAACTCGACCGGCAGTTCGAGCCGACGGCAGATTCGAACCAGTCGGGCGAACTGGGTCGGGTAGGCTTTGTGATAGCTGGAGATGTACTCGTTAATAACGCCGTCGCTGAGCAGGACTTTGCTCTGGAACGACGCCATGAGTTTGGCTGCCATTACCAGTTCCTCGGCGCTGGATTTCCGTTCCGGCAGCGCGGCGGCGGTAAAGAGAAGCCCTTCGACGTGGTAAATATCCCAGTTCCCCAGCGACGCGCGATTTTGGGCGGCAAGACAGCAGGCTTTAATCCGCTTGCAGTGAACGTCCATTGAGTAAATAATATCGACCATCAGCCGGCTGTCGAGCGACGGGGATTTCAGGAAGAACTCGAGCGTCGTCGACCACGCCGCCATCCGCGAAGCGGTGTCCAGCGACCGCCAGCCGGGGTGTTTGAAAGCGTTTTCCGGCTTGTGCATGTGGGCGATCCAGGAACGCATTTCAAACGCCCATTCCTGAGCGAACTTTTCGTCGCCCGTCCTGACGTATTCAATGGCGAGGGACTGCTGCCAGTAAAATCGGTGGAACTGCCAAATCCACTCCATGTCTTTGTGCGGGTTCGTGTCCCAGTCGATTTCGTCTTTGCCGCGAAAGACCGGGTCGTACGAAGGCTGACCGGGAAAGACGTGTTCCAGAGCCTGTTGAGCCGTCTTCCGGGTTGACGCGCTGGACCGCGCTGCCAGGTCTGACGGAGTCGATACTTTGGTCGTTGCCGCTGCGTCTGCCGCCGTGCGATCCATTTTCAGCTCGTAGACGGAAACGATGTTTCGGTTCCGGAAATGAGCCAACAGGGATTCCTGTTTTTCCAGCGGCGTTGCGCCTTCGATGGGCACGTTGACCAGCGCCAGGACTTCGTCCAGATGCTCGCTCACGCCCGGGGCGTCTTCCGCCTGCAAGACGTTGGCTCCCAAAATCAGACTGCCAGCTGCGGCGGCGGAAGCGGAAAGGAACTGTCGACGATTCGAATTGTTGATTAAGTGGTTTTGCATGTGATGGTCTTTCTGTAGGTAAGTTCAAGCGTTTGCGCGGGTCGGCCCGGTCGCGGATTTTGGTGAGCCGGAGGTGCTTAAGCCCCCGGAAAAAATGGACAGCGAGCGGCGTCTCGTCGCCTTGAAAAAACTTTCGGTCGCCAGCAAGCTGGCTCCCTATTATGGAAGTTTTTTCAAGTTTAATTAAGAGGGGAAAACCTTTTTTGAAAAAAAGGTTCTTCCCCTCAAACTCCCCTTTCCAAAAAACTTTAGTAAGGGGATAAAAACTTAATATTAACAATAATCAAAGCGACCAACGGGAGCGATTATTGGCAGGCGCGCGGAAGCGCGGATTGGCTCCCCCGCCATCGGGGGTCAAGCGGTCGATTTCTTTTTGGATGCGTTCGTCGTCCGGGGTTTGGCTCAGAAGGCGTCCGAGGGCGGCGAGTTGAGCGTGGACAGGGTTGTTCGCGTCGAATTGGACAAGCGGAATCCGGCTGAGCAGGCTGGGCGAACCGAAACTCTTTCCGCCGGCGCAGCTGGTCGAGCAGGCGAGGGCGTTGACGGCGCTGGAGTTCATAATCGCCGACAGATAGCAGGCTTCCGGTTCGCTTTGAGCGGGAATGAAAACGCACGTTTCCTGCGGGAAGACAGGGCGGGGCGGCAGCCCGGCGACGGAGCGCGGACCGACGGCGGCAGCGCGAATCCGGCTGTCCATGCGCCGCCAGACGCATTTCCAGTCCGAGAACGTGTACTGCCCGACGTTGTACATGGAATAGAACTCGCCCCGGCTTTGAAACCGCTTCTGAGCCGCCCGATTGGAAAGCAGTTCCTCGAATTGGAGCAGATAGTTCAGCGCGAGCGGGTATTTCGTTTCCATCAATTCCCGCCCCAGTCCGGTTCTTTTTATCGGGTCTTGAACGACCAGAATAACCGTCTCGTCCAGGTCGAGCACGCCTTTCCCGACAGACTTCCAACGAGCCAGCGGATAGAGCAGGGCGGATTCTATGATTGTTTCCACCTCTGGGACGTTCTTTTTGGAACATTGCGCCAGATTCCGAACGCGAACCCGGCTCTGGTCGACGACGTCCAAAACCGTCAGCCAGTAGACGCCGTTGGCGCCCCCGGAATTGGCGCCAAGGCGGGCAATATACGATGTTACGTCACGCTTTACGTCGCTTTGAGACGGTAAAACCGGTTGGGCTTTAGACTCGAAAACAGACCAGACGGACAGCGGGTCAGACGGGTCAGACGGCTGCGCCAGACATGCGTTTTTCTTCAATTTTGGCTGGGAAGAAAAAGCGTTACAATTTTGTAACAAATATTTATCGGAATATAAATTTGTATATCTAACAGGATATGACGTTTTGTCGCCTTTTGACGCTGTTACAGCGCAGGCTTTGGCAGCTGGCGTCCCGAACAGATTGAGTTGGGAAAAATCCTCAACGGACTCTATTTTTACGGGGTCTCCGTTTGGTAACGTCCAGCGTCTAAAGCCCCCGGCGGCGAGGGTAAAGAACAGACTTTTGGGCAGAACGAAGCCGATTCTTCCGTTTGGTTTGAGCCGGTCGCAAGAGGCGTAAAAGATTAGCTCGGAGAGGTCTTTTTTCGCCCCGCCGTGTCGAGCGGCGGAACCGGTTAAATGAAAGAGATTGTAACGCCGCCAGAGGCGTTCCGTATCGCGGCGGTAGTCGGCGGGAAGATTGTCCCACGCAATCCAGGGCGGGTTGCCGGCGGCGACGTCATACTGCTCTGAAATAGCATCTGAGGACTGACTAACATTCTCTTTCAAAAAGTCGGCGCATTGGACGTTTTCCATCCTGTCCGGCAGGACGAGTCCCGTTAGTCGATAGACGTTGATTCTCAGGTTGGCTTTGCATGCGAAAACGGAAACCGGGTTGACGTCGCGCCCGATCAGGTTTTGAACAATCAGCGGCGCGGTAACGGCTTTTCCCTCTTGACTTGTCCGGCGAAGGATTCTTTTCAGACCTTGCAGGAGAAAAACGCCGCTGCCGCAACAGGGGTCGAGAAGGGATTCAAACCCGTTCAGGCAATAGCTGACTGAGTCGAGAATCCTGTCCGCCAGCCACGGCGGGGTGTAGTATTCTCCCAAGGCGTGTCGGACGGCTCGAGGGAAAATCCGGTTGTACGTTTCCCGAAACAGATCGACCGGCTCGTTTGCAGGGCAAGCTTCTGAACAGACAAATTTCTTTGTTTTGAGCGATTCCGCCTTTTTATACAGGCTGACTTCCGGTTTAAACCCGGAACCCTCCCAAGATTCCGTCAAATCGTTTTTCAGGAACCGTTTAGCTGTTCTCAAGCCAAAAACGTCTTTTAGAGCGTCAAAAACCGCAGAAATAAACAATATTAATAGATTCTCTTGAGATAATTGTTTATTTAAGCCGTCAGGTTCGAAATCGGGAAACATTATATTTTTTTAAAAAATCGCAAAGTTTTTGATATAGTTTAGCTATAAACCTTGCAAATTGTTCGTTATATGATATAATAATATATAGAATAAATATGCTTGTATTTTCTCTTTTTAAGAAAAAAATACAAGTCCCCCGTAAGGAAAATTTGCAGCTCTGCCAGTCGTTGACGATGAGCAGTAATTGCAGATGTCAATTTTGATTTATAATTATAATATTTGTACATAGTATAAAATATTTTTTGACGCTATGAGTTCCGAGTTTGATCCCTATCGAATATGGCTTGGCATTCCCGTTAGCGAACAACCTGCAAACCATTATCGTCTATTAGGTTTGGCGTTATTTGAGTCGGACGACGACGTTATCAGCAATGCCGCTGACCGTCAAATGGCGCATATTCGCACATTTCAAACGGGAAAATATTCCGAACAGTCCCAAAAACTCCTCAACGAACTTTCTGCAGCTCGAGTAACGCTTTTGGATAAAAAGAAAAAGGAGGAATATGACGCAAAACTTCAGGCTGAACTGGACGCTTCCTCCGGGGCGAGTATGGTTTCTTTGGGCAACGCCGCGCCTCCTCAGGGTTCTTTTATTGGCGGTCAGTCGTCTGTAAATCTGGCTCCTCCTCCCGTTAACGGTCCGGAAGGCTCGTTGCTGGGCGTCAATCTTGGTTTGTCGTCCGCGTCTAAAAAGAAATCCGATAGAAAAGGCAGTTCCGGAATTTCGGAAAAAGGCGGCAAAGGGGGTGCGGCGACGTCGTATTCCGGTAAACGATCTGCGCCCAAAAAGGGTAACAACATTGGGCTTATTGTCGGGATAGCTGCCGCAGCGGCGATAGCGATAATCGCTCTGATTTTTATAAGCAATTCGTCTGTAAAAACGGCTGAAGAAGAGGGCATTCCAGAAGAACCGACTCAAAGCGAGATATTTAAGCAGCGGGAACAAATGACGCGCGTTTCGACCCCGTCTGATCATGCTTCAAAACCAGACCGTTCGAAAGCGTCAGAAAAAAACAGGGACAAAAAACGGAATTCTCAAAAGAACAAGACCGAAGAATCCAATGCAAATGATTTCCAACTGGCAGCGGCTGTAGGAGACGCTCCTGAAGTTCCTCCATTGCCAACTCCAGAAGGCGATAAAAAAGCAGATGCAGCATCCAATACGCCAGAGAGCGCATCCGGAGAGGGCGATTCGCCCGTTGACGTAACACAACTGGCTCAAACGCCGGGACAGGTAAAAGTTTATGAGGCAGTTCAGGCAAAGCCTGCAGAGTCCTCAACGATTTTTATCGATTCCGTCAGCGCGCCGGTAAAAACGTTGCAGCAGGCGGGAACTGGCTCTCATTTGCTGGTTGGTTCGTCTGGCGCCGGTAAAGCTGACGTTGTTAACGTTGCAACCGGGTCGGTAGCGTTTTCTCTTGCGCCGTCAACAGTCGGTCGTTTTGCCGATTGCAGCGCAACTCGAGATGAAAAAATGTTCTTTCTGGCTGTCAACCCCAGCAAACCGACGCTGATGCAGTATCAGGCGGATCTTCTTTCAGACGATCTTATTTCGCAAGCGGATCCCAATGATTTCCGACCGCAGTCATTTATTTTCCGATTTGACGCCAATGGCCAGCCGGTCAAAGAGACGGATTCCCAGTTCGGTTCGTTTGTTAAATTCAAGGGTTATCAGATTCTTCAGATAGCGGCTCCTGCAAACGCGGATACTGGTTTAATGGCAGTTGCGTTGACGGATGGTTTGATTCATATAATCAATCTAGAGTCTGGCGCAGACTTTATGCGTTTTTATCCATCTGATTCCGCAGCGCCGGTTCCTGTTTGGACAAATGACAGTATTGATGCGGCTAAAAAAGACAAGGACAAGTTCAAAGACCTCTTTAAGGTTATTAAACCCTCTGTCGTTCCAACGGCTATGGCGTTCCAATCTGAAAAATACCTTGCAACGGGCAATTCTCAGGGCGAGGCATTTGTTTGGAACGTGGAAGAATATGCGCCCGTTGTTGACACCGCCATTTCCAGTCTGCAGCAGCTGACGCACGAATTCGCTGCCAAAGAGTCGAAATCGCCGGTAATCAATATGCGTTTTGACTCGACGGGGCAAAAATTGTATATCTTCTGGGCTGACGGACATGTTGGCGTTTGGGATTGGAAAAATAATCAGGTTGTTAAAAAAGGCTTTGTAGAACAAAATATCAAGTACGCTCAGATTCTGGCGGACAAGTATCTGCTGGTTCAAAACGTCAAGGGCGAAGTTTCCGTTTGGACTTGGGATACAGAAAAGGTCAATCAGGTTGGCATTTTCAAGAGTATGACGGATCTGGTTATTGCCGATCCTGATCATCTTCTTTTTTGGGCGACAGTGCAGGGCGCTTCTGGTTCAAATCTGACCATGTACGCTTTGCCGGCGGATTTTGTCGAAGCGATGAAATCGCCGGAGTTCGCCAAACTTTTCAAAACGATTATTATCTATTCCGTTCCGGAAGAATCTCAGTGGAAGGCGAAGATGGCGGAAGCGGAATCGATAGTTGAAAAGCATCTCAAGGATTTGTCAGACGACCAGAAGAAAGCCAAAATCCGTGAATTTGTCGATAAAATGCAGGATAATTCGTCGATAGAGCCGAATCTTCGCTACGCTATGTACAAGACGTTTATTCAAACCATGGCGCAGCTGAAGGATAAAGATCGAACATTGGAACTGGTTGACTGCGTTGCAAAAGAATTTGACATTGATAAAAACGAGGTGAAGCTTGAAGTCTATTCATTGCTTCTTAAGGAACTGAAGAGTTTTGAACGCATAAAAGCGGCAAATGAACTGCTGAATTTGTGTGAGAAAATGCTTCCCTCCAGCAGCAATAGAGGAATGATTTTAGATATAGTCAAAAAAGTCAGGCTCGAAAACTATTCCAAAGATATTAGCGAACGCGCCAAATCGTTGCAAAAGGAATATAGTAATTAATTTTATATTCTCTTGAATAATGTATTCAATCACGATTACCAATCAACAGGACGAGTATTCGGTTAACGAGTCGTTGATTCACGACGCCGTCCAGACGGCGTTAAAAATTCACGGCGTTGTCAACGCTGTCATGGATATTGCCATTCTGGATCCAGATGAAATGCAAAAGGTCAACGTTCGTCATTTGGGGCACGATTATCCAGCTGACGTTTTGAGTTTCCTGCTGGAAGAAACGGACGATTCCATTGAAGGCGAGGTTCTGGTCTGTCCGGCGGTTGCCAGCGAGTGGTCGAAAAAGTACGGCTGGGAGCCGGAAAACGAGCTGGTTCTGTACGCCGTTCACGGGACGCTGCATCTGGTTGGGTTTGACGACTTGACGCCAGAAGACGAAGCGGAAATGCGGGCGGCGGAACGAGAGGTTCTGGCGGAGTTCAATTTGGTTCCCCCGTGGGATATGAAAGACGGCGTTGCAGACGGTTCGGATTCAGACGTCTGATTGTAAAATACTCTTTTTTGATTGTTTGCTGTCATGTCCAAAATTCAAACTGCCATTATCGCCGTTGCTGACAACCGATTCCCTTTAACCGATGAACTGGTTCAATATTTGACGCATGACTGCGGCTGTCAGTCGATTGACAATCTGACATTTGAGGAAAACAGACTCACGTTTCGCAGCGGTTGTGCGACGTATGCTGTAACGCTTTTTGAAGAGAAGATTCCAACGGAATTGTTGCTCGCTCCGTGTTCTTTGGCTTGGCATTGGCCGGAGGCGGGGATGGCGTTTCAAAAGCATACAAACCATATAATTGTCGGCGTACTGGACGAGTCCGCAGGCGCGGTTGACGTTGCGCTTCGACTAACGCAATTGGCAGCTGCCGTTTGCGCCAATTCCGGAATATCTCCTATTGGCGTTCTTTGGACTGGCGGCAAGGCGGACAACAAGGGCGCGCCCGGCTGCGTTCATAAACCGGAAGAATTCGTCGCCCACGCTCAGGGCGCGTCTCGAGATGCGTTGCCGGTTGAACTGTGGGTTTCTTTTCTGCCAATAGCGACTCGTAACAATCAGTTTATTATGACGACTCGCGGGCTGACGGCTTTTGGGATTAAGGAACTGGAAACGACAGGGCAGGGTAAAGACCCGCAATGGGTGTATGAACATCTGTTCAACTTTGCTCATTTTTATCTGACGCATCCGGAAGACGTCAAAGAGAATCAGACGATTGGCATGTCCAACGACGAAAAGATCGACATTTTGGCGGCGTTTTCCCGGCTTGATCCGAACCGGGACGTTTTGGCGCTCAACTTCGACGCGATCGAAGCAAACCGTAAAATGGACGAAGAACGCGAAAGCATTCCCGGCGTGGAAACGCCTCTGCCGACCGTTCCCGCTTCCCCGTCAGAGGATTGAAGCTCTTTCTGACGGGATGTAACAGACGTTATTTATTCTTTGAATTTTGCCTCGGGCGTCGGATCAGGTTAAACGCCGCCCGGATAATAAGCGGTCAGGAGGGAAACGGGAACATTCGGATTATCGCAAACATTCGGAATATCGCAATGATTTTTTGCGCTGAGGCGTCTGTTCCAGTTTCCGCCTTTTAATCTCTTTAAGCGGTTGACGCTAAATGACGTCTTGTTGAAAAAAACTCTTACTTGTTGTTCAGTCTCATGTTACGAAAAGTCAGGCTGCGATTTTCCACTGACAGAAGCCAGTCGGAGTTCTCTGCCAGAGCTTCTTCGCCCAATTGACAAAGGATGCTCTTTTTAACTGCAGTATCTATATAAGAGTTGTTTGTAAAATTATTCTCCAGTAATAGCAATGCGCGGTCAAAGGGGAAAATCTCTCGTTCGTATCGGTTTGCTTCCATAATCTTCATGTGTTCCTGAGCGTTGATGGAACGGTATACGATCCATGCTGAAAATAAGGCTACTGCACAATAAAATAAGCTGATAACGCCTAATGCGATTGAAGAGTCTTTATAAAGGTTGAATATCCATCTCTGAAAATAATCAAAAAATGGAACGAAGCTCAAAGCAATAAAAGTTGCTATAATCAGAAAGTATGGGTTGGCAATGTAATCCGTCCATACTTTTTTACGCTTATTAAGGATTCTGTTTGTGAAGAATTGCTGCTGACCTAAAATCCAAATTTTCTTTACGAAGTCTAATCTATCCTGCCAAGACGGGTTAGACGAGTTTTTTGGAGAAGGAACAAGAACGTCAATACTGTTGAGCGCCGCTCTGAGCCATTCCGTTTTAAATGACTGATGAGACCGGTAGAATCCGGAAACGCAGCCTGATATTGAAGCAATGCGCCAAAAGATTTGAATTCGAAACGCTTCTGCAATGGATCGGTAATAGTGGTATTTGTAATGATAGCCATTCTTCTTGGATTTCCAAAATAACCTAAAGGCGCGAAATAACGCCCACAGATAAAACAATACAAAAACCCACGAGAAGATTGTGCATAAAAGATTTGAATTGCTAATGGTGGAAAAACCTCCCATGAGATTTAGCAGGATTGAAAACAAGACAAAAATAAACGCATTTTTTGCGTACTCATGCACTGTTTGATTGGTCTTCTTCTGAAATTTCATTGCCAACATGTCGGCAAAGACATAGTGGTCTATGAAGATGTCGGTTCCGGGATCGATGAACGGTTTTACTTCGTCCCTTCTATGTTGAATTTCTTCCTGAGTAGTATTCTTTGCAGGATAAAATCCAAAGAGCCCGTCCCGGGTTTTAAGCGCGTCATTTTCGATTTGGGAAGAATTTTCTTCGGCAAGTCTGATTCCTTCGATATTTAACGAACTGATATTTTTTATGACGTTAACAACAAATGGATATTGGGCTACAGGAATTTTCAATCGGTTAGCTTCGCACATGTGGCTAATGTCAGGCTGAGTAGCGCCCACGTGACGCAGACGTTCTCTGCACCAGTAGAAAACGGGAATTTTATTCCAGTTTAAACCGTTCTGCGAATCCATGTTGTTAGCGTAGTCTTTGCCTGGCAGTAAAAACTGGACAACAGAACCGACAGACGAAAACGTCAGCAAGTTTACCTCGTTATTCAGAGTTGTATTTCCTTTCAGTTTGAACATGATGGTTTCAGTCGTATCTTCGCTTTTTGAATTGTCTGGAAAGCCGTCCCAGCAAGCAAAAAGGAGATGACTGTGCAATGAAAGGAATTCCGCATGAAGACGATATTGAATTTGACGATAAACCTCTGTTTCTTTGCAGATGTTCTTCAGATCCGCTTCGTGCCCGATGACGCTTTCTGCCAATTGAAGTTCGTAAACCGAATCCGCTTTTTTTAACAAATCCTTAAAATTATCTCTGTTTTCCTCTGGAAGGGTCAGCTCGAAATAAACGCGAGGCATCGGCAGGACGACAATGAGCTTGACATTAATATC
Organism: Thermoguttaceae bacterium; assembly: GCA_017447745.1. GTDB lineage: Bacteria > Planctomycetota > Planctomycetia > Pirellulales > Thermoguttaceae > RUG11551. The sequence goes on from JAFSMW010000199.1 coordinate 31,586, forward strand.
TTTCAGTTCCAGCGCGGCTTGAGCGATGATTTGGTCGGTTCCCGCTGCCAAACTGGTTAAAAGAATCAAGGGCGCGTAACCCTTTGATTGCTCATTCCACAATTCAGCCAGCTTTGCCAATTCGCTTTTAAACTGGTTTTTGATTTCTTCTTCCGTGAAACCGCGAAATTCTTCCTGATCGCCGGGTTTGACGAATTCCGATTGCCCTGTAAATGCGACAACGTAGGGATAAATAGGGATTTTCTTCCCTAAACGCTCTGTATAGCAGAAGGACGTTACGAAAAGTGGGTCATTATTTTTTATGGAATCGGAGTTTATTGTTGCGCTCATGATGTTTATCCTTTTATCTGGACGTTTAAGAATGTATTATTTCTCCTATTTATTTTAATTTATCATTAATAATAATATTAGCAAGAGCTTTGAAGATTATTTGGCGCTTTTTTTTAAAAAAACATTTAGCGAGTTGTTGCTTTTAAAAATTGAATTTGTTATTATAAATAGAAACAAACAAAACGATTCTTTTGCATCGAATCGGGTAAAAAATAGTTGACAGATTTTGATTAACCTTTAATATGGAGAACTGTTATGAATCCCCTTTACACCCCCCATCCAATTGACGCAGCCAATGTGGATTTGCCGCCGGAGATTGTCGAACTGACGGAAAAACTGGCGGAAAGTACTCACGATCACTGGGCTCAAAATCGTTTTAACGACGGCTGGACTTACGGCCCTCAGCGGGACGACGCGAAGAAGCTGCATCCCTGCCTGATTCCGTACGCCGACTTGCCGGAAAGCGAAAAGAAGTACGATCGCGACACTGCCATGGAAACGCTCAAGGCTGTTTACGCGCTGGGCTACCGCATCGTAAAAGACTGAACCGGCAACGGAAAAGCAAATTAGTTTTTGGCTGTCGAGCTTGCAATTTGGTCCGAAAAGAAAATGATGAAAGATATGAAAGAATTGTATAATTCTGGAATGTCGTACATGATGGAGCAGCGTTTTTCCGAGGCGGAAGCGGCGTTTCTGGAAACCTTGGCAAACTTGCAGAAACGGAATGCGGAAAAATCGGGCGAGTTCGACGGCTTTATCGCCAGGACGAAGAACATGCTGGGATTTTTGTATTCCCAAATGGAACGCATTTCCGAAGCGGAATCCTGTTTGACAGAAGCGAGAGAAATCTATCGACGATTGGCTGGCGAGAATCCAGACGCTTATAATAAGGCGTTTTCGGAGAACCTTATCAATCTGGGGTGGCTGTATCTGATCGCAAAACGTTATTCAGAATCGGAAGCCAGTTTTCTTGAATCGCTTGCGGTTTTACAGGATAAAATCAATACTGCTTTTGTTCGTCTAAATTTGGGCGATTTGTATGCCAAAACAAACCAATATTCTCAAGCCGAGGAGAATTATAACGAGGCGTTAAAGATTTATCGTCTCTTGACGGTTGAGGAGCCAGAGGAATATAATCACTGCGTTTTGCAAACGTTAGAGTATTTGGCAAGACTGCATTTGAAACAGAATCGTTTTTCAGAAGCAGAGGCGAAGTTGAATGAAGCCGTAAATATTTGTCGAAGTCTGAGCGAATCAGAGGATTCGCTGGAATGCGCGGGAGGTTTTCTCCATACTTTGGCGTATATTTATAAAGAGCGCTTACACAATAATTCACGCTGTAAAGAATTGTTTCAGGAATCGCAGGCTGCTTACGAAAAGCTTAACGAACTTCATCCTGGAGAATTTGAAGACGTCCTTAACGCTGTTAGGGATAGCTTAAAGTACTTGGAGGAAGAAAACGGTTCTTCAAACAAAGACTGAGACTACAGTTCAATAAACTTCATGTTTGCGCCGTAACGGGTTCCTGCCGCGGCGTAGAGGGTTCCGTCGAAGAAGCTGATTCCCGACCAGACGGAGTTGACGTCCTGAGAGCCGAAGACGCTCTGCGACGGCGTGAAGCTGCTGCATGACAGGTTCTTAACGTCTGTTCCGTCTGAAAGAATCGTTTTCATGACGCTGGTTCTGTCGCCTTTGACGGACGAGTCTTCGTCCGTCTGGAAGCTGACGACCAGCTGACCGTTGGGCAGCTCGACAACGCCCGGCGCGGACGCCTTGGAACTCTTCGTTGTCGGGCGGTAAATCTCAACCGGCTCTGACCAGCTTTTCCCGTCTGTTGAATAAATCAGATTGATAACAAACAGGAACCCGTCTTTGGCTTTCTGCGTCCCTTCGATAATACAGACGTATTCTCCGCTTTTCAGCTGCGTCCAGACGGGCATGCCGTCGCGGGAACGGTGTTTGTTCCCGTCGGAAACGACGGTTCTGTTCGTCCATTGGGAGCCGTCCCAGACTTTGTACTCTATGTTTTGATAGCTGGACTTTGTAACAGACGCTGCGTCGTTGGCGTAGAAGCAGGTCAGCTTCCCGTTGAGCGTTCCCAGGTACGGCTCCCAAATGCCGCCGCGGGATTCCGTGTATTCCGCTACGGTGGAATGATGAGTCCAGCTTTGCCCTTCGTCCTGCGAGACGCTGAC
>JAFSMW010000200.1 GCA_017447745.1 Thermoguttaceae bacterium
CCTACAATATAGATGATAAACAAATCCATTAAATTACCGGGCAGTTTTCCCTGACTTTCTAATTCTGTAAAACAGTTGGTTTTAGTCAAGACGTACAAAATCACGAATAGAATATGTACTAATGAAGCCATCGCCCCATAATATAACCGCTGTTTTGGAGACGTCCCTTCCGTTTTAGGAGAAGCCCCGCCCGCTAAACGGAAAACGAGTCCCACAAAACTAATCCCAGTGATACTTAAGAACAGAAGAAAATATAAAACGTCATAGTCATTGTCCATGGTTTATCTTCCTTGTTGCGCGGGCGCCGACGTTAACTTATCGAGCAGTTCCCAAAACGCTATTGAGGTAAGTTGGTTAATTGCATTTTTACATACAAGCCACTCAAGAACCCCAAAAGCAACAGGCAAGCCATGGCGATAAATACGCACCATTTTCCTGTACGCAACTGTTTGAAATTGGCTGGTTTAATAACGTTAAACGCCGTCCCAATCCAAAGCCACTGAATTACATGAACCACAAATAATGCAACAATACTGTAAAAAGCGTTTTTTAACGTTGTTTGGCTGGATTGTGATGGATCCCAGCTGAATAATACAACAGAAACGCCAGCAATACAAACGAGCGTCAAAACCAGTACAACAACGCCAATTTTATTAAACAGCGCTGTTGCGTTACTGGATTTTTTCTCGTCATTTTCATTCAAAGAGCTTTCCATTTCAATCTCCTAAACGAATAATCGGGCTTCCCAAACCCCTATTTCCAAGTATATTCAATTCCAGAAAACAGTTCAAGGGGTTAGACGAAGAAAAAAGAGAGTTTTTAGCGCTTTTAAAAAACTTTGCGAACTTTGCGTGAGTTTTTTCCGAGGGCTTACGCACCCCGGCTCGCCAACCGCCTTTCATTTCTTTGCGGACTTTATAGGGTCTTCTTGACAGACGCGCAAGGTATGATAAACTATAATATTATTAACTATAATATAATTGGCGGACAGTTGCAGGTCTCGCAACTCGCTCCGTGGGTTAAAACCCACGGCTATTAATATTAAACCGCTAACGCGGTTTTAGAGGAACGCTTTGCGTCCGTTTTATAATCTCGCAACTAAAAAATGAATATTATGAATCGCGCCAGTCAGATATTGACAGCCGTTATTATATCGACGTTGGTATCCAGTTGTTTATTTGCTGACCAGCCAGAGATCAGTTCCGCAACGGTGGGAATTCAGAACGTCTGGAAGCCGGGCGTCTGGACGCCGGTGGTCGTTCCCGAGTCGGTCAGCGCGTCTCCGCTTGTCGCGATTGAAGCGGCGGACGACGACGGCGTTTGGGTGCAATACCCCGTCAACAAATCCGACGACGGAAACTATCGCGCTCTGGTTCGCTCTTCCAAACGGCAGGGCGCGGTTGAGCTCATCTTTGAAGACAAGACGGTTAAAAAGCTGCCGTTGCCGACGCCGGCGCAGAGCCATCGGGAAGTCGTTCTGGTAATCGGGACGGAGTTGGAATCGGAATTCGTCCGGCTGTCGATAACCCATACAGACGTCGAACCGACTCATCGCCCCGTCGTCGTTCAGATTGAAACGATAGACCAGCTTCGATCCCAGCTTGTTTCCGACAACGCCTTGTCACTGCAGGTTGTCGACCGAATCGTCTGGTTTCATAAACCGGGAACGGACATGACTGCGCCGGAACTGGTCGAGTGGCTGCGCCTGGGCGGGGATTTGACTCTCTCAACTCTTGACGTCGAAAAAGCCAGCGCGTTTCTTCGCTCGTTTCAGTCAGAATCGGCTTTTCGCGCCGACACAGTGTCACAGCAGACGGAGTATTATCTCAATCAAACGCGGGTTCTGGAACAGTACGCCGGTTCCGATCAGCCGATTCCCAAGCTGGGGTTTGAACAGCGATACAATCTCCGCGCCGTTCGTCTGCCGATTTCTTCTGACGCCGTTGTTGAATGTTCGTTTATGGACTTGCCGCTGATCTATCGTCAGGCGATTGGGTTTGGACGTCTGACCGTTGCCGCCATTGACCTCAACGCAGAGCAAATTCAGAAATGGTCGAATCGGGAACGGTTTTTACGCCGAGTCATGGAAATTTCCGAAAAAAGCTCTCAGGTGCAGCGATACACCGCCAACGCGATTCTCCATTACGGATACGACGACCTTTCCGGTCAGATGTCAAGCGGTTTGGATCAGTTCAAAGACGTAGCCATCCCGTCGTTTTGGCTTGTCGCCGTTGTTCTGATCGTCTACATTGTTTTGATCGGCGCGGGCGACTATTTCCTCTGGCGAAAACTGCGGCAGCCTGCATGGATAACGTGGATTTCGTTCCCGATTTACATTGCCGTCTTTTGCGGGCTGTTTTACTGGATGTCGCGAACGCAGTCCGGGTCAGCCGTCAGAACGAACTGGGCAGGCATCGTTGACGTCGATTACGCCTCCGGCATGACGCAGAGTTTTCTCTACGGCGACGTCCTCACTCCGCAAGCAGGCGTATACCGTCTTGCGTTTGAATCACTGGATGAAAACGCCGCGCTAACTGGCAGAACTACGTGGTTCGGTTCAACAGGACAGGGAATTTCCGGCATGAATCAGGTTCACTCTACCCTCAATACCGAATGGAAACCCAGAAGCAAAGAATTATCAGCCAGCAAGGAACAGTTGACGTCTGACCTCAGCTATACCATAAACTCTTCAGCCCGAGCGTCGAGAAACGTTTTTTGCCGTTCTGTTGATTCTCAGGGCGAACTGCAAAAGACGCTGTCGTTTTCTCTTAAAGAAGATCAGGGCAAGCCCAGCGGAACGATTGTCAACCAAACCAAAGACGTAACATTCAGCGAATGTCTGCTTGTTTACAATCAATGGGCGTATCCGATCGGAACGTTCAAGCCGGGACAGACAATAACCATTGACGACTCTCTGCAGCGATATTCTCTCAACGCGGTTTTAGTCGGGAAACGGGTTCAGATGCCAGACTTGTCAGTAAAGTATTCCAACGAAACGATACCCTATAATCCCATGGGGCTTGATCCGGAAGAGCCCCTCAGGGCGATGCTGTTCTATAAAACGTCCGGCGGCGCGGAATACGTAAAACTCGATTCCGGATACCAGTCGCCCACAGATTTCAGCTCTTTGATAAAACTTCGCCGCGCTGTTCTGCTGTGTAAAGTCAGCTCGGATCAGGCGGAAAAGATAATTCGCCTTCGCGTTACGAATAACGGTTCAGACGCCAGCCAATCTTCTGACGACTGCCGGTTGCTGTTCTATCGGTTTGTACTGCCGCTGAACGAATGACGTTATCTTGTCAAAAACTGACGTCTGAGCTTGACAGCGATTCTCATTTCTGCTATGCTTAAATGAGAAATCAAACCGGGACGGGCGGTGCAAAGCCGCACTGGCAGTTTTGCTTCCGAACAAGTTGGTTTTGGCGCTGCCCACGTCAACTCGGGAACCGACCCTGTCGGTCAGTTCCGGCGGTTATCGCTTTATCGTATTATTTCAAACTGGAACAATAGGGGAGAAGATTCATGCTGACGGTACGTACAATGGAACAATCGGAGCGGGAAGAAGTCGCGGCTCTGATTTACAATTCGACCAACGCTTGGTATCAGAAAAACCGGGGATTTATCGCCTTTGGCGACGTGGCGGGGGCGCGGCAAATCGTCGATACGTACGAACTGCTCGACCCGGGCTGTACGCTGGTCGTTTACGACGACGTCCAGAAACGTCTCGCCGGCAGCTGCTTTTATCACCCGCGCCCGACGCACGTCTCGCTGGGCATTCTCAACTCCCATCCAGACTACGCAGGGCAGGGCGCTGCCAAGATGCTGGCGGCTCGCATTGCTGAAATTGCGGCTGAGCAGAACAAGCCGCTGCGGCTGGTTTCCTCCGCGATGAATCTGGACTCGTTTTCCGTCTATTCCCGGATCGGGTTCGTCCCGACGGAATTCTTTCAGGACACGGTTCTGACCGTTCCCGCCGACGGCGTTGTCGTTCCGGTACCAGACGGGTTCCAGCTTCGCAGCGCGGTATTGGGCGACGTCGACGCGATGGCGAATCTGGAAATGACGGTGCAGGGCATCGACCGCCGACAGGATTTCCGTTACTTTATCGAGAACCAGCAGGGAATCTGGACGACGACCGTTCTGGAGCGTCTTTCTGACGGGAAGATTACGGGATTTCTCGCCGCTATCAATAACAACGGAACGACAACCGCCGGTCCCGGCTGTATGCTCAACGAGGACGCGGCGCTGGTGCTTATCGCCTACGAACTCAACCGGACGCCCGGCAAAACGAGAATTGTCATTGCCCCATCGCGGTTCTCTGCGGTGGTTCAGTTCCTCTACTCTCTGGGCGCGAAAAACGTCGAAACGCACATTTCCCAATGCAAAGGCGAGTTCATTAAACCCAACGGCGTCGTCATTCCCTGCTTCCTGCCGGAAAGCGCGTAGGGCTGAATGTCACATTCTATAAAAGGGGTATTCCATGATAAAAATCGGAAAGTTTATCCATTGCTGTCAACTCATGCGCGACATACTGGAAGAGGGCAGGGTCGACATTGATTTTAGAGACGACATTTTGGAATATTCCATTCCCGTTAGAGATCCGGAAGCCCCTTTAGAAGAATTCTATGACGCAACAGAGTTTCAACGGATTGATTATTGTCCGTTTTGCGGAAAAAGATTGACCTTGGAAAACGGCGCTTTGTATGACTGCCTTATTGCCGAGATTGAGAAAATTGGTTTTCCTGACCAGTTTGACATGTTTTCTCGCCCTCAAAAATATAAAAACGATGCGTGGTGGAGAGAGAAAGCGGAAGAACTGCTCAATTTACCGCCCAATTCAACGCTTTCTGTCTCCGACAAGCAATTTTTAGACGCAATCAACTTTTTCATTGATTCCAATATGCTTCAGGTCGAGCGTATCGACTGACAAAATGTTTTCGTGTTAAATAATCACTCCAATAATATGCCTTATAATTAAGCCGCAAAGAACGCAAAGAGCGCATAGTTTTTAAAACTTCGCGAACTTTGCGGACTTTGCGTGAGGCTTTTTCCGGGGGCTTACGCACCCCGGCTCGCCAAACTACGTTGACCTGGAAACGCCTTCTTATTTCCCTTTCTCCCACTGTGACGGCTTTGGGAACAGTTCGGTCAAGACCTGTTCAACGTCAGGCGAAAAGGCGCGGTCGACGTGGTTGAAAACCCGGATCCCGTCCGCGTTCATCTTTTGACGCAGTATCGCCGCCGACGGCCGCCGCGATTCCCGATACAGAATCTGGCGGCAGTTGAGCGGCGGTTCGTTATACGGATAGAACTCGTTTTCGTACAGTGTGTCGTCGACGTAGGGAGAATCCGTCAGACCGTATTTGTTACACAGTTCCCTGAGCTTGGACTTCTCGTAGACGTGTGGCAGGTGCGTACAGAAATCGTAGAGCGTCTTTCCGTTGTCGTACAGAGCTTCAAAGGTCAGCTTCTTCTGCCGCGTCCATTCTCGAACCGGCTTCCAGTCCGCCAGCTTTTCCGGCGTCATTTCGCCAATCGTCCACGGACGGCGCAGGTCTGACAGGGCAATCGGGCGAATAAAATAGATGTCGTCCATCATCCAGACGAACGTTTCCGCAATGCGGTCGTCCGCCATGGCGACCAGCATTTTCTTCGCTCTGTCCTGACGCGGCAGACAAAGCCGCGCGTCGTAAACAGGGCAGGACAGCCAGTTCCCAACGTACCATTCCGGACGATCGCCGACAATCCAGACGTCGACGGGCTTCTCAAAGTTCGCGTCGACCGACCGGAGCGAGAATTTCAGCTCGTTCCCGCGCGCCATGCTTGCAATCCACGGATAAACCAGACACTTTGGCTCAGTCATTTTCTTTTCCTTTCAGTTTGAGGGGGAATGTTTGTACCTAGCACTATTATCTGACCAAGTGTTTTTTTGTCAAATGATTTTAGCGCATAGGAAAAAATCTCACGCGGAGTTCGCGAAGAAATGAAAGGCGGTAATGGAGTGAGCGAAGCGAACGGAATTACGCATTCGCCGGAACGGCGAACAAAACCGGGTTGCGTAAACGCCCGGGCAAATCTCACGCGGAGACGCGGAGATGCGGAGAATGTTTACGAAGTTTTAAAAACTATGCGTCCTATGCGTTCTTTGCGGCTTAAACACGAAAAGAACGAAACAAACGAAGTTGAACTGCGTCCGTTCAAACAACCGACTCTTGCCAATACCTCAAAAAACGTTATTTCGGCTTGGTAGAAGAGTCTGAGGTGGAATCGTTATCGCTTTGATTTTCCTCGTTTATCTTTTCCTTCGTGTTACCTTTTTCATAAAAATACTTTAAGGTTAAATATAGAGGTAACACAAACAAAAAACCTATTAATATCATCAGATCATCCAATGATATAATGAAGTTTGATAGGGCAAATAATACTTGAAATTCAATCATTTAATACCTCCTAATATCTATAAACGTATTATTGCTATTTTTATAACATCATTATAGCGCCAAAAAACGAATTTTAACCAAGAAATATCAATTTTCAATAAAAACTTTAGAATTGTCTGTTGCAGAGTTAAAAAATCTATCTGGAAAAACTGTTTTAATATGCTCATCTCTGGATTTTTTCAAAATCTTTCGTATAATAGAACTCAACGTTAAAACTTCCAAAGATTGTTTCCCCATTTTCCCCCCAATAATCATGAACCGATTCCTGTTATTGCTGGCTGCGGCGTTGGCTGTCGTTTATCAACCGAGTCTGAAAGCAAACGACGTCAAAAATCCGAACGTTATTATTATTCTCGCAGACGACCTCGGGTACGGCGATTTGAGCTGTTACGGCGCGACCGTTATTCAGACGCCCAACATTGACTCGCTGGCAAGTCAGGGGATCCGATTTACGCAGGGCTTCGCAACCAATTCC
>JAFSMW010000201.1 GCA_017447745.1 Thermoguttaceae bacterium
CGACGAAGACGATTTTGAAGAAGAGGATTCAGACGAAGAAGACGACGAGGACGAAGATGAATTTGTCGATTCCGAGGGCGACGAAGACGAAGACGGGGAAGACGAGGAGGACAAAAACAACAACGACGAGGACGAAGACGAAGATGATGACGACAAGGACGACGATGACGACCGTTCAGATCTGACTCAAAAAATCCGTAAGCTTCTGGATTTATTCAGTTCCACAAAAACGGATAAAGAATTAACCGGATTTTCCCCAAGAAAAGTTGAACCTTTCCTGAATTATATTCTGAGGAAATTTTCATCCAGAAACAGTTTGTCCGGCTTAGACATCGATCGCATCCTGAACGAAAGATTTTTCTGTATTACAGAATCAATCCAGGGAACCGTGTCCTTTAATCGAACGTTGCCTCCAAGCCTGTTTCAGGTTTTTCTACACAAATTAACCCAATTTTTCAGCATCCTTAACAAAGACAACAATACAAGAATCGTCTCGGTCTCCAAAGAGAGAATTGAGGATTATATTACTCGACAAAAAGAAATAGGGTTCGACTCAGCCTGGCAGGAAGTAATTTCTCAAGGGAATTATAGCCTTGCCGTAGAATGCGCCCTGAATCACTTCTGTTCACTCAATAAAGACAAAATGTTTTTGGGTTATGAATCGTCATTATTAAGATATGATTCTCACCCTGCCCAGGACCGCTAAACAGGCGTCTGCCTTATGAGCGCCCTTATACATGATTAACATGTACCTGTCTCCATAAAAAAACAACAGTCTCGGACCAAAATCCGAGACTGTTACGCTTTCAAAAATTCAAAGAATTTATTCACGGAATTCCGGATCGACCATCACCTGCCAAATGCCATATTTTGTACCCACGATCAAATATTTGTCGTCAGCGGAAAATTTCAGATCCAAAATAGGCGTCGGCGATTCCATTCCGGGAACTCTCAGCGATTCCAGAACGCGGCTTTTTTTAATCGACATGAAATACACAGAACCGGCTGTCGTCCCGTACGCAATGAGTTTTCCGTCATGCGAGAATGTAAATACATTGACTTTGTCTTTTTCTACCAATGGACGTCTAAACGTTTCCTGTCGAATATTGTAATCCCAAATTCGGAACGTGCCGTTGTTTTCCAACGTTCCCAGTTCTTTATTATCATCGGTAAATTCAGCGCAAATCAGTTCGCTGTCCAAATTGAGAGAGATCGGTTCTCCACGAAAACCGTTCATAAACAAATTCCATATATACACAGAATTGTTTTGAAGCCCGACCAAAAAATAATGTCCATCTCTGGAAGCATAAGAATACACGACAGGATTTTGAAACACCTGCGGGAATTTATCATGCAAGCTGTCCGTTTTCAAATTGTAGACAGAAATTCGACCTTCCAGATCTCCAAAGTACAGAAACGAGCCGTCTGCGGAAAACACAACGGACTGATAATATTTGTTCGGAACGTCCAAAGAAGCGACCTCTTTCTTTTTATTGATATCCCAAACCAGAAGCTGATTGTCAAAATCGCGCACTATAGCCATGGTGTTGTCTCGCGAAGTCATTGTAAAAATAACCGCAGACAAAAGAGCGTTTTGGATTGTTCCCAATTCTGCGCCGGTGGAAATATCGCGCAGCTGTAATGAACCGCCATCGGTTCCGAAAACTACTTCTTTGCCATTTTCCGTAAGATAAAGCGAGGAGATTCTCACGTCCAAAGGAGCGACGGAACCGTTGTCCATAACCTTATTGCACAGTTCCGGCTTTCGAGGAAGAAATTCAATCGGCCAGGAAAAACGTTCTTCCAGACTAATCTCTTCAGCGGTTTGATCGGTTAACAATACAGCTCCCTGAATGCCCAAAAATACCAATGGCACAAGAGCCTGTAAACATATCAATATAGAAGGAACAAGTCGTGACCCAGCTTTGATCTTTCGACTGTAATAAATCTCCTGGGTTTTCATTTCGACGCCATTCTGTTCGCAATAATAGAAAATTAACGGCTTGAATCGAGACAGGTGCCCAAGATTACGGCGTCCAAAAAACAGACGCGGACCGGATTTCAAGACTACGACATAATCTTCGTCCAGACGTCGGGGGGCGACGCCCCAAACTCCGTTGCTGGGCGGATTGCCGCGGTAATACAGCCGCTGAATAACGTAATCCACTTCACTCCAGGCATGAGCCGGAATATCATGACTGTTGCTGCAGCCTATGCCCTGTTCGTTAATGAAGCTGCGATATGTCCGTTTATGCCATGCCAGAAAGAAATAAAATATGGAAATGAGAATCAGAAGGGCGCCTATGAAAATAAAAACCGCATCGTAATTGCAGCCTTCCGGAAACAAAAACAGCGTAATAAAAATAATTGCAAATCCGCAAAGCAGATATAATCCACCAAACATCAACCGGATATAAATTGCCATCGGATCGGCATGAAAGATGTCGGCGGAATCAATGTTAATGACTTCGGATTCCGAATCGATATGATTCTCGTCAGATTGTTGTGAGCTGGTTTTTTCGTTGTCCATATATTTCAGACTAAAAAAATCGAGGGTGTCAACTGGTAAAAATGCGAACGTTTCAAGTCAAGACAATACAACCGAAGAAGTATATTATGACCATGCAACGCTGCATTCAAAATAATTCTCAATATGATATATTATATAGCAAATGTTTTTTATTTGTTTAGCAAGAGCATAAAAATTTTTAGTATTTTTATAAAAATAGTTCCAATTTTAACGATTTTAGGATGTAAATTAAAAAATATTTTCACTATTTCCGAAAACAATTAATAAGTTTTTACAAAAAGTAATTAAAATAATAGGGGTGATTTAGGTCGCCTGACGTTAACATAAAAAGTATCCAGCCGATCCTGTACTACCTCAAACAGGATCGTTTTGATGGCGAGGTTATAATATATGTCCCAAAAACAGTCCGATATTCAAAAAGAATCAGATAAGCTCAGTATGAAGCAAAAGCTGTATTTTGCCCTGTCAGCCAGGGTTAATCAGTTGGCAGCGCTGATTTTGCTCATACCCGGGTTGCCTATTATGCTTTTTCTGATTATTTTAGTGCATATTACTTCACCAGGTCCGGCAATTTACAAACAACGTCGAGTTGGTAAAGACGGCAAAGTTTTCAACCTGATGAAGATCAGAACCATGCTCAAAGACGCCGAAGCCAAAACAGGTCCCGTCTGGACAGCCAAAAATGACCCTCGAATTACCCGTTTGGGCAGAATTCTCCGTCCGCTTCACCTGGACGAACTCCCTCAGCTGTTTAACGTCCTTATGGGGCAGATGGCTCTTATTGGACCTCGTCCGGAACGACCGGAATTTACCGCTATTTTGGAAAAGAAGATTCCAGGATACATGTTCCGAACGAGCGTTTTGCCTGGCATTACCGGTCTGGCTCAAATTAACCTTCCTCCTGATTCCGACCTCGACAGCGTTCGTCGAAAGCTGGTTCTCGATTCAGAATACATCAACAACGCCAATTTGATGATGGATTTACGGATTTTCTTCTGCACCTCGCTGCGAATCATCGGCTTGCCGGGAAAGTCCTGCGCCCGAGTTGCTGGCATTGCTCGAGAAGACGTCGAAATTCCGGAATATATGCGTTATCGCGATGACGATAATTCAGATTCTTCCTATAGCTCCGAAACTAACAGTGCAAAAGAATCCGATCCGCCATCCAATTCGTCTGTGAATCAATTAATGGCGACAGTGCAAATTAGACAAACTTCGATTTAACAATCTGATCTGATTCCCCGACGCTTTTAATTAAAATAAACTCATCATGTTAAACGCTCTGACGGTTGACGTAGAAGATTTTTTTCAGGTTTCAGCATACGAAAAGATTGTTCGTTATGAAGATTGGGGAAAATACGGCAATCGCGTTATCAACTCTACCGGAAAAATTCTTGATCTGTTAAAATACAAGGGGATTCGCGCCACGTTTTTTATCGTCGGCTGGACGGCGGAGCGTTTCCCGGAACTGGTTGAACAAATCTTCAGGGCTGGGCATGAAATCGGCGTTCACAGTTATCGGCACCGGTTGATCTATAATCTGACGCCCGAAGAATTTCGAGAAGATATTGTAAAGTGCCGCAACATTTTAGAGTCCATAACCGGCAAGCGTCCTGTCTGTTTCCGAGCGCCCAGTTTTTCGATTACTCAAAAATCGCTTTGGGCGTTGAACATTTTGGTTGACGAAGGGTTCGAGTACGATTCAAGCATTTATCCGATTTATCACGATAGATACGGCATTCCCAACAGCAATCCGGAAATTCACGAATTGATGCAGCCGACCGGTTCAATTTGGGAATTCCCTCCGGCGGTTTATCGAGTGTTAGGATACAATTTCCCCGTCTCCGGAGGCGGCTATTTCAGACTCTATCCGTATTGGTTGAGCCGTTATTTTCTCCGGAAAATCAATCAACGCCTCAAACGTCCTTTTGTTATTTACGTTCACCCATGGGAATTCGACCCGGAACAGCCAGTCATTCCCGGCTTATCTGTCGTTTCGAAATTTCGCCATCACGTCGGCATCAAAAAGAACATGTCGAAACTCGACCAATTAACCAACGATTTTCAGTTTGGCGCTCTTAGCGAAACCATTAACCAATGGCGTTGTTTTCAACCGACGCTGGGGAGGAAATAACGATGGACAAACCACAAATTCTGTTTCTGACTCATCGATTTCCTTACCCGCCCAATCGCGGAGACAGGATCCGTTCGTTCCGTCTGCTGGAATTCATGTCGAAAATTGCAACGGTAGATTTGGGAACGCTTTGCGACGAAAAGCCCAGCGACGAACACGTTTCTGTTTTGCAATCGTATTGCAGACGTACGGCTTTTGTTCCGTGGAGAAAGTACGGTCGATGGATTCACGCCGGATTGAGTCTGCTGTCCGGTTCCACCATGACTGAGGGGCTGTTTTCGTCGTCCGCTTTGCGAAAGCAAATCAGAGCCTGGGCGTCAGAAACAACCTACGATCGAGTCGTCGTGTTTTGTTCGAGCATGTATCCGTATTCCCGGTTGCCGGAACTGAAAAACATCCCGCTCATTACCGACATCGTTGACGTCGACAGTCAAAAGTGGTTTGACTACGCTGCCGTTTCCACCGGCATAAAAGGACTGTTCAAACGAAAAATTTTTGAAACGGAAGGACGCCGTCTGCGTCAAAAAGAAATAGAAATCGCTCAAACGAGCGTTCGAACTTTAGCGGTCAGCGAAGACGAGGTCATACTCTATCGCAGTTTCTGTCCGGAAAGCGTTCAGGAGAAAATAATCGCACTGTCAAACGGCGTTGATTCCGACTTCTTCTCGCCAGACGCTCAGTACGACAAAGCCAACGTCATTCCATACCGGCTCGTTTTTGTTGGGGCGATGGATTATCGCGCCAATCTGGACGGGATCGAATGGTTCCTGAAAAACGTCTGGGAAACTATCAAACAAAACTTCCCGAAGGCGGAACTGGATTTGGTCGGTTCCAATCCCGGCGAAAAAGCGCGATCGTTCGCTAAAACGTCCGGCGTCAACCTGATTGGCCGCGTTGACGACGTTCGACCGTATATTTACCGCGCCAACGCTGTTGTCATTCCGCTGCGAGTGGCGCGAGGAATTCAAAATAAAACTCTGGAAGCCATGGCAATGGCGAAACCGGTTTTGGCGTCGCCGATGAGCCTGCAAGGCATCGACGACTCTGTTACGCAGTTCGCCTGGAACTGTAACGACCCGCAAACCTGGATCGACTCCCTGACGCAGTTGTTTAATCTGAACGTTGATAATCCAGACGTTCTCAACCGCGCCAGGAACGGACGTCAGGCAATTGTCGAGACTTATTCCTGGCCCGCCAGATTTGCCAAGCTGTCGGAACTGATTCTGAACAATTGATTTCATGGACAATTCAAGTCTCAACGCTGACGTTTCTGCGGAATCCGAAAAGGCTCCAAAAGCGTTTCCCGGACGAGGTTTTTGTTTATCCCTTCTGATTCTGTTTTACATATTTTTGTTTTACGGCTCTTTGACGCCGTTTGAATTCAAACCGGTTCATATCGGCTGGAACGAAGGCGTTTCACAGATTCTTGCAACCGGCGGACATATAGAATCCCAAATGGACTGGTACGTCAACCTGTTTTTGGGAATTCCCGCAGGCTTTTTTATGCTGGGCGTTTTATGCCTGGATAAAAAATTGTTATGGTCGGCGCTTTGCGCTGCACCCGTTATTCTGGTTTGCTTTGTAATGGCGTTTATTGTAGAACGACTTCAGCTGTATACAATCAATCGAAACTGCGCTCTGTCCGATATTATCGCCCAAACATGCGGCGCTGGAATCGGTTGCGTCATTTGGGCGATTTCCGGTCAGTCCATATGGGACGAATTGCGCCGAGTCTGGAACGGTTCCGGAATTCAAAGCGTTATCACCGCATTTATACTTCTGTATTTTCTCGTCCTGATTATTGACGCCTGGTCGCCGTTTAACTTCGTTTACGCGCTGGGCGACATTTGGGATCGCTGGAAAAATCTCGACGTCTTCTGGATTCCCCTGAGCGAACATCGTTTCGGAATTACGATGAACGTCATATCCCATTTGTTGCTATATGGCTTCCTTTACGTCCCCATGGGCGTCTATATTCATTGGCAAAGCGACAACTTGAAATTACAAAGCGACGCGCCCCAAAGTTTTCTCAAACGCATGCTTCAAAACCATCCGCTGGTTTATACAATCCTGTTGGCGCTCTTCGTTTCGACGTCTTTGACGCTGGGTCAGTTTTTCATCCAGAACAGAACGCTGTACGCAACCGGCATTTTACTTGCCGTTTTGACAGCAGGCGCCGGATGTTACGCTTCAGGTCTGAAAGAACCGCGCTGGCGTCTTTGTGTTGCTATTGTCTGTCTGTGCGCCATTCTCACTGCCATGGTCGGATATTTCTGGTCGCCATTCAACTTCAGCATGGACGCTTTCAGAAATGACAACGTTTTCACCGTGTATCAGTTTATTCCTCTGGCTGACTATCAGCGTTCCCATACGATAACCGCTATCAATCGATTGCTGACAAGTATGGAATTCAGCATCGTCATAACCTTGGCGCTGCAATATATTTTAAAGAACGTCAGATACAAAAACCTGACGACGCTCGCCATCTGTGCATTTATTTTCACCCTGATGGAAGGCGGACAACTGTTTTTACCAACCAGAACGTTTACTCTTTCCGATATTATCCTTCAAATCCTGTTTAGCGCCGGGACATTGAAAGTATTATCCATTTTTCAAAATATACCTATAGTATCGGATAAGTAAAATAAATAATTATTAAAAAGTAAAAACAACTCCAGAGTGGGATTACATTTTTTAAAAATATTATATACTATATATTAGAGCAAATAAAAGTTGAATTTCGATGGTTGTCAACAATCACGCTACTTGACATCTGTTTTAGTTATCGGGTTCAACTGTTTAATTTAACATATTTGGAACCACATAAAACATACTGCTATGAGTAAAGGTTTAATTTTTACAAACCTGCTGACGATGGTTGGCATCGTATTTGGCATACTAAATCCATTCGTTGGACTTTGCATCTATATTTGTCTTGCTATTATCAATCCGACGGCATTATGGTTCTTTTCCGTTCCAGAGAAATTTTTTGGAATCGCAGGCTACTCGTTCCTTGTTGGCGTTAGCATGCTTGTTGGCTGGTTTTTTGCCGGTTTTGGCAAATGGAATTTAGGACAAAAAGCAGGGTTAATTGTCTTGCTCCTTGTTTTTAATTTCTTTTGGATGTATATCTCCTCAGCCGCAAATGGAGTTTTGGCGTATGGAGCGTCGCACCAATTGATTCAGTTTGTTAAACTGTATTTGGCGTTCTTCCTGGGAATTACCATTATACATAACATTCAACAGTTAAAAGCGCTTATTTGGGTTATTATTCTTTCAGAAGGTTATGTAGCTTACGATTTAAACAATTCCTACATGGAAGGTTTTAACCGACTGACCGAAATTGGTTTTGCCGGTTTGGATAACAACTTCTTTGTTTTAACGATGGTTATCAACGCCGTTTTGGCATTCTATACAGGATTATTTGAAACCAAATTATGGCGAAAAGGATTGGCATTTTTTATCGCAGCTCTTAACGCGCATGTAATTTTCTTTTCCATGTCGCGCGGCGGTATGCTTTCACTTTTAATTTCCGGCATTGCAATTGTATGGTTCATTCCTAAAAAGCCATCATATGTTCTATTCATGATCATAGCATTATGCGCCGCTTTGTATATGGCGGGGCCGTCTGTCAGAGACCGTTTTGCGTCAACGTTTGTTGATGCAAAAGAACGAGACGAATCTTCTCAAGGGCGTCTGACAAGCTGGAAGAACTGTTTAATGGTTATGCGAGACAATCCAGTATTTGGGATTGGTCTGCGACAATGGCTTCCATATACGAGGACTAAACATGGCATGCAGATCGAAGCTCACTCCATGTGGATGCAAGCGTCTGCTGAGCAGGGCATACCTGGAATATTATCTCTCTTGGGAGCGTTTGGATTGACTATTTTAAATTTGATCCGGATTTCAAAAGAACGTACGCCAACGTCCGATCCGTATTTACACATTGCTGCACAAATGGCGATATGCGCGCTGATAGGTTTCTGTATAGGCGCACAGTTTGTGTCGGTCTTTGCATTGGAAATAAGCTACTATACCATCATGATTGGGTGTATCGTTTTGAAATTTCAGCAAGAATACGATAATCAAAATCAATATGTTCCGAACTTGGCGTCAGATCAACCATACTATCGATATGAATAACTTTTAGCGTCAAACTGTTTCTTGATAAATTATTATGAACGATAAAAATATTGAACAAATTATAGAACAGACCGACAAGTTAAATCAAGGTGAAAACGTTGAGGAAAAGGAGTCTTTACTGGATACGTGGGAAGAGATGCTGTATGACGTGTACGCATATCGAGAACTCCTTTTGGAAATGTTCAAGCGCGATCTGAAAGTTAAATACAAACAAGCGGTTATCGGATACATTTGGACGATTTTCATGCCGGCAATGGTTGTATTCAGCGGGTTTATCATTAAATTCGTCATGGCAAAAATGGCAGGACAAGCGTTCCAACTGGATTCGTTTGCCGTCATGTCGGTCAAAGCAGTGGCGTGGTCTTTCTTCCTGGGTTCCGTAAATGCGGCGTCCAATTCTCTGGTGGGCAACATCGGACTGATTACAAAAATCTATTTCCCGCGGGAAGTGTTTCCGATGTCATGCTTTGTTTCCAACACTTTTGATCTCGCTATCGGTTCAGGGTCATTATTTGTCGTTCTGCTTTTTATGGGAAAGATTCAATGGACGTTTAATCTGCTCTGGCTTCCGGTCTTGTACATATTACTGGTGGTATTAGGGCTGGCAATTAGCATGTTTTTCGCCAGCGAGATGGTTTTTTATCGTGATTTTCGCTATCTGTTGGGATTGCTGACGTCGTTTGGCATTTTCTTTACAGCAATTTTTTACGAACCGGACGCACTTGGACCGACGTTGGGACCGATTATGATGCTCAATCCGATTTCGCCCATTTTAGAGGCGATTCGACTCGTTGTCATTAACGGGCACAATCTGTTTGTTCCGTTGTACAGCGATGGCGGATTTGTCGCTACAGAATCAAACGTTGTCGTTTGGCAGCCGTGGTATATATGGTATACTATCGCATTTTCGTTTATTGCGCTGTTTTTCTCCTGGCTGCATTTCCACAAATCCGAATTCCTTTACGCAGAATACATCTGATTTCAATCGGAAGTCATGACGAATAAAAAATCAGTTACTGTCGGAATCGTCGGGTGCGGAAAGATCGGATCGGCGTTAAAGAGCTGGCTGGAGTGTTACAATAAAAAATGCCGAGTCAAAGTCTCTGACCCGCCTTTAGGATACAACGACGATTTATCCGACTGCGACTGCGTATTTATCAGCATACACATTCCCACGGAATCGGACGGTTCGCAAAAGCTGACGACGCTCAACAAGATTGTCAAGAATCTGCCGGACGTCCCGATTTTCATCCGGACGACTGTCCTTCCCGGCACGTGCGACAAGCTGTCAAAGAAGTACAAAAAAGACGTCCGGTTCATGCCGGAGTACCTGACAGAACGCACCGCGTTTGAGGACTTCTGCCGTCAGCCGATGGTATTCACCGGACATGTCGACCTGCTCAAAAAGGTCTTTCCGGGCAAATCGTTTATTGAAACGACGTCGACGGAAGCGGAACTGGCGAAATACGCTCACAACGTTTTCGGCGCGCTGAAAGTAACGTATTTCAACGCGATTAAACAGATGGCGGACGAACTAGGCGGCGACTACTCCCGCGTCCTTCAGGGCGTGCTGCAAAGCGGATACGTCAATTCAATGCACACGTCCGTTCCCGGTCCAGACGGTCAGTTCGGTTACGGCGGCAAGTGCTTTCCAAAAGACATTGAGGCCTTTCGAGCCAGCGTTTCCTCCCCGGAATTCCAGCAGCTGCTGTCAACGGTTATTCAGATGAACGAGCAGTTTAGAGCGAAGACAGAGTAGGAATAGGCGTTACAGATCATGATAAAAACCCTTTACGAAGACAATCATCTGCTTGTTCTGATTAAGCCGGCGGGAATCCCGACCATGGGCGTCGAGGCGGGACGTCCCAGCTTTCTGGAACAGACGCGTCAGTACGTCAAGGAGAAATACAACAAGCCGGGCAACGTCTATTTGGGAGTTGTCAGCCGACTGGATACGCCCACAAGCGGGGTGATGGTCTTTGCCCGAACCAGCAAAGGGGCGGAACGGCTCAATGCCCAGTTTCGAAATCGAACTGTGAACAAAGTCTACTGGGCGCTGGCGCAGGGAAACCCGCAAACCGACGGCGCGCATTGGGAAGACTTCATCGTTCACGACAGCCGTCACAGAAAAGTCAATCCGGTTTCTTCAGACAACCCCGACGCGATCGACTGCCGATTGTCGTTTACTCGTCTAAAGCAGTTTCCCGGATACTTTTGGGCGGAAATCCATCTGGAAACCGGGCGAAAGCACCAGATTCGACTGCAATTCTCTCAGCGCGGATTCCCTCTCCTGGGCGACTACAAATACGGCTCTCGACAAAAATTCCCGGACGGAATCGCCCTGCACTGCCGCTCCATAACCTTTGAACACCCCACCACAAAAGAGGTCATGACGTTTACCGCCCCGGTTCCCAACTGCTGGAAAAAGTTCGGCGTGGAATAACGACGGATGAATCGTATTCGCGCCGATTGGTTAATGGAAGGCGGTAATGAAGTGAGCGCAGCGAACGAAATTACGCTTTGAACCGCTCC
>JAFSMW010000202.1 GCA_017447745.1 Thermoguttaceae bacterium
CTTATCTTACCTATTTTCGCAACCCAAAATTTATCGCACCCGAAGAATTTGGGTGCGTTCAAATTATGGTTGCACAAAAAAGAGTCTTAAACCTTTTCGTATGACCCAGATTTATATGTTCCTATCCCCACGTCTTTAGACGTGGGTAATAAAAACAGTTTAATACTCGTAGCCCCCAGATTTATCTGGGGGATTAAAAAGACGCCACTCCCCAAACGCTTCCCTTCCCCTCCCTTCCCCGCTCCATTTGGAGCGGGGAAGGGAGGGGATTTCGTGCGTTATATTACTATTTATGCTGTTTTGAATCCCACGCCTAAAGGCGTGGGCTACGATATTTTAAATTTTAATTGTTCTCACAGCTGAAGCAGTGAGAACAAACGCCTAAAGACGTTGACTATGTTCCATTGTTAATCTCACCTATTTTCGCAACCCAATCGCAACCGAAGATTAAGGAACCAGGGAAGACTGGCAAGCGTTCAAGGCGGCGATTGCTGGGAATGTTAAGCAAGGTTAAATATATTGATAAATATAGAGGCTAATATAGCTATTGCGATAAAAAACACTACAATTAAAAATAGACAAGAAAAGCAGGCGACTATAATATTTTTTATTTTTTCGTCAAGTGAGTACAAATACTCTAAATGTTTTTCTCGTTCGTTTTCGTCGTTAAAGCAATTCCTGTAGTGTTTTTTCATTTTAATACCTCCATATAAATAATACGATTATTTTTAAAAAACATAACAGAAAACCAATAAAAGAATAAAAAAAACGGCAAGGCGACGCAAAGCCGTCTTGCCGTTGTGTTATATTACTCAAATTAGAAGAAGACGCAGTATAGCGCAATGGTCGCAATGCAGACCAAAACGCCGGCGACAATCGCGCCCTTGGAGTTTACCAGTTCGATCTCGTCGTTGCGAGGCAGCGCCTTCGCTTCCGCCGCCGGAAGGATAAGCGTCAGAATCGACAGCAAAACGGTAATCGAAACGAACGTAATCGCCATTCGGTTGAGGAAGTTGACTTCCGGAATGACCAGCATCAAAGCGCCGTAGATAAGCGGCGACGCGATCAAGCCCAAAACGCCGTAAGCGCCGCGGGTGCGGGAGAACGCCAAACCGACAATAAAGATAGCGAGAATGCCCGGTGAAATGAATCCCTGGAATTCCTGAATGAACTTGAACAGACCGCCAAATTTGGGGTCGGACAGAATCGGGCTGATCATACAGCCGGCGATCATTGCCAGGATGACGCAAATGCGTCCGATAAATACCAGACCTCCCTCAGAGGCGTTCTTGTGAATGTATTCCTTGTAAATATCCATCGTAAAGATGGTGGATGCTGCGTTGAGCATGGACGCCAGCGAGCTAATAACCGCGCCCAGCAAAGCCGCCAGAACGAATCCGCGCAAGCCGTTGGGAATGTTCAAATTGCGAAGCAGCATCGGGAATGCAGCGTCGAACTTGTATCCAACCAATTCTTTTTGAACCGGATAAGTGGGCTTAACCAATCCAAAGTTTTCCTGCAGACGGCGCATGTACTTCGCCATGGGCTGCATGTCGGCTGGATAATCAACCGCCTGAAGTTTGTTCAACAACGCCTTGTTTGCAAAGAACAAATCGAAGCTCTTTTGTTCCTTTTCGGAAAGCTTGATTTTGGGATAATCTTTATTAAATTGCGCTTTAATCTCTGCGGCTTCTTTGTCAACGTCTGGCGTGTCCGTAATGAATTTGTTGAAATTCAAAACGAAAGCCGCGCTGTCCTGATGAAGAATGGCAAAGTTCTCATTGAATTTGAAAACGCGAATGCCGTTGTCTGTATCCGCCTTAACCAATTCTTTGATTTTGTCTTTGTTTGCCTCGAATTCAGCGCTTAGAGAAGCAATATCCACTGAAACTTCCTTAATTTTGGCGTTGAGTTTATCCGCAACCGAATGCGCGCCGTCTTTTGCCTTGGCTTCTTCTTTAAGAGCTTCTTCGGTAACGCCGTTGCTTTCTTTCCACGGAGCGAGAATAATGTTGGTCAACTTGCCCCAGGAATCTGCGTTTGCAGTGGCGTCAGTCTGAGCTTGTTGAGCCATCTCCTTGTGATACAGGTCAAATGCAATCATACCAGGGAAGACAATAATGAATGGAATCGCCAGCTTCATGGCAGCGGCAAAAACAATTCCTTTTTGCCCTTCCGCCAGGGATCTGGCGCCCAAAGTTCGCTGCATGATATACTGGTTGAGTCCCCAGTAGTACAGGTTCGGAATCCAGATGCCCAGGAATAGGGTCGTCCAAACGATGTTCGGGTCGTTGTCCGGACGAGCCATGTGGAGCGTGTCTTCATTAAGTTCGGTAAACTTTTTCCAGACAGACGTGTCTTTTGTAACGCCTTCTTTGAGGTCTTCGCCCTGGTATTCAACAGGACGAGCGTGTTCTGGAGTAATGCCCAGTTCATTCACGTCTTTTTCTGCAAAAGCGGCGAAAGCGAACCACATAATGATAAATCCGCCGATGAGAAGCCCGGAACCCTGAAGGAGGTCTGCCCAGGCGCAGGCTTTCAAACCGCCGGTAAAGACGTAAACCGCCGCCAAAATGCCGATAAACCAGCCGGCTGTTACAATGTTAATCGGGATGCCGAAAACGCTCATTCCAGAGAACAGAACGTCAATCGTCAGAGCGCCGGAGTTGATAACGACGGCTATCGTAACAGCGCACAGAATAACGATCATGCTTAACGACATAAGCGTTCGCGCCAGTTTGTTGTAACGGTATTCCAGGAATTGAGGAATCGTGTAAATTCCGCAGCGAAGAAACATCGGAACGAAGACAAAGGCGACGAAGACCAGAGAAATGGCGGCAATCCATTCGTAAGAAGCAATCGCCAAACCGGTGCATTGCGACGCGTTGCCGGACATGCCGATAAACTGCTCTGTTGAGATGTTCGCTGCGATGAGCGAAAAACCGATAAGCCACCACGGCAAACCGCGTCCTGCAAGGAAGTACGACTCCGCGCCGTCCTTCTTCTTGCCCATAAAACTCATAACAATACTAATGACCAGAACCGCCAAAATAAACAGAGCAAAAACAACTCCGTCTACCGCGGTAAAGGAAAAGGCTGATAACATTGCGTTCATGGTTGTTGAATAAGGGTAAAAATGAATAATGAAAACAGATAAAGCCGCTGTCAACTTAACGACTCATTTATTATATAATAAATTAAAAAAACAATTTTTACAAGAGGGGACGCCGAAAAAAATGAACTCGAAATAAAAAAATAAAAAATTTTTCTTTATCAACGAACAATTTCCGCCCCGGTTCGTATCAATGGTATAAGCAATTGAAAAAAATTGCGAAACGAAACTCAAAAGAGAATAACGACTTACGAGTTTCAAAAGCGGCTCGAACCGATTTTGTTCGGAAAGCCTTGCAGGATGCAAAATTGCTCTTCCAAATTATTCGGTTTTATGCTATAACGGTTAGTTGATACAGTCGGTTTTCCCGTCAGTATTCAAATTAAAAGACATGGAAGTCAGCGCGTTTTTGACGCTCTCTGCTTCGCCCCCAATAACAACTTTGCTTTAGCGAGGTATATTATGCAAATCAATGGAATGAACCCCCTGAATGGAATTCAGCGCATCAATCAGACCGCTTCGGCTCAGTCCGTCAATGGGACTGCTCCGGTTTCCGAAACAACGGGACACAATACAATTCAAGACGATATTCGCCTTTCCGGCGTCAACAATAATACTTCAGACGTCAGCGCCATCTCCACCGCTTCCAGCGTCGCCGACACCGAAGGCATCCGCATGGATCTGGTCAACCGGATTCGCGCTGAAATCGCCGCTGGAACCTACGAAACCGAAGCCAAACTGGACATCGCCTTAAACCGCATGCTCAACGAACTTCAGGGCTTATAATTCGCATACCAAAATTCCTTCAAAACCTATATTGTTTACCGTTTCCGTTAACCCTTAACCCTTTACCCGTTATCGTTTTAGGCGCATAACACATCCGAAAAATCCTCAGCAGGAGCTTTTTCAAACCCGCAGCTAACGCTTTTTGTCGGAATTTCCCCGGTTGCCTTTAGCTTCCGTAAGA
>JAFSMW010000203.1 GCA_017447745.1 Thermoguttaceae bacterium
GCCGTCGTTGGACTCCAGTTCGTACGTGAGCATCTGGTTGTGAAGCGTCAAGTCGTAACTGTTCGGATTGACGTGAGTCGGGTCGAAAGGCGAAATCTCAATCTCGCCCGTCTGAACTTTCTGCTGAATTTGTCTGCCTGTAAGAATCATGATTGCACGCTGGGGGGAGTAAAGGCATAGTTATATTGATATATATAGAATACAGCGTAAAGAAAATTTGTCAATGGAGGCGGGCAGCGAGAGAGTTAGGAATTAGGAGTGAGGAGTTACGCAAAGCGCTATTCATTCCTCACTCCTAACTCCTCACTTCTAACTTCGTTTACGCAAGAATAAAACGACAACGCCAAGAACCAATAGCGCCCACGTGGACGGTTCCGGAACGGCGTTGGCGTCAATGTGCATTCTGACGATATGATTATCGACAACGGACAGATTCAAATAATACGGGAGTCCGTCTGCTAAAAGATTAGTCCAGAACGATTCCGAACCCTGCTCCGTCGTAAAGCCGTCGGCTGAAGTATTGACGATAACATCGTACGTCGCGCCTGGAATAAGCGCTGTTATATCCAATTGAATTTCAGCCTTGGGGTCAATATCAAACGAACTGGCGGAAAGGGAATCCATGCCGCTGGCGTCCTGTTCAAAAATCAGAGTCGAAAAAGCGTCCGCCTTGAACGTACCGTCTACGTTCAGCGTCCCCACCGAGTTGCCCGGCGAGAATTCCGCGCCGTTTCCAATTTCCAACGTTCCCTTGAAGAACTCTTTCATATCGAGACGTCCGGACGAAACGACAAAGCTGGCAGCGTCAACAAGCCCTTCGGCTGCGGTGTACAGCTGAAGAACGCCATTGCCGGTCTTGGTAATTTTACCCGCGCTGGTAATCGTGGAACTGATTGTCATTTTCTTTGGATCCCCTTCTGCAACGTTAAATTCCAGCGTTCCGTTTTCGCCGATGGTTACAGCGCCCGTTCCCAGCGTTCCGGCTCCTGTCAAGACGATTTTCCCCGCCTGAATGTCTGTCCCGCCGATATACGTATTATTCTCTGACAGCATCAGCGTTCCATCGGTGTTTTTAACCAGACGCATTTTATTATGTGAGGTATTTGAACCTCCGATAACGCCGGCAAAGACGCCTTGACCAACTGTCAGAGTTGCGTAGTTGGAACCATTGGCATTTACATTTCCGGACGCGCGAACGACTGAGTCTGAAACGCCGTTGAGCGTTCCAATAACGAGGCTGGAAACAATCGCACTGGCGCTTTGATGAATCAGCCCTAAATTCGACCCGGACGCCAAAGAGATCGTCGCGTTGGGAAGGCTGACGTCTGACGCCTTATCGCCAGATATCGTGTATCCGACATGAAGCGACTGATTCGCAGCAATGCTGATTGTACCGCTGTACGTCTGCGCTTCACTGGACGCCAGGTCAAAGCGGCTTGTTGCCGTTACAGAAATCGGTCCTGACCCGGTTAAGTTGCTGACGTAGTGCATACCGGCATTTGGTCCATTAAGGGTCAGCTGAGACGTGGACGGAATATCCAAATCGCCAGTTCCCACACAGGCGTTACCCCCTGTCAATTTCAGGTTGGTTTTAGTAAGGATAAACTTCCCGTGATAATTAGCCTCGTTAACATTGTTCAATTCAACTACTGAGTTAGAAATGCCGCTGCCGAGGATGTTCAGATTTCCAGATCCCGTCATAACGGAATTGATTTGCAGCGTTCGAGCGCCGCCATCGTCTAAATCAATAGTCGTATTGCTGGCAACAAGCAGATTCCCGCTAAGCGCATAGGTTTTACTTTGCTCTCCATGATGAAGATAGCCGCCGTCAAAAATGAGGTCGTTAGCCGTGGCGTTGCTTTTCATGAGTAAACGAGAACCTGTTCCCATAACCAGAGTTCCGTTAAACGGCGTTGTTGTAGTTTCAAGCCAGTAATTAGTGTCCATAGCCGTAGTGTCAGTACTGGTAACATAGCAAATATCGCCAACGCCCGGCGTTCCAGTCGTACCGTCTTTTTTCAGCCATTTACCATCGGCTAACCACGCCGCTCTTCCGGCGCCCCACGTATAATCTGCGGTATCCTGGGAAATCGTCTGCAATTCCAAGCCGTTGAACATTGTATAGACTTTACTGTTAAGTTCAGCGCTCATCGATACGCTGGTTGTACCCGGTTTGAAACTTTGACTGAACGCCCAGGTTGAGGCGTCGCTAAACGTTAAAGTATGACTCTTAACAAACAGGACGTCGCCGTCAGAGTTGCTCATCGTCCAAACGCCAGCTGACTGATCGCTGTCAGGGTCAACCGAATGAACGGTTAACCGATAGATTGCATTTGTTGACAAATTATCCAGCGTAACCGTAAACGGCTGTTTCGTTCCTGAAAAGAGAAAGTCGTTGTACAAGTTCATGTCTACCGCCGAATTGGTTTTGGATCGCGTTCTGGAATTGAGAGCAGCGTCTGACGTAACCGTTATCTTAATTCCCGACGGCGCCGTTGCAGTAGCGGTGGTAGACGTATTTGAATTATCCACAAAAAGCTCTGTCGCGCGTGGCGAAAGGAGGCGAGGTTGAGAACCGGATTGTGTATGATTCGAGTTAACGTCAAAATAGGTGTATCCCGATGCCGGGTCGTACGCTTCAGAAAGTTCAATGCCGTTGAGGAAGACAAACTGGTTTGTAGCAAGACCGGTCAGAACAGCCGTATTGGCGCTGGCGGTAAACGTATACGCCAAATACGTAGCAACGTCTGTTGACTTGTAACTGGCAGCGCCTGTCGTGTTTGTCTGAACGCCAATTTGTTCTGTCGTTTCGCCCTGAGTTATATTCCACGTACCAGACGTGCCGTTATTGGCAGTAATGTCTTGAGAATATATCTTAAGCGAGTACTCTTTTCCAACCGTCAAACCGTTAAGAGTAACCGTAATAGGTTCGTTAGTTGTTTGTTCAAAGATAAAGTCATTTGTCAACGCATCGCCCTTGGAAGATTCGCGATCTCTGTTTTTAGTTGTGGAAACGCGATCGACCGTTACTGAAACGTCCGGATTAATAGTAACCGTGCTGGAAAGCGTATCGTTGACAAAGTTCATTGTATTATAGCCCGGAAGGGTTGCTGAAGGATTCTTGCCAGAGCTATTATTATACCCGTTCACGTCTACCTTGACAAACGGAACGTAGACAACGTCCGCCAGCGCAGACGCGGCAAACGCGATAACAACCACCACCGCAAAAAAGCGGGAAAGCAATACAAAAGGTTTATTCATGGGTTTGTTCATAATATTTGAAAAAAGTATTGATTCCAAAACTTTTCTATTTTACTTCTTATATATTATATCACGTATTTTGACCTTTTCAACAAAGAATCGCCATTTTGACCAAATATTTACAGAAATAACCAAAAATTACAATTTGAGTTGCGAGTTGCGAGTAGCGAGTTGCGAGAAGAGTAATTCCTCACTACTGCCTACTGCCTCTTGCCTACTGCCTACTCCAACTCCTCACTTCCAACTTCTAACTAGTATACATACGTTCACTATTTCACTTTGTCCCATCGATGGTATAATACTATAAACATTTACCAATCAATTATTAGCCATGAAGAATATACTTTACGCTGCCGCAGCGGCGCTGTTGATACTGACGACGTCGATTTCCTATGGGGCGGAGTCCGGGACGATAAACCTGACGGTCGTCGACCAGGAGACGGGCAAGCCGATTCCGTTTCGTCTGTACCTGAAAACGCCGAAGGGAACCGGGCGGCGCTTGCCGAACCTGCCGTTCTGGACGGATCACAATACTATCGATTCCGGTCGCCTTGACCTCAAATTGCCGACGGGGTACTACGAATTCGAGATTGAGTCCAGCCCAGAGTACACGACTCGCAAGGGTCGTTTGGACATGCCGCGCAACGGGACGGACGCTCAGACGGTTTCCCTGCAGCGCGTCGGTCGGATGCGGGAAGAGGGCTGGGCGTGCGCCGATCTGGACAACTGGCGATCCGTTTTGGAAATGCCGGTTCTGTTTCGGGCGGAGGGGCTGGATTTCGTCCCGATTGTAACGTGGGACAACTCCGGCAAAAACTACTGGGAAAGCGCCAAGCTGCCGCGCCCTCTGATTTCGTCCGCCGGACGTAGCTGTTACATCTACCCGATGGCGGGTCGGTACGAGGTCTCCGGCTGCTGCGTCAATATTTTCAATCTGCCGGCGCCGGTTTTGTCTCAAGACGAAAAATCCAAACGGGCGGACGCCGTCGGATACCTGCAGTCGATTAAACAGCAGTATCCAGACGTCTGGATTGACTGCGCCAATATCGCCATGGACGACTTGCCGATTCTCGTCGCGCTGGGGCTGATTGATTCCGTCGAAATTCTTGACGCCTGCGTTGGGCGGACGTATATGGACGTCCCGGAACAGGGGCGCCCCTACGACCGCGAGTTGTATCCAAACCTCAAAGACCAGGTCAGATGGAAACAGAGCATTTACTTCCATCTGCTCAACTGCGGATACCGAATCCCGCCGACAGCCGGGTCGGGGTCGGGGAAATCCAAAAACCCGCTGGGATACAATCGCGTTTACGTCAAGCTGGATTCCCAATGGTCGGTTCCGGACTTTTGGGCGTGTCTGAAAAAAGGGCAAGCCGTCGTAACCAACGGTCCGCTCATCACGCCGACGGTCAACGGGTTCCCACCCGGTCACGTTTTCAAAGGGAAAACCGAATACAACGGCAAACACGCGCTGCTGTCGCTGGAACTCAACCTGACGCTGGCGACCCGCGAACAGATAGACTATATTGAGATTATCAAAAACGGAGAGGTTTACAAAACGTACCGCATGGACGACGCCCAAAAGGACGCTGTCAACAAGCTGCCGTCCGTCGATTTCGAGGACAGCGGCTGGTTTCTCGTCCGCGTTGTAACGGAATCGCCCGATACATACCGCTGCGCCATCTCTGCCCCGTTTTACGTCGAGTTTGACGGTAAACCGTATGTCAATCGTCAATCCGTTCAGTATTTCCAAAAATGGATGATCGATTTAGGTCTGAAACTCAAAGAGCAGAAAGACCGAATCCCTCCAGAAACGTTCAAAGTCCAAGCCCAGCGCTGGAAAGAAGCGCGAGACGTTTGGCTGAGTAAGTAGGCAATAGGCAATAGGCAGTAGGCAGTAGGGATGAACGCGAAGCGTCAACTCCTCACTCCTCACTCCTAACTCCTAACTCAAACCATCATAGATTTTAACAATACCCATAACGATGCTCCACACTCCCTATACCGCAGAAGACTTTTCCATCAACCCGTTGATGTTTTATTACGAAACGACACGCGCGTGCGACCTGGTTTGCAAGCACTGTCGGGCGGAGGCGCAGCACGACCCGCATCCGGACGAGCTGACGCACGAGCAGTCGCTGGCTCTGATTCGTCAGGCGGCGCAGTTTCCCCGCAAGCCGAACATCTGCTTTACCGGCGGCGACCCGCTCAAACGAGCGGATATTTTTGAACTCATCGAGCTGGCGCGCAGTCTGGATATCACCGCCGCGCTGACGCCGTCTGCAACGCCGCTGGCGACTTACGACGCGTTCAAAAGAGCCAAACAGGCGGGGGTGCACGCGATTGGAATCAGTCTCGACGGCGCCGACGCGCCCATGCACGACGCCTTTCGCGGCTGGGAAGGCTCGTTCGAGAAGACGCAAGCCATGCTCTCGTACGCGAAGGAACTCAATCTGCCGGTACAGGTCAATACGAGTTTGTGTCAGCGGAACTTCGGACAACTGGATCAAATCGCCCAACTGCTCAAAGACAAACAGATTGCCATGTGGTCGGTGTTCTTTCTGGTTCCCGTTGGACGCGGAACGGAAGAGCCGCGCCTGACGCCGGATCAGTACAGAGTCGCGTTCGACAAGCTGCATAAATACAGCCTGACGATGCCCTACGGGGTCAAGACGACGGAAGCCCCGCATTATCGGCGGTTCGTTTTAGAACAGGGCGACAACCCGCTGGCGCCGCCCAAAGCCGGTCATGGCGGACGCGGCAAGGCGTACGCCGCCCCGCTGGGTGTAACAGATGGGCGGGGCATCATGTTTATCGGGCACAACGGCGAAATCTATCCCGCCGGGTTCCTGCCGCTGTGCTGCGGTCGATTCCCGCAGGACTCCGTTATTGACGTCTATCAGAACCACCCGACGTTTGTTGCGCTTCACAACCCGGACAACTACAAGGGCAAATGCGGCGCCTGCAAGTTCCGATTCCAATGCGGCGGCAGTCGCGCCCGCGCCTTTGCCATTACCGGCGACCCGCTGGAAACGGAACCGGACTGCTTCTACGAAAGCTAGCGGCGAGGCGTTTATGTCACTCAGCTAGCACACGGATTTTACTGATTAAACGGATTTTCGCCGATTGGTTAATTGCGCTTCTTGAGATAATTTTAAGCCGCAAAGAACGCAAAGAAATGGAAGGCGGTAACGGAGAGAGCGAAGCGAACGTAGTTACGCTTAGGCGAGCCACGGGTGTAAACCCGTGGGTATTAGTTGTGAGAGACGCTTGCGGCGGAAGCCTCCAAAGCCCCTCTTTCGCAGCCAAACCGGACTGCCCCACTGGATCGCGGCTGTGTCAGCCGCCAACATAAAAAGGGAACTTCGATTGCAACCGCAAGTCAAACCTAACAAGGAAGATTAAGCGACCAACGGGAGCGATTGTAATACGTTTCGCGCGGCAGCGCGGATTGGGAGCGGCGCCTCGCCGCCGGCTGTGTCAGCCGCCTCAAAAATTTTAGCCGCAAAGAACGCAAAGCAATAGAAGACTGTAACAGAAAAGAAAAATAATCTTCCGATAGAACTGTGTAGAGGTTCAATATTAATAGCCGTGGGGTTATCAGCTAAACAGGTTTAATCCTTCTACCATTTGTAATTCTCCATCATTTTACGCAATTCCAATTGGATGCGTTCATCTGGGTTGTCCCGAAACTGCAAATATAACGACAGCGCGCCTACGTGGTTTGTATTGCTCCGTTCTTGATAAAGCCGTAAATCCAGAAGAAAACAATCTTCTTCATCAATTACAGGCTCGATTATCCGGCTTTTTAATTCCTTAAAGTCTTTCTCATATATTGACAACGTAACAATGTCAGGCAACGCTAAATCTGTTAATTGCGCCAGCGCCGTTTCACCTCCAATATAAACGTTTGGCCAGGCGTTGACCATGTCGTAATAGACCGATGGAACCTGAATCGTTTTTCGTACTGGCGTTTGTAAATAAGGCAACGCTTTTTCCCACAAATCTAAACCCGTATATTTGAACTTTAAGAGTTTATGCTTTCCAGCTGGAACGATTGCGCCCAAACCAAAATGTTCCAATTCCCGAAACGCTCTGCCAATACTGGTCAAGGTGTATGAGTAATCTTTTCTCACCAAGGTCGTATTTATTGTATCGTATTTCTTCTCGGATAAAAACTGCAATATTAGCGCTTGCGCTAAAACGCTCAATTTTGAAGTCTGAACAATATTTTGTTGAACCGTATTCGAAAAGCACATTCCCAACTGTGGAATATAGAGCTGCATTTTAGGTACGACAAATGGGATTCTTCGCTTTATCAGCTGGAATCGATGGCTATATTGTAGTTGCGGTACAATATAAATTATTGGACACTTCAAGGCCGTTTCTATACTTCGCAGCTGAACTGAAGTTTGCACGGAATTAAACTGTTCTTGTGAAGAACGATTATCTACAACGAGAATAAAGGTTTGCGTATATATTTGAGCATAGTATAACTTATATCGCTGAATTAAAAAATTCGCGATTGGCGGGGAATCAATTGCTCTTACCTTGGTAAGACGAACCCCTAAAACCAAATTTAAAAAGTCATCAGTCTTATAAATTAAATCGTCCATTTATAACAACATTAACATTCTATAATTACATTCACAGACTAAATGTTATTATACATTATACATGTTAATGTCAAATTTTCAAGACATTTTCAATAAAAAGTTTAAAAATTTTTTAACTATACGTCAATTTTTATTGACATATACTGTTATAAGCGGTATAATATAGCCAATCTGAGAACGATTTGCCTTGTGCGAATTGTGGGCATCGCTTATTGAAATGGCTTGAATTGTTTTCCTTTATTATTAATCAGAAAAGGAATAGGCTGTATTATGAACGCATTTATACGAGTATTTTTTATTGCTTTTTTCGTGGGCGTAATACTGTTTTTGCTGTCGATTTCATGGTCGGCGCTTGAAGGCTTTGTCGTTCCCAAATCCAATGGGACGACTTTTTTTAATAGCGTAATTCGGGACAGAATCGTTTTTAGCCATTTTTGTTTAGCCATTCTCAATTCCATCTACGGCGCGATTCTTGTGTGCCGCGATGTAAAACGCGCCGATCGATATTACGTTCACTGGTTCATTCTAATTCAGCTAGTCCTCCTGTTGGGGTATTGGATTCTATAAGAAACTCTGCTTGATGGGAGGAATAACAGATCGCTTTGTCTGTCTATCGCTGTTTCTCCGTTAGCGTGTAAATCGCGTCGACGAGGATTTCTGTATCGGCGTCTGAGAAACGGTTCATATCAAGGGCGATCTCCTGAACGTCAAACTTTTCTGCGTCGACAGCGGAACTGTACCAGTGAACCAGAAATTTGACGCAGCCGTATTTGCGAACGATTTCCTTCAGATAGTCTGTTACAATATCCGGGATTTGTTTTGTATTGACGTCTTTTGAATCCGTATTGGCGGACTGCAATCGGGATGCCGCCGCCCGGGCGATTTTGGCTTTAGACCAGCCTTTTTTAGCGTACTTTTTAGAATAGTCCTGCTGGGGCGGTTCCTCAGTGTCGTATTCATTCGGGGCGGAATACAAGTCGCACGAACAGCCGCCGGACGTCAGCGCCAGCTGAACCTCGTTTTTAAGAATCCGCTTTTGGATTGACGGATTCTCCATTGGCGTCAGCCCTAAACCTCGCGGGGTTTTAACCGCCTTTTCACGAAGAAACTGCTCTGGAACGATAATCGTTATGAAATAACACATTGAATTGCAACCCCGCCTATTTTGTCGCGGCATGAATTTTTATGTACATGCGCGTCATGACCGTCCAGAAGAAGCCATTGAGGACGACCAGCGGGATAAAGCTCAGCGCCGCCAGTGAAGCGTCTTCTTTTCTCATCGGAATCCACGGGTGCGTTCCAAAGACCATAAAGCAGATAATATGGTGCAGTAGAATAGCTATAATCAGCATCGGGATATAGGCGAAAACCGCCGCCAGCAATCCTTCAAACACTTTCCAGAGTAGCCAGCGCAGTTTCCAGATCAGTTTCGGAACGGGCTTTTCGTTTTCGTCCGGCTGGCGGTTCAAATACGCATCATTGGCAAACCGCATTGCTAAAAACGCCAAGTTGACCAGAAAAGCGATCCCGAACCCGATAACGAAAAGATAGAACGTCAAATTTGCTCGAAACGGGTTGCCGTAATCCGGGTGCAGTTTATAAACGATCGCCAGACCAATTGTAAAACCGACAAACACCGCTCCGGCAAGCCAAAACGGCAGCAGTTCTTTTGCCGCTGTCAGCCCGGCGGAGAACGGGTCAATCAAGCGGTTTTCCATCGCATGCGTATAGACAACGTGACAGATCGCCAGCCCGAAAAACGTCCACGGAAAGACGGAAAGAATCAGACGAACCATTCGCCATGGATTGTCAATCAAGGGAATTGAGTAGTAGTCCCGAAGCGTCTGAGTCCATTGAACCGGCTTTTCCAGGTCGTCGGGATGTTCTCCCCAGACCTCGCAGCCGTCAATTGGTAACGTTCCGCCTGCTGGCTGCCACAAGTCAAACGACAGACACAGCGACGTCGCGAAGAACGACAGGAACAGGATTTCCAATCCCAGCAGGACGGTGTAATTCTCTTTTTGCATTGCGTTTTCTATACGAAAAAACACGCAGCGCGGTTCATAAACTCTCTTATTCTCATAACATAGAGAAAATAAGAAACATAAAGAAGACGTCTGTAAAACAATCGGTCTGCAATATCAAAAAGTATTGCAGACCGTTTTAAATTGTACAGCCATCGTCAAAGGCGAGGCTGTACGTTTAGCAGACAGTATCCGGTTAAAACCGTATCGGCGGGATTAGTAGACTTCTTCCATCTTGACAAAGCGTTTTTCTGACGCAGCCAGCAGAGCGGCTTCCAGAACGCGCTGGGTCTGATAGGCGTCGTTGAAGGACGGCAGCGGAACGACGGCTTCTTTTCCGCCGAGGACGTTGCAGATGTCCAGAGCCTGGGAGATGAAGCAGTGTTCGTATCCGATAAGGTGTCCGTCGGGCCAGTAGTTGGCAACGTAC
>JAFSMW010000204.1 GCA_017447745.1 Thermoguttaceae bacterium
CGGCATGGTTCGCCGGTGCAGCAGCCAGAATTTCAGCCGAATCGAGCATATCAAAGACAAAATCGCCTTGCATCAGGCGGATTTGCTCGATCAGTCGTCGCTGGAAGCGTTGGTTCGAGACGTTCAGCCGGACGAGGTCTACAACCTTGCCGCGATGAGTTTCGTGCCCGCCAGCTGGACGCAGCCGATCATGACAAGCGACTTCACCGGGCTAGGCGTTACGCGAATGCTGGAAGCGATTCGACTTGTCAAGCCGGATGCAAAGTTCTATCAGGCAAGCTCTTCCGAGATGTTCGGCAAAGTCGAGTCGGAGCCGCAAAACGAACAAACGCCGTTTCATCCGCGCAGTCCCTACGGCGTCTCAAAAGTCTACGGACATTTCATTACCGTCAATTACCGGGAAAGCTACAACATCTACGGCTGCAGCGGAATTCTGTTCAATCACGAGTCCCCGCGCCGGGGCATTGAATTCGTTACCAGAAAGATTACCGACGCTGTCGCCAAAATCAAATGCGGCTTGCAGGACAAGCTCTTTTTGGGGAATTTGGACGCCTGTCGGGACTGGGGCTTCGCCGGGGACTACGTCAAGGCGATGTGGCTTATGCTTCAGCAGGATCATCCGGACGACTACGTTGTCGCGACCGGGGAAAAACATTCCGTCCGGGAATTCGTCTCGCTGGCGTTCGATCGCGTTGGTCTGAACTACGAAAAGTATGTCGAAATCGACCCCAAATTCTACCGCCCGGCGGAAGTCTGCACGCTGTGTGGAGACGCCAGCAAAGCCAAACGAGTTTTGAACTGGGAGCCAGACGTCGATTTCAATCAGCTGGTCAACATGATGGTCGACGCCGACATACAGTCCGTACAGCCGTCTTGATTTAATTCTCAAAAAGCGCTATTATAGCGTTCATGAGACCCGTCAGACCCATTATAACCGATTTCGAGGAAGTCGTTCTCCCGGAAGACGAACGCCAGCAGACGTCTCAGGACGCTGGCGCGGACGATTTGTCGTCCATGTTCCAGCAGCTTATGAACAAGCCGTCGGGAGACGCAGCCGCCCAGAGCGGCGTTCAGGACGCTTCTTCACAGGATTCTTTACAGTCTGACGTCCCGACCGGCGAGCCGGATTCTCAACAAAGTCAACCGGATTCGTCCGAGCCGATGGAAACGCATACCGAGTCTGTTGCTGCCGCGGCTCTTCAGGACGACGGGGAATGCCCGGTTTCGGCGGAATCCATTTTTGAGGCGATTCTGTTTGTCGGGAACGCTGAAAACGATGGGTACATTACGACGGAAGACGTTTGCGCTCTCATGCCCGGCGTTACAGAAGAAGACGTTGCCGCCGCTGCTGAAAAGATTGCTCAGCGATGGAAAGAGGACGCCCGTCCGTACTATCTGGAATCGCCCGACGGCGTCAAATGGCGCGTTCAGCTTGACCCGCTCTTCGAACCGGTTCGCGACGGGTTCTACACGCCCACGCGAGAGTCCGAACTGCCGCAAAGCGCCAAAAACGTCCTGGCTCTGGTCGCCTACATGCAGCCGCTGACCGCTCAGGAAGTCGGGAAAAAGCTCGGCGTCGACCGTCCAACGCCCATTCTCAATCTGCTTGTCAAACGCAATCTGGTTCAGGTCGAACAGCGAATCACAGACAACAAAAAGGTCAACCTGTACAGAACGACAGACCGATTTCTGGAACTCTACAATCTGGATTCTCTCGACGATTTACCAACCATCGACGACGTATAAATAAAGAGGAATTCGGAATGCGGAATTACGCAAGCGTGACGCTCTTCGCAATTCCTCACTCCTAACAAAAAAGCGGGAGTTTCCTCCCGCTATAAGCGTAACTTCGTTCGCGGCGCTCACTTCGTTACCGCCTTTCATTTTCCGGGAACTCACGTTCCCGGCTCGTCTACGCTTTGCGTAACTCCTCCCTCCTCACTCCTAACTCCTAACTCGCTTACGAAGGAACAACGCGACAACGCCGAGAACCAGCAGCGCCCAGGTTGACGGCTCTGGAATGGCGTTGGCGTCAATGCTTGCTGTAACAACATTTCCGTTGACGGTAAGATTCCAGAAATAAGCGCTTCCCGACGTCAGAAGCCCGTTCCAGAATGCGTCGGTCGCATAGTCGCCGGTAAAATCGCCATTGCTCTGGACGAGAATATCGTACGAGCCTGAACCTCCCCCGTAGGTCAATTCTAAAATGGATTCAGGACTAATCGTAAATGAACTGGCGGTAAGCTTATCCATGCCGCTGGCGTCCTGTTCAATCAACAGCGTTGCGCCAGAATTGAGAACGAAAGCTCCGCCTAAAGTCGCCTCGCCAACCGAGTTGCCCGGGGAGAAAACGCCGGAGTCAACCGTTATACCGCCCGTCATGGCTCCCTTCAAGTCCAGACGACCGGACGAAACGACCAGGCTTTGAGCGTCTACGCTTCCTTCAGCGCCGGTGTAAATCTGCAGAGTACCGTCGCCGGTCTTTTCGATTGAAGCCGCAGTAATCGATCCGACGAACTTGGTCGTTTCGCTGTTGACAAACGTCAGATCCTTTCCAGTAGAGTCCAACGTCGCAGACTTGGTAATAGCTCCGCTCGCGTCAGCGCTTCCGCCGGAAAGATTGTACAGCGTTCCGCCATTGGTCAGAGCCAGCGTTCCCGCTTCAATCGTTGTTGAGCCGGTGTATTCAGGCGCTTTTTTAAGCGTCAGTTTTCCAGATTCAGTTCCGGTTAAAACCAGAGCGACGTTGCCAGCAATGGAGCTATGGAAAGTCAATTCCTGGGATATGTTGTCAATCGTTAACGTTGACAGCGTATCAGTATTATTAAAGATTGACCCTTTATTGCCGTCGTTAGACAGACCCGCGAACGACTGATCATAGCCGTTCATATCCAACGTTCCGTAGACGTACGCTCTATTGGCGGTTCCCAAGGCGTTATCGGCGCCCAGTCTGACTCGACCTTGCGAATTGCTGTTGGCATAGTTAAGCTGAACGTCTCCTGTGAACGTATCGTCGGCAGTCTTTCCCATTTCAATCCAGCCGGAACCGTTTTGGAACGTTACCTTTCCGGAACCAGACAGCGAGCCTGAAAATTCGGTATTAGCAGAGTTGCTCAAAGTCAGACCGTTTGCCCCATAATTGAGATTTCCCGCGCCGGAAAGGTTGTACAGCGTTCCGCCCTTGGACAGAACCAGCGTTCCCGATTCAATCGTTGTCGAGCCGGTGTATCCTACCGCTTTGCTTAACGTCTGCGTTCCAGTTCCTTTTACAACCAAGGCTATTTTGCCGGTAATGGAACTCTGGAACGTCAAATCTTTACCCGTTGTGTCAAGCGTTAAAGTTGACAACGTGTCAGTATTATTATAGATTGAACCTTTATCGCCATCGTTAGTCAGTCCCTTGAAGATCTGGCTATATCCGTTCATATCAAGATTTCCGTAGAACCTTCCCTCGCCAGCGTTGGCGCCAAAGGGCTGATCCGCCGCCAAACGTAACTGTCCGTAGTGGGTACTGTCTTTCCAGTCGGTCTGAACGTCGCCTGTAAACGAATTGTCCGCGCATTTAGTTCCCATGATAATCCAGCCGGAATCATTTAATACTTCAAATCTGCCGGAGCCTGTAATGTTGCCGGTAAAGGTCATGCTCTTGCTCCAGCCCGCTTGCAAATAGGAAGCCTGAGAAACGTTCAGGTTGTTTGAGAAGGTCAAATGGTTGTCATTATTCATGAAAATGCCTCGTGAGCTGGAAGCGCTCTTGAGGATAATTTCTCCTTTACCAATATAAGTAGAGGCATCGACGGAAGCGCTGTTCGAATCGCCAATGCGGACGTTGCCGATAATCGTCAGCGATCCGGTATAATTGCCAGATCCAGTTCCTTTAAAGTACGTTATACCGCTGTCGTTAACGACTGTTAAATTGCCGGAACCGCTAAGTCCTCCGGTGAGATTTAGCGACCCCTCCCATCCGCATTTCAGCTCGCTGGCTGAAAGAACTGTAATGGGAGAAGAAACCGTTGCGGTTTTCCCGTCGTGGTCGCCATCGTTAAAGAGCAAGCCGCCGTCGAGCTTGATGCCAATTGTAGAACCAATCGATCCACCGACTCTCGTTTCTGTACCGCTCTTAAGCGTGATCGTTCCGTTGCCTGTCGACCAGGTTCCACGTGGAGAAAACCTGCCGGATTCCACGACAAGATTGCCGTCTACTTGAACTTCGCCGCCGTCTTCTTTAATAACGACTCCCGAATTGATTTTCAAATCGTTATTGGCAGTTCCCAAAATCAGCGTTCCGCCTTTGGAATTAATTGTAACATTGGTAATATCGCCATTGAGCGTTTGCTTGCCAGCGCCGACGGAATCGAAGGTTTTTCCGCTGAGATTAATTGTTCCGTTATACGTAAAGGATTGACCTGATGTTACGCCATTACCGACAGAAATGCCTTGACCGGCGCTCTGAGTATCAATCATCTGAGCGCCGGCTTCGCCTGTTAAACCGCCGACTTTCATTTGTTGTCCGTCCCACAGGTTTACAATCCCGGTTGACCCAATTTTAAGCTCAGCTTGATTATTAGACCAATTTTGCATGGTATAACCGCCATTCATGAAATAGCCGTCTTTAACGTAAATCGTGGAATTCTTGTCCATACTAATTGTAACAGTAGAATTCTTTCCATTTAATACGCCAACGTGACCGCCGCCGTCAATAAGCAGAGTTCCGCCTGTTCCGTTAATGGTAACGCCAGCGTTTGCAGCGCCAGTACAAATTGCATTATTATCGGCATGCGTAACCGATGTGGTTCTATCGTTATAAAATTCCAGCGTTCCGCCGTTGACGTTAAATGTCAGCGGAGAAGTATTTTGAGGCGTTGTATTGTAATACGTCAGGGTCGAGCCGGTTTCAACGTCAATGACTGAAGACGCCAGTTTCCCGCTGCCGCTGAGTTTAAGCGTTCCCGCCGAAACGGTCGTTTTGCCGGTATACGTGTTGGCGCCAGTCAGTTCCAGAGTTCCAGCGCCGGCTTTTGTAACGCCGCCAGCCCCGGAAAGAACGCCGCTCCACGTAATCGATTTGCCTTCATCCGGAGAGAACGTAACAGCGTCAGAGGAAATCGTCGCGTTCAGACCGGATGCCCAGTTTGCGTCCTTGGTTCCAAACGTACCGCCGGAAAGAGTAATCGAGTAGGCGTTGTCCGAAGACGAGATTCCGCCTTCGCCAACGTTGATCGTTCCAGACGACATATTGAGATTGCCGCTGTTGGTAAGCGTAATCGCCTTGGCGTTGAGAACGCCGTTGCCGCCGTCCTCGCCGTTTTTGGCAACGAAAAGCGTTCCGCCGTATTGAATGGCAAACGTATCCGCAGCGTTGACCGTTCCAGAATTCAGGTTAAAGACATTGGCAACTTGCGCCGGTGTAAACGTTTGATATAATCCAATGGTAAACGAATTGCCTGCCTGGTTGAAATTCGCGGTTCCGCCTGTCATGTTAAAGGTGTTAAAGCCTTGCGATTTAGAGCACCACAAACCAACGTCGCTTGTAGTTGTCAGCGTTCCGTTGGAAAGATTGTACGTTCCATCGCCATTGCCCCATCCAAAAGCAAGCGTATTGTTAAACGTAGCGCTTCCGCCAGTCTGGTTGATAACGCCGTTAGCTCCGACGCCAATATAGGAAATGCTGTCAACGGTTGCTGTACCGCCCTGGATATTCAACGCCGCTGTCGCTCCGTTAATTCGGAATTGACCGCTTCCGGCAATATTTAACGTACCGCCGTCATAAAGGTTAATCACATTTTCATTGAGAAAATTTTTGCCGGACGTATAGCTAAGCGTTCCAGAAATATCAATGCCGGTGGCATTAAGGGATCCGCCATTGACGGATACTAAACCGTCAGCGTTAATGATCAAAGTGTTCTGAACAGTAAGCGTTCCATTGCTCAGAACGGAAATGGATTTATTTGGCGCGATTGTAAGTTTTGAGTTGCTGTTGCGGGTAACCGAAACGGTTCCCGTATCGCCGCCGATAGTCAGGCTTTTAACCCCGTCGCCAAGATGGCTGTAGTCAAAAGCGACGCTTGAGCCGTTGACCTGAACGAACGTGTTAATCACATCGGAAGCGGAAGACAGCGGGACTGGCGCGTCAGAACCATCGCTTAATTGCCATTTGGATTGTGTAAAGTAATTGCCGGATCCGCCCTTCCAGTAATAGTCATAATTCTCCGCCTGAACGGAAAGTGAGACGGAAAGCAGGGCTGAGAAAACCGCAGCGAAAATGGTCGTTCGTTTTGCCATTTTGGGGGTATCTCCAAAGTATATTTATGTTTATGGTATAAATTACCAAATATAATTCTACGTAATATAAATTATAACCTGTATTTGAGAATTCACGGACAAACTAACGAAAAAAATTTTTAAAATTTAAGAAAAAAATAGGGATGGGTGTCAAAATAAAGAGACTGGATAAAGTGCAATAGAGAAGTCGGTTCGACAACATGGAGTGCGACGCCTTGGCGTCGCTTTTAAAAGAAAAGAGTTGAGAACTTCCAGAAATGAAATTCGTGCCAAGAACGTTGGAACAATAATAATATCGTCGTTGTATTAACGTATATTGTTTCCTGCGTTATTGACACGAACGAGCCTTAATCGAGATTAGCGGCGTCTCTGGCAATGAAAGCGACGGCAAGCCGTCGCACTCCATATTGGCACGAACAAGCCTTAATCGAGTTTAGCGACGTTTCCGGTTATGAAAGCGACGGCAAGCCGTCGCACTCCATACGACAACGCCAAGCGCCAGCAGCGCCCACGTCGACGGTTCTGGAACGGCGTTGGCGTCAATACGACCGGACAACACCCATCGTCCGCCCGTCTGAGCGTAACTCAAATCGGTAAAATAGGAGGCGTCGACGTAATTCACCCAGTTCTCAGCGCTGTTGGGAGCGTCGATAACAACGGCAAATTCCGCGTTGGGCGACATGCCATTGACGAAATCCAAAAGGATGGTTGCGCCTTCGCCAAAAATCAGGCTTCCGTTGGTTACAATCAGCTGATCGCTGTCGTCGACTGTCGGACCTGCAACTTCCATTAAAAGCGTACCGCCGTTAAGATTGAAGTCGCCATCGACGGTCAGCTTTCCAATCGAGTTGCCGGGCGACATTGTTGCGTCGGACTCAACTTCCAGAGAGCCGGTAAAGTATTCTTTCATATCCAGACGACCGGACGAAACGACGAAGCTGGTAGCGTCAACCTGTCCGGCGGCAGATGTGCAAATCTGAAGCGTTCCGTCGCCGGTCTTAACGACTTTGCCTGTACTCTTAATCTTATTATTTGAATCATCTGTTTCGAAAATGGTCAGCAATTGCGTCTTGCCGCTGGAAAGATTGTATTCCAGCGTTCCGTCCTCTCCAACGGTAATCGGACCGTTTGCAACAACGGCGGCGTCAGTGAACTTCAAGACGCCCTCGGAAATGGTCGTTCCGCTGGTATATTCATTGGCTTTAGTTAATTCCAACGTACCAGCGCCGGTTTTGGTAAGAGAGTTGTTTGTTACAAAATCTTTGCTCTTATTGCCCAAAATAACGTTGACAACCAAATCGGAAGCGTCGCTGCGAGTAACGTCAGCCACGTTTAACACTGCGCTGTCCAGAACAAAAATAACTCCAGACGCGCCGTTGAACTGTACTGGATTTTCCGGAGTTTCACCGTCTTCAGCACAGGAAACGGTATTTGTTCCCATCAGCCAGAAGGAACGATAGACGTCTCGGTTATTGTTGCCGTAGACCTCGGCGCCGTTCTGGAACGTCGCGTTATACAGAGGGTTGTTGTTCGTACCGGACAGCTTGCCGCCATTAAGAATCAC
This sequence comes from Thermoguttaceae bacterium, assembly GCA_017447745.1. Lineage (GTDB taxonomy): Bacteria > Planctomycetota > Planctomycetia > Pirellulales > Thermoguttaceae > RUG11551. Next base: position 7,847 of record JAFSMW010000204.1, read on the forward strand.
TCTCATGCTATTGTCGTTAAAATAGGAAATGGAGCAGCCGCCGATAACGTCATTCGTTCCCAAAACCAGTTCAGCGCCGGAATTAACCGTGATCGTTCTTCCGCCTGTTGTGGTAAACGCGCCGAAATCCGTTGTGGTGTAGCTCTTATGAGCGGTCGTACCTTTTACCGTACCGCCGTCGATTACAACGTTGCCGGTAAAGTTACTGCCGTTGTTGGCAAACGTCTGCGTTCCAGTTCCTGTAATATTGAGAGCAATATTGTCTTTAATAACGCCGTTATAAGTATTGTTTTCTGACGTCGTATCCAGCGTTAACGTAGACTGAGAAGTAGCGCCGTTAGAGATAACGCCTTTGGTTCCGTCGCTGAGCAGTCCTTTGAATTGTTGGTTAAAACCGTTCATGTCCAACGTCCCCAAAATCTCACCAGTACCGGCATTGGAGCCAAATGGCTGCTGGGCAGCCAGACGCAATCTGCCTTGAGAAGAATCACTACTGTAATCTACTTTTACGTCTCCTGTAAATGTATTGTTATCCGAATGGGTTTTCATAACAATCCAGTTATTGTCATTTGCAATGGTTAGCATTCCAGAACCTTTAATAGCGCCGGAGAACGTAAACGGTTTGCTGTAACCAGCCCGAATTGAGGAAGCAGAAACAACGTTGATAGTATTGGGAACATCCCAGTAGCTGTCGTTATTAAGCAGAAGACCGCCGTCGAGTTGAATTTCACCCGAACCAAGATAAGGCGTTGTACTGGCAGGCGCTGCTTCAGTTCCTTTTCCAGTAGCGCCCGTAACGATTTTCCCTTTGAGGATTAATGTACCGGTATAGTCGCCTTCGCCCTCGAAATAAATCCAGCCCATGCTACTGTCTTTATTGACCGTCAAACTGCCAGAGCCATGCAGACTCCCTTTGAGGTGAATTTCACCCTTCTTAGTATTGTTTGACCATCCGCACTGGATATAGCTGGGGGCTGAAACTGTAATCGGACTTTCGAAAGTAACTTTGGCTGAAGAATTGTTGTCTCCGTCATTGAACAGGATACCGCCATTGAGCGTTATTCCAGTATCATACTTAAATCCATTATTTATTCTAAGGACGCCTCCGCTGTTGACTTTTATGCTGCCATTTCCCGTCCATGTACCAAAAGCAGATAAATATCCAGAACTCACAACAACATTCCCGTCAACGCGAACGGCTCCGCCGTCTGCTTTAATTATGGAAGAAGAGCCAATGTTAATATTGTTATTGGCAGTTCCCAAAACCAGCGTTCCCGCTTTGGACGTCAAATTAACTCCGGAAATATTGTGAGTCAACGTTAGCTCGCCAGAGCCGTTTTTCGTTATAGCGCCTGTACCGTCCAGCTTACCGTTAAACGTGGTATTGGAAGTATTGTTCAACGTCAAAGTTTTTGAACCGAAGCTGACCTTTCCGTTCGCGTCTCCTGAAAGATTGTTTAACTTGCCAGCGGCTTCCAATTCGATTGTCGCGCCATTGACTGTAAAACTTCCGTTGTAATTGTTAAGAGCCGTTGTATTATTGAAAAAAGCCGTTGCAGAGTTTTGAACTGTGATATTGGAACCGGTTCCAAGAGAATCCGACCAAAAACGTCCTTTAACGCAATCAACAACGAAATTGCCAGAGAATGCCGACAAATCCATCTTAGTATCCCCGCCTTGGAACGTTATCCATCTGCCGGCGTTGTCTGAAGCCAGCGTTAGCGTTGACGATCCGTTAAGCTTTCCGCGAAGAATAAACTGTCTGTCGGTGCTCATGTTGTTAAGAAATATAGTCGCATCGTCCGTTAAGTTGATATTAGCGTGAAGAAATAAGTCTGCGTTGCCGTGATAGCCTACAATGGCGCCTTGGGCGTTGTGTCTCCCGCTCACCGAGGATGGTCTGCCGGTTCCTGCAATGTTGAGCGTTACTGGTTCGGAGGCGTTATTGATTGACGATCCCGCCAGGCGAAAACTTCCACCGCTGGCAACGTTGATTGTTGCGCCAACAATGTTGTTTCCGCCGCTTTCGACGTCTAACATTGTCCCGGAGCCTACGTTTACCACCGCATCGTGAGGCAAGCAATCTGAATACATAACGTACATGTCGCCGCCGTTGAGATTTATCGTCTTTGTACTAAGCTTACTGTTAGTGATAAGCAGCTGACCGCCATTGACGTTAATCGGTCCGGTAAACGAGTAGGAACCGTTAGCGCCTTTGAGCCACTGACGATAATCTGAGTGATTTTGTGGCGCACTAACCGTTAATGACGAAGTACCAGAAATGGTTCCTGTGTGTTCATATTGAGCTTTCCCCAAGTTGTCGATAATATCGGTGTCAGCATAATTTGTCGCGTCGTTCATACCGGTAACGGTAACGGGATCGGCAAATGCGCCCTGAGACAACAAAAGGCAAACGACAGCCAAAAGAACGAATCCCTTACTGCATGTTAAAATGCGGGGGAGGGACAGAATATAGCGTTTCGGAGAATTGGTCATAATTCTTCTCGGTATGGTTAAAAATGGAGGATTGGGTTTGATGAACGATTGGTATGTATATATTTTGACGCAATTATCAAAAATATGTTCCTAAGGATATATTATACACGCGATTTTTGATTCTGCAAGCAAATTGGAGAAAAAATTTTAAAATAATATAATAAGATAGACAAGATGGAAAAAGTGATTAAGAATAAAGACAGAGCAGGCATGGAGTGCGACGGCTTGCCGTCGCTTTTAATAGAAAAGAGTTGAGAACTTCCAGAAATGAAATTCGTGCCAACAACGTACGAACAAGAATTTTTTTGTTATCATTTATAGTACAATGCGTTATTGGCGCCGAATTAGCCTTTATCGAGTTTAGCAACGTTTCCGGTTATGAAAGCGACGGCAAGCCGCCGCACTCCACGACGCAAGCGGCTCACATAATCAACGAGCAGCGCCTTGCGTCAACTCCTCACTCCTTCCGTGGGTTAAAACCCCATAGGTATCAACTTAAGGAAAATTTGCGTTAAAATATTTCTGTTGTATTGATTAGAAAAGATTTTATTTTATCTATTTTACTTTTAGATTATCATTAAAGTTAGACCGCAAA
>JAFSMW010000205.1 GCA_017447745.1 Thermoguttaceae bacterium
AGTCGAAAACGCCTACTCTCAAGTTGGCGGGCTGGCGATTCTCCACGGCAACCTCGCTCCCAACGGCGCGGTCGTCAAGTCGGCGGGCGTTCTGCCCCAGATGCTCGTTCACACCGGACCAGCCGTCATTTTTGAATCGGAGCCGGAAGCGTACGAAGGCATTGTCGCCGGCAAGGTCAAAGCCGGGGACGTCGTTATCGTTCGGGGAGAAGGCCCCAAAGGCGGGCCGGGAATGCAGGAAATGCTCGCCCCCACGACCGCAATTAAAGGCGTCAAGCTGGACGATTCCGTTGCACTCATTACAGACGGTCGCTTTTCAGGCGGCACCGCTGGCGCGTGCATTGGGCACGTCTCCCCTGAAGCGGCGGCTGGCGGTCCGATCGCTCTGCTCAGAAACGGCGACATCATCGACATCGACATTCCCGCCCGAAAGCTCAACATCCGCCTGACCGATGAAGAACTCGCCGAACGCAAAAAGGAATGGAAAGCTCCCGAACCGAGAATCAAAAAAGGATACCTGGCAAAGTACGCCAAAATGGCGACTTCCGCCGACACCGGCGCGATTCTAAAATGGGAGTAATTAGGCATTAGGCAAGAGGCAGTAGGCAGTAGTGATTCGCCTTCGGCGAATTTAATATCCTACAGTTTAATGTCTTCTGTCTAACCCCTAATCCTTTCCCCCATCCGTGGGTTAACCCCCTACGGAGGCAATAGGTAAGAAGTCGTAGTTTAAAAATTTCTACTGCCTACTGCCTACTGCCTACTGCCTACTGCCTTTTATTTAAACTAGAATATCGTACTGAACAATACCACCGGGCGACCTCAGCAGCCGCCCTTCCCCGTTAACTTTCCCCATTGAAAGGACTGAAAAATGAAATTCCGCTTCCTTACTTTGACGCTCAGTCTGGTTATGGCTATGGCGTCTGTTTCTGCATTTGCTCAAGACGCTCCCGCTATTGACGACGAAATTGCAGCTCTCGTTCCCGCTCTGCCGGAAAACGGCTCCGCGCTGGAATATCTCCAGTACGTTCAAGCCAGCAATAACGCGATGAAAAAAGCTCTTGAATCTCTCCAAGCGTCCGCTCAGTCGAACGGCGTACCGATCACTCCCCAAAAGGCTCAGGCGCTTGCCGCCGCGTTCATGGATAGAAACCTGGAAGCGGTCAACAAAGGTTTGGAAGCTCCCAACGCTCCCGAAAGCGTGTTTCAGAAACTGGCGCTCGCCAAAGCAGAACTGCTGTCTCTGAAAATTAAGCTTCACAACGACCAAGCAGCCAAAGAGGAAATGACAAAATTCCTGAACAAACTCCAGAAAGACGGGAAAGACACGACATTCAAACTCGTTGCAGCCAGAATCAACGCGATTGACGCCCAGATTAACGCTCAGATTTTCCGCGCCCGCATAATCAAGGCTGTCAATACGCACGACGCCGAAGAAATGGAAAAGCTGGTCAAAGAAATGGACGAAGCGTTAAAAAATGCCGACAACGGCAAAAACGCAACGCCGGAAATGGCGCAAAACGCGATCATGCTCATGTTCCTCGTCCAGAAAGTTCCAAATTACAGACCGTCTGAAGAACTGATTCCTAAATATCTGGGCATTCTTTCCAACGCGACCAACCCGCAGACCCAAAAAGTGGTCAATAACGTAAAAGCGCAGATTGCCGCTGCGATAAAAGCAGCTCAGGAGAAAAAGCGCCAGGAAGAAGAACAGAAAAAGCAGGAAGAAGAAAACAATCAGAACGAAAAGGTTCTCGACTTGGACAACCTGATGTAGTTCCAGCGACGTTAGACGACTCAATGCCCATTGAGCTAGGAATTAGGAGTGAGAAAAAAAACAACAGACGCGGCAGCGTTCTGCTAGAACCGCGTAGCGGTTCAATATCAATAGCCGTGGGTTTTAACCCACGGAAGGAGTTGACGCTTCGCGTAGGCGTAACCCACACTCCTCATTCTTTTATAATTGTTAATTGCTAATTGTTACAACTCCCCGAAAGCCCAAGTGTTTACCGCGATCTTTCGGGGATTCTCCGTAACGGGTTTCAGATCGACATTCGCTGGCGGCGTAATTCCAGCTGCCGCCGCGGATAACGCGGTCTGAATAGTCGGATTCGCCAATCGGGTCGGTAACATTTTCTTTCGAGTATGCCGCAAATAAATCTTCGCACCATTCCCAGACGTTGCCGTGCATGTCGTACAAACCCCATGCGTTGGGTTCGTAACAGCCAACAGGAACGGTCTGACCAGCAAACGCGCCTTTGACGTCCGTTCCGTACGGGAATAAGCCGTTGCAGTTCGCCTTGTCGCCATTGAGAGCGTTTCCCCAGAAATACGACGTCGCACTCAACGCCCGACACGCGTATTCCCATTGTGCTTCCGTTGGCAGCTTAACCGGCAAACCAAGCTCTGAACACTTCTTACAAAATTCCTGACAGTCGTACCACGACACGTTCTCGACAGGGAGATCGTCGCCCTTGAATCCGCTGGGATTGTTACCCATAACGGCTTCCCATTGTTTTTGCGTTACCTCCGTTTCCATCATCCAGAACCCTTTGGAAAGCGTAACCAGATGCGGCTCTTCCGCGCCCTTGCGTCTTGCTTGAGAAATCGGCGACCCCATCATAAACGTCCCCGCCGGACACCATCTAAAGGCAAACAGAACGCCGTTGACAACAGCGGTTTTTCGCTCTCCCGCTCCCGTCTGAATTCCCGAACTGAGTAAAGCGTCGTATTTCCCTTGATTGGAATCGGCGGAGGGTCGATTCTTCAGCGCGATTATATCAGCGCAAACAACGCAAACGCCAAGCAGAACAACGCAAGCCAGCGTTATAAAGCCGGAATATCTACAAAACAGATTTATTAGGGAATTGCTTGAGTTCATAACGTCTCCGAATTGATAAAAGGGTTTAATATATATTATTAACGATAACTTTGGATAAAAGTTCGACGTCTCCCGAAAATCGGCGCAACGCCAATCTTATCTAATTTAACATTCGAACCAAAATTGGCGGTTTATCGTAATGAAGAAATGTAGTGATATATACTCGGACGACCGTCCACAACAGCCGCCCTACCCCATTTTTTCCCCACCCCCACAGAAAGGACTGAAAAATGAAATTCCATTTCCTCGCCTTGACGCTTGGTCTGATAATGACTTTGGCGTCTGCGTCCGTTTTTGCTGAAAACGCCCCCATTGATAACGACGAAATTGCGGCGCTCGTTCCCACTCTGCCGGAAAACGGTTCCGGCTCCGATTACCTCGGATACATTCACGCCAGTCAAAACGCAAAGACCAAAGCCATCGAAACCTTAAAGGCAAAGGCTCAGGAGAACGGTCAGGAGTTTACAATCAACAATATCAGAGCGGTTGAGTCTGCGTTTATTCAAAAGGACATTGAAGCGGCAACCAAGGGTATGGAAGCGGAACACTGCACGGAAAGCGCGTACGCCAACCTGGCGGTTTTCAAAGCGCAGTTCCTGCTTGTAAAATGGCAGCTTCTCAAAGACCCTAACGCTCAGGGCGAACTGGTCAAATTTACTCAACAACTCAAGGCGGACGGTAAAGACACAACTCTCCAGCACGTCCTCGGTAAGATTAACGGTCTGAACTCCCAGATATTCCGCGCCCGGCTCAACGCCTGTGTAAAATCCCAAAATGCCGAAGAAATGGGAAAACTGGTCAACGAAATGAACGCGGCTCTGGCGGCGGCTAACAACGGAAAAGACGTTACGCCCGAAATGGCTCAGGACGCGATTGCACTCATGTTCCTCGTCCAGAAAGTCCCAGCATACAAGCCGACCGAAAATCTGATTCCCAAATATCTCAACATTCTCTCCAACGCGACCAATCCAGAAGCGAAAAAGATTGTTGACAACGTAAAACAGCAAATTGTCAACGCGATTAAAGCGGCACAGGAAAAGCAGAGGCAGGCGGAAGAACAGAAAAAGAAGGAAGAAGAGCAAAAGAAACAGGAACAAGCTCCTGGACAGAAGCCGCTTCCTGAGAACTTAATTTAACTTCTGTACTCTCATTTTTTTCTGAGTTAGGAGTTAGGAATTAGGAGGGAGGAGTTACGCTTCGCGCCATACCAGTTCCTCCCTCCTCACCCCTAACTCCTAACTAACAAACACTTCTTTCTTCTCACGTCCAAATTTCTCTCGGGGTCGCTTGCAATTCGAAATCTTCTTTGATATAATAGCGAGTGATAAGTTTTTAGTGGTTAGCGTTTAGGTCGCAAGCGCTCATCTAACTAACCACTTACTACTAGCCACTTACCACTTCCTCAACTTACTCTAACGCAAGGATAATATTATGTACCGGACATTTATTGCAGCGCTGGCTCTGGTTCTGACCGCAGCCCTGGCGACGGCTCAAGACAGCCAACCCACGTTTGAAACCCAGCCCGCGGTTGTCGTTCAGGCTCGAAGCGGAATCGGTTCAACGATCGCGAAACTGGAAGCGGGAAAAGACGTTACCGTCGCGTATTTCGGCGGGTCAATTACAGCCGCCAACGGCTGGCGTCCGAAGACGACGGCTTGGCTTCAATCCCAGTACCCATCAGCGAAAATTCACGAAGTCCACGCTGCAATTGGCGGGACGGGGTCGGACTTGGGCGTTTACCGCTGCTATCACGACGTTATCGCGCATCACCCGGATCTGGTCTTTGTAGAATTCTCCGTCAACGACGGCGGCGCAGCCCCGGAAAAAATCTGGATGCAGATGGAAGGAATCGTCCGACAGATCTGGAAAGCCAACCCGGAAACCGACATTGTCTTTACGTACACGTTTATTCGAGGTTATTACGAATGCACGCTGGCGGGCGAATGCAGCCGCGCCGCGTCGGCGATGGAACAGCTGGCGGAATTCTACAACATTCCCACCATCAACTTCTGTCCTCGCATTGCGAAGATGTGCAAAGACGGCGAGCTGGCAATCAAAGACGACGAAGCCAAGCCGGGACAGATTATCTTCTCTCGAGACAACGTCCACCCCACCGACGAAGGGCACGAACTGTACCTCAAAGACATTCAGCTGGCGTGGGAGCAGATGAAGAAGCTGCGAGTTGCGAGTAGCGAGTTGCGAGAGGATGCAACCCAGCCAACGGGAGCGAATTCTGTCAACCACGCTTCCCAGCTCGACAAGACGTTCTTTTCCAAGGATTACGAAAACGCCCGACTTGTCCAGATTAACCCGAAATGGCTTCACGGAACGTGGCGAAAGCTCGAACAGGGCGATCCGCTGTACTGGGCGACTCAACGCGCCGACGACATCTGGACTTCCGGAACGCCGGGCGACTCGATTGAGTTCAAAGTCAAGGGAACGGAAGTGCGAATCTACGACCTGCTCGGCCCCAACGGCGGACAGGTCAAAATCACCGTTGACGGCGTCGACGCTCAACATCTTGTTCCCCTGTTCGACAGCTACTGCACGTACCATCGACTCGGAACGCTTTTCGTCGCCGGCACACTTGACCCGAACGTCGAACACACGGTCGTCGTAACCATCGACGCCAACCAGCCTGACCGGAAATCCGTTGCATTCCGGCTGCAAAATCCCGAAAAAGAACTCGCCGAACCCAAATACCAGGGAACCAACGTCTGGTTTGGATCAATTCTTATTGTCGGAGACGTTTTAGACGATTGACAAATGGAATTTTCAGATTATAATATAGAGAAATGAGGCAGTAGGCAGTAGGCAATAGGCAGTAGTTGCTTATTCCTACACACCTGCTCACCCTCCAATTTAACCCAAAAATCTACCATGAACAGAAGAACATTACTCCAAACGTTATCCGTCGGCGCGTTTGCCGCGATTTCCTCAACCAGTCCTTTCCTGTTTGCTCAGGCGCCGAAAGGGAAAAGCAAGATTCATCAGTCCGCCAGTCTGTGGTGCTACAATAACACGATGAAAAAGAAAAACATGTCCCTGGAAGACTTTATCGTCGCCGCGAAAGAGATTGGGCTGGAAGGGCTTGACCTGATGGGACCGGATCTGTTTGAGCTGATGGCGAAGCACGGAATGGTCTGCACGATGACCAACAGCACAAGCATTCCAGACGGGTTCAATACGGTCGCCAACCACGAACGCATGATTCAAGTCCTTACGGAACGCATCGATGCAAACGCTCGATATGGGTTCCCCAACGTCATTACGTTTTCCGGCAACTGCCGCGGCATGAGTCGGGAAGAGGGTTTGAGAAACTGCGTCGAAGGGCTGAAGAAAATCGTCGGTTACGCGGAGCAGAAAAAGGTTACCATCTGCATGGAATACCTTAATTCCAAAGGACACAAAGACTACATGTGCGACAACACGCAATGGGCGGTCGAACTGGTCAAGCAGGTGGGATCGGAACGGTTCAAAATCCTGTACGATATTTTCCACGCGGATATGATGGAAGAAGACGTTGTCGGCGACATCGAAAAATACCACGAATGTTTCGGGCATTATCACACCGGCGGCTATCCCGGCAGAGGGGAAATCGACTCCCGCCAGAAACGCGACTATCGCGCTTTGATGGAAGTCATTTACAAAACCGGGTATACCGGCTACGTCGCCCACGAATTCGTACCGCACGACGAAGACGGACTCAAGAGCCTCAAGACTGCATACGATATTTGCAATATTGGATAAGGCAATAGGCAGTAGGCAGTAGGCAATAGTAATTCGCCTTCGGCGAATTTAAATCCTACCGTCTAATGCCTAGTCCCTTTCCCCTCCGTGGATTAAAATCCTACGAAGGCAAGAAGTCGTAGTTTTAATAACCCCTACTGCCTATTGCCTACTGCCTACTGCCTACTTTCACATGAACTTTTTTTCCTCACAGCCCACGCCGTACGACCTGAAATTTCGGCTGCTCGGATTTCCGATCCGGGTATCGCCGTGGTTTTGGGTTGTCGCCGTCATGCTAGGAGCCAGTTTTAGCCCAAAGACGATGATTCTTTGGGTTGCTGCGGTGTTCCTCGGGATTCTGGTTCATGAACTCGGACACGCCCTGGCAATGCGTCATTACGGATTCCAGCCGGAAATAACATTTCACGCCATGGGCGGGCTAACGTCGTACAATCCCGGTTATCAAATTAACCATCGTTACTTGTCCAACTGGGAACATATTATTATAGACGCCGCCGGACCGCTGGCGGGCTTTGCTCTTTTTGGAGTCATTGCCGCGCTGTTGCTGTTTATCGGCGTTAATCCGATAGGCTTCCTGTTCGGCGACATTGACGACCAGCAACGGGGATCGCTGTTCCGATTCCTGTCCGCGCCGGTTATTGTATTTCTCCATTTGGAGATGTACATTTGCCTGTTTTGGGGAATCCTCAACCTCATGCCGGTTTACCCGTTGGACGGCGGACAGATCGCCCGCGAAATTTGCACCGCTATCAATCCCCGAACTGGCATTGCGACGTCATTTCAAATATCGTTTATTGCATCGCTTGCCTTGGTAGGGGTTGCCCTGCTATGGTTTGACGACTGGTTTATGGCGGCGTTTTTCGGAATGTTCGCTTACTCCAGCTGGCAGGCAATTGAAGGCAGTAGGCAATAGGCAGTAGGCAGTAGTTTTTTAAACACGAAAAACACAAAATTGACGAAAAACACGAAAATTAAAAAAATTTTAAATCTCTTTCGTCCTTTTCGCTTATTTCGTGTATTTCGTGTTAAAAATATTAACTTACCACATAACATCATGAGACACATATTAATTCCCTTCCTTTTGGTACTCAGCTCCGTTGCCTGCGCGGCGGACTATCAATGCGTTAAAACGGACAACGGCGCCAAACTCGTCAAAGGCGACGTCGTCGTTTGGGAACAGGTTATTAAAACGCCGGAAGGCAAACCGTATATTCACCCTATTACGCTTCCGGACGGACACGTTATTACAGACCTTCGTCCCAAAGATCACCCCTGGCACACCGGGCTGTGGTTTAGCTGGAAGTATATCAACGGCGTCAATTACTGGGAGCCGTCCAACGGCAAGACCGAAGTCGAATCGTGGGACGCTGCAATCGACGGCTTGTCCGCAACGGTAACAATCAAGCTGCGCTATTTTGACAAACGCAATCCGGACGTTACCGTTTTATCAGAAGAACGAACCGTGGTCTTTTCCGCCCCGGACGAAAATGGAAACTATACGATTACGTCCAAACACCATTTTACCGCCGGCGACAAAGACCTGACGTTTGAACGCACTCCGCCTCACAAAACCGGCGGTGGGTACGCGGGCTTGTCGTTGAGAATGAACCAGACGGTCAGCGAGTTCAAGCCAACGTCCGACAACGGCGGCAACACGATGGACTCCATACGTTCCAAACCCGCGACGTGGTGCGATTTCCGCGACGAAAAGACCGGCATGGGCGTTCGCTTTACCATCGTCAAGGGAACGGAGCCGTCCCGGTTCTACATGCAGAACAACGGTCATTACTACATCATTCCCAGCCCCGTTCACGAAGGAAAGATCACCTGCAAAGCAGGCGAATCGTTTGATTTGGAATACCTGCTGGAATTAGGCAGTAGGCAGTAGGCAAGAGGCAGTAGTGTTTCGCCTGCGGCGAATTTAAAAACTACTCCTCACTCCTCACTCCTCACTCCTCACTCCTAACTAACAACCTACTCCCCACTCCCTAACCCCTAACCCCTATGTTCCTATATCCCGCCCTGTTGACAGCCTTGGCGTTAATCGCCTTGCCGATTTTGATACACTTAATCAATCTGTTTCGGCATCGGCGCGTCGAGTGGGCGGCTATGGAGTTTCTTCTTGCCAGCTTCCGGAAACACTCCAAGTGGATTCGTATGCGGGAAGCGCTGCTGTTACTGTGCAGAATTGGCATTGTCGCTCTGATTGTTCTGGCGGCGGCGGTTCCGCTGGTATCTGACCAGTGGGGCAGAATCCTGGGCGGGCAAAAGACGAATCTGATTTTCCTCCTCGACGACAGCTACTCTATGCGAGCGCGGTCGGGGGAAACCACCTGTTTCGGTCAGGCAAAGTCCGCTCTGTTACAGTTCTTTGCAGATCAAAACATTTCTCCCGGTCAGACGGTTACGATAATCGCGTTTTCCAAGCCAGACGCCCCGATTTTGTCCGTGCCGGTTGATTCCCAACTAAAAGAACTGCTGGAACAGACGCTGGAAAAGACGTATCCAACGCAGCGGGACGACTCCCCGGAAAACGTCCTGCACACTGCGGCAGACTGGGTGGAATCCAACAAACAGTCCGCCCATCGAATCTTTCTCATTTCCGATTTTCGACAGGTCAACTGGCTGTCCGACAACGGAAAGCTGTCTGAAAAGCTCCGTCAGGAAGTCGAACGCCTGACAAGCTTAAAGGCGACGGTTTCCTTCATCGACGTTTCCGGTCAGTCGGGCGACGAGTCCACTCGTTCCGCCGCCGGGCTGGACAGGATCAACATCGGGATTGCCGCTCTCAAGCCGGGTTCCGGCACGATAGCCGCCGGCGTCCCGATTCCCATGACCGTCGAAGCGATCAACCATTCTTCGACCGCGGCGAAAAACGTCTCGATTCGTTTAGAAACTGACGGCAAACCGCTTCCCGCCGCGTTAATTCACAATATCGAGCCGGGCGAAACCGGACGCGCGAACTTCACCGTGTCGTACCCGCAGGGGGGATGTCACACAATTAAAGCAACGCTGTCGGCAGACGGTTTGGACGCAGACAACGAGCGCTTTTGCGTCCTGGACGTACCCGCCCGCGTTTCGACGCTGTTAATCGGGTATCAGCCCCGCACATCAGACGAACCCGATCCGTCGCATCAGCCCGACGTCCGATTCGTTCAGACGGCTCTGGCGCCCGGCGCTCCGGTCGATACCGGCTTGGCGTGCCGCGTGGAAAACGACCGGTTTCTCAACGCCGCCAATCTGGACGAGTTCAAAACCGTTTACCTGCTCAACGTTCGCGGTTTCTCGAATCTGGCGGGCGAAAACCTGCTACAATGGCTTCGCAAAGGCGGAACCGCCGTCGTCTTTTTGGGCGACAAGACAGACGCCTCGTCCTGGAACTCCTGGGTCGAGAAAGTTGATGAACTCAAGGGGCTGAAGCTGTCCAAGCCGCAAACCCTTCCGCCGGACTTCCTCCGCAAGCGGTCTGACTTAAACGTTTTCGACAACCCCATCTTCCGCATTTTTGAAGGGGAAAAGAACGCGTTTCTCGCCGCGGTCAACGTCAATACGTACTACGCGTTGGAATCGCCGGAAGCGGTTGAAAAGCACACGCTGGCGCAGTTGCGCAACGGCGCTCCGTTGATGGTCGAAACGCCTGTTGGAGACGGCGCGGTTGTCGTCTTTTTCACGTCTGCCGCCCCAACGTGGAACAACTGGGGAAAAGGCAATCCGAGCTATATTGTCGTCCTCCATCAGCTGCAGGCGGAACTGATCAATCGGGGCGTTAAGGAAGACAACCATCTCGTTGGGCGTCCGATTGAATTCGAGTTCAATTCCAAGGCGTTTACAGACCAGTTCCAATGCACCGTTCCCCCGCCGGAAAACGAAGCCCAGCTTGACCTCCAGGCGCGGCAGATTGATCTGACCGCTCAAATGGACAAAGACGTTACCAAGGCGGTTTTGCCAGACGTTCCCCGTTCCGGCGTGTACCGATTCAAATTCCAGCCCAAGCCCGGCGTTGAAGGCGACTCAGCAAGCGTCTCGGACGTCAAAGACGTTGCCGTCAACGTGGCGGTTGAAGAAGGGAACTTGAAAAAGCTCGACCTGAACGAGTTCAAACGCTCGTGGCCGGAAATTCCGCTGGAAATCGCCGACAGCGCTACCGTTTCTGCGCTTCTGGCGGGTCCGCAGGGATTCAACCTTCAGCCGTACTGCTTGTACGCTTTGATATTATTGATGATTTTGGAAATGCTAATTGCTTACTGGGCGTCAAGCCACCTTGCCCACGTTCCAAACGTAGTTCAGAAAGGAGGCGCGCGCTAATGTTCGATTTCGCTCATTCCCTTTCTGTATTCCTCCTGGCGCAAGCCGACGTCGAACGCGACATGTTCCAATGGGGGCGAATCCATCAAAATACAGACTGGATTCTGCCGCTGCTGGTTGTCGGCGTGATGTTCCTGTACATCTACCGGATTTATAAAAAGGACGCCGTCGAGACCGCCCGCCCGCTGCGCTGGCTGCTCAGAACGCTGCGCTGCATTGCCGTTTTGGCTTTGCTTGTCATGTACCTGCAGCCGCAATGGCGTCACGAAAAAGAGTCCACCATTCCCAGCCGGGCGGTGATTTTCGTCGATTCCTCGTTGAGTATGGCGATTGCCGATCAGCCGGCGGAAAAAAGCGGAACGGAAAAAATCCGCCGTTGGGACGCCGTCAAGTCGGTTCTGACTGACGAGCCGTTTATCGACGCTCTGCGCGAAAAGCGGGACGTCCAGATTTTAACCTTCGATTCCGGCGTCAAAGAGCTGGCGTTCCTGACAAAGAAAGTCGACAAGCCGGAACAGGACGGCAAGACAGACGATGAAAAGAAAAAAGACGAGAAAACCACGTCCGCTAAAGTTGTAACAGACCTCGGCGCTGTCGACCCCCGCGGTCAGCAGACGGCTCTATCAGACGCGGTTTCCGCCTGGCTCAATACGCAGCGCAACACGCCCTTGTCGGCGGTCGCGGTTCTTTCAGACGGCGCTCAAAACGTCGGGGCTGCTCCCGAAGCGGACGCTGTCGCGGCGGCGGAACGTCATTTGATGGTTCACACCGTTGGCGTTGGCTCAGCGGAAATTCCCGCTAACGTCCGCGTGTACAACGTTCAGGCGCCCCAGCGCGTTCAGCCCAACGACCCGTTCTCTGTAACAGCGTTCATTCAAAACCAGTCCTACGAAGGGAAAACCGTCGTAATCGACCTGATGGAAACCCCGGAAGGCAAAACGGAAGAGACGCTCTCGTCAACCCAAAGCGTCGTTTTGGGAACGGACAACGAACTGCAGAAAGTCGCCTTTGAAGTTCCCCCGCAGCCGGTCGGGAAAAAGAAATACACAGTAAAAGTCCGCGCGCTGGCGAACGAGTCCGACAAGACCGACAATTCCGACTCCGTCGTCGTCGAGTCCGCAGACCGGAAATTACAGGTTCTGCTCTTTGCCGGCGGACCGTCGAGAGAATACCAGTTCCTCCGCACCCTGTTGGCGCGTGACAAGTCCATGGAGATGGACACGCTCTTGCAAACCGCCGTTGGAAACATCTCTCAGGAAGGACGCAAAATCCTTTCCGAGTTCCCCGCCACGCCGCAGGAGCTTTTCGCCTACGACGCGATTATTGCCATCGACCCCAATTTCAA
>JAFSMW010000206.1 GCA_017447745.1 Thermoguttaceae bacterium
ACAGGCAGACAAATTCAGCAGAAAGTTCAGACGGGCGAGATTGAGATTTCGCCTTTCGACCCGACTCACGTCAATCCGAACAGTTACGACTTGACGCTTCACAACCAGATGCTCACGTACGAACTGGAGTCCAACGACGGCGTTCTGGACATGAAAAAGCCCAATATCGCTCATCGGCTGGAAATCCCGGAACACGGTTTGGTGCTGCAGCCCAACCGTCTGTATTTGGGCAGAACGGTTGAGTTCACCAAAACGATGAACCACGTCCCGATGATTGAAGGGCGTTCGAGCATCGGGCGGCTGGGGCTGTTCGTTCACGTAACGGCGGGGTTCGGCGACGTCGGCTTTGCGGGGTTCTGGACGCTGGAAATTTTCGCCGTTCAGCCGATTCGCATCTATCCCGGCGTGAGAATCTGCCAGATTTTCTATCATCAGATTGAGGGCGACTTCGACCTGTACAAGAGCAAGTACCAAAACAACAGCGACATTCAGCCCAGCATGCTTTATAAAGACTGGCAGTAACCGCCATGACCGCGCAAACGTTCCCGACGCTTCATATTGTTCTTTTTGAACCGGAAATACCGCACAATGCCGGCGCGGTCGGACGCACCTGCGTTGGCTTGGGCGCGAAACTGTGGCTGGTGCGCCCGATGGGGTTCCAGCTCACCGACCGGCTTCTCAAACGCGCCGGGTTGGACTACTGGCGATATCTGAACTACGAGATCGTCAACAACTGGTACGCTCTTATGTCCCGGCTGGAAGAGGAAACCGGGAAAGCCCCCGCGCCGTGGCTGTTTACCAGTCACGCTGTAACAGACTACACGTCTGTTGAATATCAGCATGGCGACGTTCTGCTGTTTGGATCGGAATCGCGCGGCGTTCCCGACTTCGTTCGGCAGCTTTGCGCCCAAACGTCGCTGAGAATCCCCGTCGCGGAAGAAGCCCGCTGTTTAAACCTGTCCGTCAGCGTCGGCATCGCCGCTTACGAAGCGATAAGGCAGATGAACGCGCGTGGAGCGGAAATTGGAAAATAATCGGCGCATCCTCTTTTCAAAATGAAAGAAAGACGGTATAATATATTTATGGCTTTCTAAAACGGTTCCTATCAGGAACGTTGCAAGATTAGAAACGCCTTAAAGCAGATCATGGATAAAAACAGTCAAAAGAACGCCTCGCCGTCATTCAACTCGAAATCGCTTGCCAGTCCGTATTTGGAATTCGTCCGGCAGGCGATGGCGACGGATTTTGTCCTGCAGCTCAATATGGGCGAATACGCCAACGACAAGTCCGCGGCTCTGGACGCTCTGGACGTCGTTTCGCGTCTGGAAAGGGAACTGAGCTTTTTCATCCCGGACAGCGTCGTCGGAGAACTCAATCGGACGGCGGCGAATATTCCGGTTTTCCCGGACGAGCCGATTTACGATCTGTTTCGACTCTGTCAGACGCTTTACGATCAGACGCATGGCGCGTTCGACATCACCGCAGGGCGTCTGTGGGAGATTTGGGGGTTTTCCCGCCGAGCAGGGCAGGTTCCCTCGCCGGAAGAGATTCAGATTGCGTTGGAATCGCGGGGAGACGGGAAGCTGGCGCTCCTGGACGACGTTAAGTGCATTGCTCGAACGGACGAACGAACGAGGGTTAACCTCGGCGCTATTGGCAAGGGTTACGCTTTAGACAGAGCAGGACGGTTCCTGTTCGACTGCGGCGTTACAGACTTCCTCTTTCATGGCGGAGCCAGCAGCGTTGTCGCGATGGGAAATCGCACCGACAGCGACGGTTGGGAAGTTGGGTTGCACAACCCACTGCGACGTCAGCAGGAAAACCGGGAATCGACGCGTTTGGAAACGATTCGACTTCACAACCAGGCGTTGGCGACCAGCGGATCGCAAACGCAGTTCTTCCGCGCCGGCGGAAAGCGTTACGGACACATCATCGACCCGAGAACCGGATACCCGGCTTCGACAGAGCCGGATTCGACGATTGTCTATTCCGCAACGGTTATCGTACCCGTTCAACCATTGGATTCCCAATACGATTATTTCGCCGCCTCCAAAGCCGACGCCTTGGCAACCGCGTTTTACATTCTCGGTCCGGACGCCGCCCAGGAATACTGTACAAATAATCAGGGGGTTGAAATGATTTTCGTTTTGCCTGATAATAAAGGGAAATTGCCGTATAAAGTTACGCATATTCAATAGAAACAGACGCTCTAAAAGGCGCGCAAAGAAAAATGATTAACAACAAATACTCCTTAATTCGACAAATTGTTTTGTCAGCTGCAAGAATCGTCATGGTTTTGGGGATCGCGCTGGCTGTCATGCTGTTCAGCGGAACGGTCGTCAACGCACAGCTTCCCACCAATTACGGAAAGCCTCTCATTGTCAACGGGAAACTTCAGTATATTCCGACAGCTACCCACACCATGAATTCTACGTCGTCGTTAGGCGGTGTATCCAGAATCTTTCGCTACGAACCGTTAGGAAACAGATTCGCCAAAGTCGATTACATTGCCAAATCTCCTGAAATGCATATTTCATTGCGAATTAATGGATCACAGTACGCGATAAGTCTGTTGCGTAAAAAACCTCAAAACGGATCCAACGACTCGACAAATCGCTTTTCCGGTACGATTAAACTATCCTCAGCAACGCCTGCCCCTGTCCCAACCGTAGCGGATGAAGAAAAGAAAACCGATGAAAAGAACGCCAAAGAAGAGTCCAAAACGCCCGAGCAGATTTTTCCGATAATCGTTCTTCTTCAGGACGGAAACGGCATTATTCGATTGCTGATTCAAACGGACGAAACAACGCTGTTGGATTATCAGGTCAAAAACGTTTGGGAACTGTATATTCTTATTCCGGATCAATATCAAAAAGATTTTCTGGAATTGATGAAAAACTACAATCCATCAATATTTACTTCCGAACAGAATATGCTCCATCGAGTTTATAACGCGATTGCCAAAAGCGTCCCGTTAAACGTAGATAACCATCAGGAATATCAGCGTCTGGTAGACGATTTGTCTAGCGACGTTTATATGAAACGCGTTGCCGCCATGAACCGAATTCAAAACGAGGGCGGCGCTTTCCTCAGCTTTGCTCAAAAGCTTGACTTGAACCAGCTTGACCCGGAAGCGCGAGTTCGTCTGGGGAACGTCCTCAACGCCAATTCGTTCTTCTGCAATACGGACGACGTTGAAGACATGTCGCTTTTATTTACCGATTCTTTTTACGCAAATATTTCGCTTTTGGAATCAGGCAATCCCGCGTTTTCTTCCGTTGCTCAAGAACGTCTTAAAGCAAAGCTGGGCGATGAGTTCACGTTTGACGCCTCCGCTCCGAACGACGTTCGCGCCGCGCAAATTCAAGAACTCAAAACAAAGCTGAATTTCCCAAAACCGCGAACTATCCAAATGGACGAGCATGTCCAAAAGCGGTTTAAGGAACTCTTGGATACGATTTATGACCAGTCGTTAACTGTATTCAAGTTCTGACAGTAAGCCGAAATTGCGTCAAGTCAAAAATAAAGACGACAGCAAGTCAAAAAAAGACGATGAACGGAACTAACCGCTCATCGTCTTCTTTTTTTCAGGGATGTATTATCGCAGATTGCGCGTAATCGCAGGACTATTTCTTTTCAAACATCGAGCGAATGCGGGCGCCGGTGATTTCCGCCGGGTGTTCTGCCAGAGCGGCGCGTTTGGCGTTGAGGTTGGGCGCGCCAGCGGCGGCTTCCGCCAGCCACTTCTTCGCGAATTCGCCGGACTCGACGCGGCGCAGCGATTCTCTCATCAACGCCTTCATCTGGTCGTGCGGGAGAATGAACGGACCGTTGCTGTATTCGCCCCATTCCGCCGTGTTGGAAATGACAGCGTTCATCTTCTGGATGCCGCCTTCGTAAATCAGGTCGACGATCAGCTTGGATTCGTGAATGCATTCAAAATACGCCATCTCCGGTGGATAGCCCGCTTCGATGAGGACTTCAAAGCCGCACAGCATCAGGTCGACGATGCCGCCGCACAGAACATTCTGTTCGCCGAAGAGGTCTTCGTAGGTTTCCTGCTGCATGGTGCATTCCAGAATGCCCGCGCGGGTCAAGCCCAAGCCTTTGGCGTAAGCCAGAGCGATGTCGCGAGCGTCGCCGGTGGCGTTTTGATGAACAGCGATCAAACCGGGAACGCCAAAGCCTTCCATGAACCGGCGATAGACTTCGGTTCCGGGGCTTTTGGGCGCAACCATAATCACGTTGACGTCTTTGGGCGGGACAATCGTATTGAACGTGTACGCGAACCCGTGCGAGCAGCACAGCGTATTGCCCGGCTTGAGCCCAGCTTCGATTTCGTTCTTGTAGACTTCGCCGTGTCGTTCGTCCGGAAGCAGAATCTGAATCAGGTCAGCCTTTTCAGCAGCTTCTTTAACGCTCATAACCTCGAAACCGTCTTCTTTGGCGGCTTCAAAGGACTTGCCCTGTCGAACGCCGATAATAACGTGAACGCCCGACTCTCGCAGGCACAATGCCTGGTTGCGGCCTTGCGCTCCAAAACCCATAATGGCAACAGTTTTACCCTTCAGCGGATCCAGCGATGCGGCGCTGTCATGAATGATTTCCATCGTAAAAATTCCTTCAGTAAATAATCCTTGTTAAAAATTGCTGACGCCGGACGCCCGACGAACAGTCAATTTCCGATGTTTCAATTTTTCGATATTATACCCCATAAAAATAGAGTGTCAAGAGGCAAGCCGGGACGCGTCCTCACAAGAAAAAAGCGGAATAGGGAGAAGTCTGGAGAAGCGCTTCGCACAACTCCTCACTCCTCACCCCTAATTCCTAACTCAATCCCCTACCGCTTAGTCAAAACCCTTCGACTCAATACGCCTTTTCCAGAATCTCGATTATCTCGGGAACGGAAAGCTCTTTGGGGTTTCCGTTCATGCTGTTTCCCAGCGACCCGCGAGCGATTGCGGGAATTTGGGTCAGATGAACGCCCAGCTGACTTAATCGACAGGGAATTTTAAGCGTTTTACAGATCTGCTCAACGCGTTCGATAAAGGCGTCCACCCGATCCGCGCCGTAATTCCCGGACGGGGGAAGCAGGAAGTTGGCTAACGCGCTCAGTTCCGCCATGGATTCCTGTTTGTTGACTTTCAGAGCGAACGGCAGCATACAGCCGCACGCTATTCCGTGAGCAATGCGATTTTCAGCGCCCAGCGCGGCGGCGACGCCGTGCGCCATGCCAAGCCCGGAGTTCGCCAGACACATCCCGGACAGCAGCGCTGCATGCGCGACTTTTTCTCGCGCCTCTCGATTTTGCGGCTCTTTATACGCAACTTCCAGAGAGTTCCAGATCAGCCCCAAGCCTTCAATTGCCAACGCCTGGGGAATTGGTTTCGCCTTGCGGGAAATAAAACTTTCAATCAGCTGCGTCAGAGCGTCTATTCCGGACGCTGCTGTAACTGCGGGTGAACAGAAGGTTGTCAGTTCCGGATCGACCAGAGCGACTTTCGGCATCAGACTGTTGTGACGCAAACTCTTTTTTACGTACGGATCGGAAACGGAAATGACGGCGTTTTTGGTAGCTTCCGCCCCGGTTCCCGCCGTTGTCGGAATGGCAATGATCGGGAGAGGTTCTTTTTTGATTGTCGCTCCCGTTCCGACGTATTCCAGAAAATCGCGAACAGACGTTCCTTTTGCATTGACCGCCATGGCTGCAATTGCTTTGGCGGAATCGATAGCGGATCCGCCGCCGATTGCGATTACAGACGTTTTCGAGGAATTGAGAATCAAACTGACTTCCGCCGCCGCTTTGTCGATCTGCTCTACAGACGGTTCGCCGTGAACGTCAATCGTCAGCGGGACTGCAATCTTTGATTCCTCAAGCGCTTTAAGCAGACTGTCCAGAACGCCGTTGTTTTTAAGCGTTTTAGATCCGCAGACGACAACGGCTCTGTTTCCCCACGGCTTAGCCAGACGTCCCGCTTCCGCAAGCCGTCCCCAGCCAAAAGAAATTGAATTGGGAATCTGAAAATCGTAGGAATCTGTGTTGTGCGTCATGATGTAGGGAGGCAGTAGGCAGTAGGCAGTAGGCAATAGGAGGGAATAGGGAATAGGCAATAGTGAATAGGGATGATTAAACTACTGCCTCTTGCCTATTGCCTATTGCCTTGAAGAACCGCAACGCGGTTCTTCCATTATCGTCCCGAGGTAATCCACTTCAAAGCGCGGGAAATCTGACCGTCGATAACGGGAACCGTTCTGTTTGGCTCTCCCGCTCGAATTGGGGGAACGATCGGTTTTCCGTCTTTGTCTTTTTCCGGATTGAGCAAAATATCGAGGAACTGGTATCGCCACAGAACCTGTTCGTTTTGATACGAACTGAACTTGACGACCATTCCTTCGTTGGGCGTTACGCCCCATTCATCTTCAACAGTAAAACCTTCTTCGCGATGAATATTATGTCCGCTGGGACGAAAATAGCCGCTAGTTGTCAGTTTGAGCGCGCCGCCGTCCATATCGATCACGTTTTGAACCGATCCTTTTCCGAAACTGCGTTCTCCAACGATTTTGGCTCTGTTTGAATCCTGCAGACAGGCAGAAACGATTTCCGCCGCAGAAGCGCTGTAGCCGTTGATCAGAACCGCCATCGGAACGCGGGTGAGCGTTTTGCCTTTGCTGGCGAACCAGGTCTTTTCGTCTGTAACGCGTCCTTTGACGCTGACAATTGCGCCTTCGTCAACAAACATGTCACAAATTTCGATTGCCGCGCCCAGCGACCCGCCGGGATTGAACCGCAAATCGAGAATTAGCCCGCGCATGCCGGCGTCGGTCATCTTTTTCAAAACGGATTCCATTTCGTCCGTCGTTTTTTGTGAAAAAGAGGAGATGCGAATGTATGCGATTTTATTTCTGACGTCAATCCAGTAATTCCATGAATCGTCGACGTTGCGGCTGCAGCCGCTTACTGTCGGCATGTTAATCAAATCGCGGGTTAAGACGACGTCAAATGAACCCTTTTTCTTTCGTTCGATGGTCAGTGTAACGCGAGAACCAACCGGACCTTTGAGCTTCTCAGAGGATTCGTCCAGCGTCATGCCTTTGGTAGAAACGCCATTGATGGCGGTAATGACATCGTCCGGACGCAGCCCGGCGCGGTACGCCGGCGAGTCCGCCAAAGGAGAAACGACAATCAGTTTGTCATGCTGCTTTGCAGTGTGAATTCCAAGACCTCCAAAGCGGTTTTCCAGATCCGCGCGAAATTCTGCCACGCCCTCATTGGGAATGTAATCGGAATAGGGATCGAGCTTGTTCAAAACCCCGCCGATTGCCGCTTCGATAAGTTCTTTTTTACTGATTGGCTTAACGTAGTTTGCCTCAACCTGATCGATGGTGTCGACCAACAGCTGATACAAAGCGTAGTTTTCGTCATTGATTTCTCGCAGACGTTTTTCTTCCTGCTGCTTTTTTAGCTCTTCGGGAGAAAGTTTTTCTTCCGGTTTTGAATCTTTAGCGTCCTTTGCGTTTTCAGGAGATTCGTCTTTGGCTGAATCTGGCGTTGTCGTTTCCGCTTCAGCCGCCTCAACGGCTTTGGATTTTACAGACGTAACGTCTGCATAAACAAACAGAATCGATAAAGCAAACAATATCGCAAATGGTGAAAACAGGTAAGATAAAAGCGTATGTTGCGAACGAACTCCGATTCTCAATGACGATTTGGTTCTCATAACGATGAAATAAATGAGGGTGTTTGAGAGGAAAACCGTTTGGTTTTCCCCTCATAATTACTAATTGCTAATTACTAATTGCTAATTGACTCAGTCGTCCAACGGCTTGACTTTGAAGCTCTTGATGTAGACGACGCTGCCCGGGTCGTGAGCCTGAATGGCGAACGTGCCCTGTCCGAGACGGCGATTTTCCCAGCCTTTCGGCGGAACGATGTCTTTGGGTTCTTTCCAGTCGGCGCAAATCTTGCCGTTGATCATGGTGGTGATGCGGGAACCCTGAACGATAATGTCGTAAACGAACCATTCGTTGTCTTCAGCCGGAGCGGGATTGACCTGGCAGACGTTGTAGATGCTGGCGGTCTTCTGAGGATCTCCGTGTGTGTTGGCAACCTGGCATTCGTAACCGGTGGTGGGCCAGCCC
The DNA here is from genome assembly GCA_017447745.1 of Thermoguttaceae bacterium. Lineage (GTDB taxonomy): Bacteria > Planctomycetota > Planctomycetia > Pirellulales > Thermoguttaceae > RUG11551. The sequence continues at coordinate 8,140 of JAFSMW010000206.1, forward strand.
TGTTTCTGGAACTTGGTGTGAATGTAAATGCCGCTGTTGGCCTTCGGTTTTGTCATAACGACAACCTGAGCATGGAAGTTCTTCCAGCAATGATTGTGAACGTCGCCGTCATAGAACAGATGGCTGCAGGAGCCGTTGACTTTCAGCAGACCGTCTTCAACAGTGAACGAATCGGGATTTCCGCCGGCTTTCCAGCCGTCCAGGTTTTTCCCGTTGAACAGTTCAACAAATTCTTCTTCCGCCGCCGCGGCAGCGCCAACCATCGCGATAACCATCGCAAGAGATAAAAGGGTTCTCATTTGCAAACCTCGTAAAAGTAGTTAAAAGTTACTCGTACCAAATCTGAACCAGAAACAACCCTTGAGGCGGAGCTGTTACGCCGCCCAAAGAGCGATCGCGCTGTTCCAGCATCTGGTCAATACTTTCCGGGGGAATCTTCCCCCAGCCGATAAACGCAAGCGTCCCGGCAATAATCCGAACCATGTTATACAGAAACCCGGTTCCTTCAACTTCGATAATCGTCAGTCCAACGCCAGTGCGAGGACAAACAGACGGCTCGACTGTTAAATCGAGAATCGTTCTGACGGTGTCGTCACGCTTTCCGCCCGAGTTGACAAACCCGTAAAAGTCGTGAGTTCCAACGAGTTTTTGCCCCGCTTCCCGCATGAGGTCAACGTTCAACGTCTGCCAAACGCCCCAGGCGTGAGATCGGAGAAACAAATCGCCCCGCAAGTCCTGAGCGTTATAGATAACGTACCGATAACGCTTTCGTTTTGTGTCGCCGATGGGATTGAAGTCGTCGCGTTCCAGCCAGGATTCCAGAATTCGGATATCCGCCGGCAGGCGACTGTTGATCGCTCCCGCCCACGAACGAGGCTTGATTTCCCGATTCGTTCTGAACGCCGCCACCTGACCAAGCGCATGAACGCCGGCGTCGGTGCGGCTGGAACCGCGAACCTCGATTACCGGCCAATCCTGATTCTGCGGACGCTTCTCCAAAGGCGTCCCGTCCGGATAGACCAGCGACTCGACTGCGTCTTCAATACTTCTCTGAACCGTCCGCAATTTTGGCTGACGCTGCCAGCCGCAGAAGTTCGTTCCGTCGTATGATACCCGCAGCGCAATGGTTCTCGCCGGTTTTTCCGCCGGCTGCGCTGAAGGAGCGTCTGTATCTGGAACGTCTGAATTGACGAAAGGTTCTGACATATCGGAGCCGTTTTTCTGTACTATATTATAATTTTAACAACAATTGGAATTCTATGCAATAGGGGGCGGCGACGCAAACGGAGAGATTAATCAAAAATCGACGTTAGCTTACTACCCAGAATATCTGTCAATATTCCATGCGTCATTATTATTAAAAAGGCTCATCGGATTGATTGTTATCAGATGAGCCTAAATTTTTTATTGAACTTTTTTAATCCAGACGTTTCTGAACTTGACGGGGGCGGAATGGTCTTGCAGGAACAGCGGGCCTTCGCCGGTTTCTTTCATGACCTTGTTGACTTCGTCCATGCAGGCGGATTTCTGTCGGATTTCCGGACGCCAAACCGACCACGGCTCTTCAAAGGTTACGTCGTTTTGAACGAGCTGACCGTTGAGATAAGCGGTAATTCTCCCGGGTTCAACGATCTTCCCGGACTCGTCGCGGCGCGGAGCGGTGTATTTGATGTCGTAGACCTGCCATTCGCCCGCCGGCTTGCACGCCTGAACCAGAGGAGCGTACTTGTTGTACAGCGCGCCGCAGTCCAGTTGGTCGGGTTTTTCCTTGTTGGCAGAGTTGAAAATCTGCATCTCGTATTTGCCGTGAATGTAAACGCCGCTGTTGCCGACAGAGTTGGTTGGCGTGCAGAATTCAACGTGAATTTCTGCGTCCTGAAAAACGACGGTGGAATGAATGTGGTTGGAATCGTGCCCGGACTTGGAAACGATCAGACAACCGTCTTCGACTTTCCAGTTTTGGTCGGCGGGTTTGCCGTCTTTGTCGACGAACTGGCAAACGCCTTTGCCGTCAAAAAGAACAATGGCGTCTTCCGGCATGGTTTGAGCCGGTTTGAATTCTTCTGCCGCGGCAACGGCGGCAAGAAACGCTGTCAGGATAATTGATGTGAATCTCATGGGGTTAATGGGGTAGGGGAATTAGGAATTCAGAATGCGGAATTCGGAATTGAAAGACGGTAACGGAGCGACCAACGGGAGCGTAGTTACGCTTAGGGTATCGTGAATTCGCAGCGGAACGCTAACGCGTCTGTAATTATTATTTAAAATTATATTTTGAAAAAACTAAATGTCAATGCCCCGGGGCGTTCCTTGTAAGGTCTAAAATTTTTGATATAATTATTTTTTTAGATGTGAGAAGCGCGAGTCGAGGCGTCGCAGCGCGTTCGTTTTTATTTCCCAATGAGAGGGAGCCGCTTGCAATTCTCCATTATCCATTGTCCTTTATTTATTATTTAACAAACCATGAGTTTAGTCAGCGAAAAGATTGTAGTTGTCGACTTTGGTTCCAAGAACGCTCAGCTGTACGCTCGCCGCGTTCGTGGACTTAACGTGTTCTGCCAGATGGTCGGACATGAAGTAACCGCAGAACAAATTAAACAGATGAATCCGGTCGGATTGGTCTACACAGACAACCCGCTGGGCAACGAGATTTCCCCGGAAGTCGAAGCTCTGGAATTGCCGACAATCAAAGATTTCGAGCTGACGGACGA